>CAZVBO010000004.1:15789-74713 GCA_964625685.1 uncultured Pseudomonadales bacterium
AGTATGGAGAGTGAAGTTCTGTAAAAGCCAAAAAATCTCCTCTTGCTAAAGAGGAGACATCAAGCGTTAGCTTGATAGAGGTGTTAGTTCAGAATGACAAAATATAAGTCTAATCACCTTTTAAAAAATTTGACAAAATTACGAATTAGCAATCGATATCCATATCTGCTAAATCGAACCTGAATTTAAAAAGATTGATGTATAAAGATAATATTTGATATATTTTGATACAATATGAAAAAAGCCCAAGAAATCATTATCGTTGTCAACGCCATCGCCATCAATCACGAAGGCAAGTTTTTACTGACCAAGCGGCGCTCTCAAAATCTCACTTGGGAAGGCAAGTGGCAGTTCGCTGGCGGGACCATGGAATTTGGCGAGAGTCCAGAACAAACTCTGGCACGGGAAATTCAAGAAGAGTTGGGAATGTCTGTGGAAATTATCTCTCCTTATCCCATTGCTAAAACCTATGTTTGGTCGGACTTGACTGCCGGTGGGCAGGGTGACCCAGAACATGTATCAGGCAGACATGTGCTTCTCCTTGATTATTTAGTTTCCATCGGAGATCAGCAACCCCAACCAGAAAATAGAGAGATTCAGGATTGGGGGTGGTACTCTTTAGAAGAATTAGTGGACATGGATACCCTCCCGTTGGTTCAAGAGTTTGCTTTAGAGGCTCAAAAAATAGTAGAAAGAGAACAGCTGGTATGAAAGTCCTCTTTTTGGCAGCGGGCTTTAGTACCCGACTCAAACCATTGACTGACAACTTTCCTAAAGGACTTTTAGAAGTCCAAGGAAAACCAATCATCGGTCGACTCTTAGAATCAGCACTTCAATTAACTGAAGTGGATGAGTGGGCCATGATCACCAATCATGTTTGCTTTCCACATTATCAGCAATATGTAGAAGAGAATCATTTTCCAGTGAGAGTACTAAATAATGGAGTGTCTCAAATTGATCAAAGACTAGGAGCTATAGGGGATCTTCAATTAAGTTTAAACCTGCTTCAGTGGCAAGATGATGTGCTGATTTTACCCAGTGATACTCTCGTTTCTATTTCTTTAGCTCACTTACTATCCTTTTTCAATCAGCATCATGAGTTTACCAACGTAGTCTACGACATCAAAGATAAAAATAAAATTAAGGACCAACTTGGTTGTGTTGTCCTTACTGGTAACCAGATTAGTGATTTTCAAGAAAAGCCCACTGAACCCAAATCTACTATCACATCGGTTCCCATTTATCTCTATCCTCGTCACAGTCTACCTTTGATTCAACAATTTCTCACAGAAACCCACAATGGAGATTCTCCAGGTAGCATTATCCCTTGGTTATTACATAAAATTTCGGTAAGAGGCTATCTCCTGGAAAACGGATACTATTATGATGTGGGAACAAAAGAAATGTACCAACAAATGGTTTCTCATCCAGAATTATTTCTCACAGAGAAACAAACTAAGAATAATGTATGACAATAACAATCGTTGGCCATGGTTACGTAGGTTTAGTTACGGCTTGTGTATTTGCTGATTTTGGCAATACTGTCTGGGTAATTGGTCGTACTCCAGCCAAAATTGAAAAACTCAAAAGCGGTGATCCCTTAATTTATGAACCGGGTTTAGAAGAGTTGTTAGAGCGTAATCTCAAAGCTGGTCGACTCAAATTTACACTCGAGTATGATCCGGCGATTGCTGAATCTGAGCTCGTCTTTATTGGAGTCGGCACACCTTCTGGCAAAAATGGAGAAGCAGATTTATCACAAGTAATGGAAGTTGCCCAAAATATTGGTAAAAATTTAGGCAATAAATATACGGTAGTTTCTTGTAAAAGCACCGTCCCAGTTGGCACGAACTTAAAAGTAAAGTCCATTATCGAAGAAGTCAAGCCAACCAAAGCCACCTTTGACGTCGCGTCTTGTCCTGAATTTTTACGAGAAGGCACCGGCATTGAAGATACGCTTCATCCTGACAGAGTCGTGGTGGGGGTAGAAAATCAAAAAGCAGCCGAAGTGGTACTCCAGCTTCATGAATCCGTTCCTGGGCAGAGATTTGTCACCGATTTAGCCTCCGCCGAATTGATCAAATATGCTTCAAATTCGATGCTGGCCACCAAAATTTCTTTCGCTAATCTCATTTCCTTCTATGCTGAAAAAAGTGGGGCGAATGTGGAAGATGTGTTGGCAGCGGTCGGAGCTGATAGGAGAATTGGTTCAATGTTTCTCAATCCTGGCATTGGCTACGGTGGTGCCTGTTTCCCCAAAGATGTCAAAGCATTAACCCACACCGGCAAAACGTTAGGGGTCAATGTGTCGCTCTTAGAAGAAGTGGAAGCCATTAATCAACAAGCCAAGCAAAACTTGGTAAATAAAGTCTTAGCTCATCATCCTGGAAAAAAACTTGCCATCTGGGGACTGAGTTTTAAGCCCAATACCGACGATATTCGAGAAGCCCCCTCACGCTACATTTTGCAAAAGTTGCTGGATGAAGGTTTTGAACTCACCGTCTATGATCAAGAAGCCATGGGACACATTCAAACTTTATTTGGCGATAAACTGACATACGCTACCGATCCTTACCAGGCCGTTGAGAGCGCTGATGCTCTCTGTATTTTAACGGACTGGAATGAGTTTAAACAAATTGATCTGACAAAAGTAAAACAACTCCTTCGTCAACCAATTATTTTTGATGGCAGAAACATTTATGATCCACCGGATCTAGCGAAACTTGGTTTTACCTATTACTCAATCGGAAGGAAAACCATCGAATGAAAATACTCATTGCCGGCGGAGCTGGTTTCATTGGCACCAATTTAACAGAAACTTTACTCAAGCAAGGGCATCAAGTGTGGGTGGTAGATAACTTGATTACTGGACGGGATACCAACATCAAACCCCTTCAAACTGATCCCAATCTTACATTTATTGAGGCCGATATTATTGATCCCACTCAGCTTGAGTCAGTCGCTGACATCGCTTTTGACCACATTTATCACTTGGCTTCACCTGCTTCACCCCCTCGTTATCAACAAAGTCCATTAGAAACTCTCCATGTTAATTCAGTAGGCACAGAAAATTTAATAAAGCTAGCTCTTAAACATAAGAGTAAATTTCTTTACGCTTCAACTTCTGAGGTCTATGGTGATCCCACAGTTCATCCTCAGCCTGAAACCTACTGGGGATATGTGAATTCATTTGGTCCCCGAGCTTGCTATGATGAAGCGAAACGGTATGGAGAAGCTTTGTGCTACACCTACTATCATCATTTTGATCTCAAATTAAAACTCGTTCGTATTTTTAACACTTATGGACCGTATATGGACCCAGAGGATGGAAGAGTTATTTCCAACTTTATTGTCCGAGCACTCCAAAATAAACCTCTTGAAATCTACGGCAATGGTTCTTTTACTCGATCCTACTGTTATGTCGATGACTTAGTCCGAGGGGTGATCGCTTATATGGAAAGTGACGTTGAAGGAGAACCTATTAATCTAGGAAATCCCAGTGAATATACTATCTCAGAAACCTCTGAAATTATTCGCCAAATGATTTCACCTGATTTGGAAATTACCCATTTGCCTCCCGTGAAAGATGATCCCACTCAACGCAAACCTGATATTGCCAAAGCCAAAAAATTACTGAATTGGCAACCAACTATCTCTTTAGCGGAAGGCTTAGAACCCACAATTGCCTATTTCCGAAAAGAGATCGAGTAACGTATAATAGTCATACATTTTATAAAAGCATCTTAGGCGATTAGCCCTCGTCAACGCTGCCAAGAGTCACAACTTGAGCCGGGTAAGACCGTTATATCTGGAATTAAGGTTAATAATCAAACAACTGGATTCCTACTACAATGTTGCTTAACGGGTAGTTTGGAATTTTCCGCCCAAGGCGCCTGCCCGCCGGCGGGCGGGGACCAGCCTCGGGCTGGGGATTTTTGGTAATTAACACGTAGAGGTGGCACCGCTCACATAGCCTCTGAGCCCTCTTCACACAAATTCATGATGAGTTTGGTGTGGAGAGGGAATTTTGATAAAAAAAGGAGACTTATGCTTGATATTCAATACATTCGGGACCATGCCAACAAAGTCAGAGAGACCTGTCAACATAAAAATCTTAATGCGACGTTGGTAGACCAATTATTAGCTGTGGATGAAAAACGCCGAGAATTACAAACTCAGGTAGATTCTATTCGACAGCAAATGAATCAAGTAGCTGATACTATTAAACAGCAAGTTTACGGTCACGGAAAACCTGATCCAGAATTAGTAGAACAAGGAAAACAACTCAAAGTCCAACTTCAACAAGTAGAGCCTGACTATAATGTGACAATGGAGGAGTATCAGCAATTAATGCTGCAAATTCCTAATGTGCCAGCGGAAGATGTGCCTATCGGATCAGATGAAACTGGCAACCAAGTCATCCATCAAGAGGGAGAGAAACATCACTTTGATTTTGAACCTCTGCCTCATTACCAGTTGATGGAACAGCTTGATATGCTCGATACTAAACAGGGAGTTCAAGTAGCGGGATTTCGCGGCTACTACCTCAAAAATGATGGCTTTTTATTAGAACAGGCTTTATTGAGATATGCGATGGATATCTTAATTCAAGAAGGTTTTTCACCCATGTCAGTCCCAAACTTGGTTAATCAGGAAGTGATGATTGGTACTGGCTACTTACCCTGGGGAGAAGAGGATCACTACTATACCCAGGACGGCAATATCTTAGCCGGAACCTCTGAAGTTGCTCTCACTGCTTATTACATGGGTAAAACCCTGACTGAAAAAGACTTACCAATTAAGATGACCGGATTATCAACCTGCTACCGTCGAGAAGTTGGTTCTTATGGCAAAGACACCAAAGGCATTATTCGAGTTCATCAATTTCAAAAAGTGGAACAAGTGGTGTATACCATCGCTGATGAAAATGAAACACGTTCGTGGCATCAAACCATGGTGGGCTTGAGCGAGCGACTCTTGGCTGATTTACAATTACCTTATCAAGTTTTACTGATGTGTACCGGCGATATGGGTGCAGGGCAGCGAAAGAAATATGATCTAGAAACTTGGTTTCCAGCTCAACAAAAGTACCGTGAAACTCATTCGGCCAGTTATTTTAATGATTTTCAGGCTCGCCGTTTAAACATTAAATACCAGGCTAAAGATGGCACTTTAAAATATGTGTATACGCTCAATAATACGATGGCTGCCTCTCCACGACTACTCGCAGCCATTGTCGAAAACTACCAACAAATGGACGGTTCGATAAAAGTCCCCGAGGTACTGGCGAAATATATGGGGAAGGAAGTAATTGAGAAACCATAAACATTACAAAAGTGCAACCAAAGTGATCAAAAGGAGCCTCAAAGCACAACCACCGTCTACTAAAGAATATTATGATTCATCTGTGGGAAGTGCTTTGCGGAGTGTTAATAAAACCCCGTTGAAAAACGGGGCAGACGCCTCCACTGAACACTTTGGCAAACTTTTGATAAAAGCTAGATTTATAAATATTGCTTGATCAAATTCCTTAAGCAATACTTGCTGGGAATCGCTAATGCGATATACTAAAACACTATGTTAAAGATCTTGACCCGCCTTTTTGACGAAAACCAAAAAACCCTGGATAAGTATGGAAAAATTGTCGATCAGATCAATGCTTTAGAACCCAAATATCAACAGCTTTCTGATGACCAATTAGCGAGTCAAACCAAGAAATTTAAAACCCACATTAAGAAACTCCGCCAAACTGGCAAAACTGAAATCGAAATTCTTGATGAGTTACTTCCAGAAGCCTTTGCCACCGTTCGGGAAACCTCCCGGCGTGTACTCGGAATGCGTCATTATGATGTTCAACTTTTGGCCGGAATTGCTCTACATCATGGCAAAGTGACTGAACAAAAAACTGGAGAAGGGAAAACCCTCACCGTCACTGCTCCATTGTACTTAAATGCCCTGTTAGGCAAAGGCGTTCAATTAATTACCGTTAATGATTATTTAGCGGAAACCGGCTGTGGCTGGATGGGACCCATCTACCACTTTTTAGGACTCTCAACCTCCGTCATTGTCCATGATCATGCTCGGCTGTATAACCCAGAAATCGACAGTGAAGAAAGAGGTGATGAGAGACTGGAACATTTCGAAGAAATTCCGCGGAAAGATGCTTATTTAGCTGACATCACCTATGGAACGAACAATGAGTTTGGGTTTGATTATCTCCGTGACAACATGGTGCAGTCATTGGAGCAGATGGTTCAACGAACCGACACCCCTCACTATTTTGCGATTGTTGATGAAGCTGACTCGATTTTAATTGATGAAGCTCGAACACCACTGATTATTTCTGCCCCAGATAGCGAACCAACCAAGAAATACTACGATTATGCCCACATGGTGAAGTCCTTAGTCCAAGATGTGGATTATAAAGTAGATGAGAAAGCCAAATCAGCCACCCTAACTGATCTAGGAGTAAAACGAATCGAACAAAAGCTGGGTGTGACTAATCTGTATGAAGAAGACTTTGATACTATTCATCAAGTAGAGTCAGCTCTCAAAGCTAAATCACTCTATCACCGGGACAAAGAATATATTGTACGTGATAATGAAGTCATTATTGTTGATGAACACACGGGTCGACTGATGCATGGTCGCCGCTATTCTGATGGTTTACACCAAGCCATTGAAGCTAAAGAAGGAGTAGCCATTCAACAAGAATCTCGAACGCTAGCGACTATTTCCCTTCAGAACTACTTCCGACTCTATGACAAACTGGCTGGCATGACAGGAACTGCTTTAACCGAAGCTGAAGAATTTCACCAAATTTATGAGATGGATACGTTGGCTATTCCCACTAATAAGCCAGTGATTCGAAAAGACGAAGTGGATATTGTCTATAAAACGACCGCCGCTAAATACTCGGCCATTGCTCATGAGGTCGAACAGATCCATCAGACTGGTCGACCTATCCTGATCGGAACTCGGTCTATTGAACACAACCAAATCGTGGCTAACTTTTTAAAACGGAAGAAAGTTCCTCATCAGGTCTTAAATGCAAAAAACAATGAACGAGAAGCATTCATCATTGCTGATGCTGGTAAAAAAGATGCCATTACCGTAGCCACTAATATTGCTGGTCGGGGAGTGGATATTGTTTTGGGTGGGGCCACTCCAGAAATTAAAGACTTTCGGAAAGCCAAACCTTCCAAAGCAAAACCTACTCAGGCTCAATCGAAATTAGCTCAAGAGTTAAAACTGCCTCCGTCTCTCAATCCGGTCAATTATGATCTTAAAGCCTACCAAAAAGCACTCACGCAGTGGCAACAGAATCATGACGAAGTCGTCACATTGGGCGGCTTATATGTACTGGGAACTGAACGCCATGAGTCTCGACGAATTGATAACCAGCTACGTGGACGCTCAGGGCGTCAAGGAGATCCCGGCACCTCACGATTTTTTGTCGCTCTAGAAGATGAAATCATGCGGCTGTTTGGTGGGGAACAGATTTCCAAAATGATGGATTTCCTCAAAATCGAAGAAGACCAACCCATTGAACATGGCATGATTAGCAAATCAATTGAGTCGGCCCAAGTCAAGGTAGAAGGCTTTTTCTTTGACCAACGCAAACGACTGGTGGAGTTTGATGATGTGATGAACAAACAGCGGGAAATTATTTATAAACGTCGGCGTCGCTTGCTTGAACAAGCCACCAACCCAGTCACTGACGATGAGGAAGGCGTTACTCTCAAAACTCAAATCGTTGAATATATCCGCGACTATATTACTGGCTTAGTCTCCACGAGAGAAGCAGATAACTTCACCGCCGATGAAGCTGATGCTATTGTCAAAGAGTTTATCAAAGTGATTCCTTTTGATGATGCCTCACAGCGAGAGCTCAGAACTACTTTAGAAAAAATCAGCGATTCCCAAGAAATGATTGAAAAATTAATGGAAATTGTTGAGCAAACCTATCAAACTCGAGAAGAGGTAATCGGTGACACCAGCATGCGTGATCTTGAACGCTTTGTGATGTTATCCAGTATTGATGAAAAATGGATGGATCATCTAGACGAAATGGATAATCTGCGAGATGGAATTTGGTTGAGAGGGGATAAACAGACGGTGATTAGTGAGTATAAGAAAGAAGCTTTCAAAATGTTTGATCAATTGATTCAATTGATTGAAACTACCGTCGTCACCAAGATTTTCCGAGTTCACATTCAACAGCAACGTCAAGTCAGTATTGATCTGTCTACGGCTCAAACCCAAAAAGAGGACATTCATGAATCATTAGCCAAAGAAGTAGCCGATGCCACTCCGCCAACTTCCATTCAAAATCCTCGCTCAACTCAAGGTAATCACACCGATTTAGCGGCAGCTCTCCAAGCTGCTAAAGGCGGAACTCGAGCTACTCCTGGTTCAAAGCAAGTCAAAATTGGTCGCAACGATCCTTGTCCGTGCGGAGCGATTGATCCTAAGACAGGTAAAGTGTATAAGTATAAAAAGTGTGGCTTGATTAACGCACCATATCACCGAGGATAAGCGCAGTCCTGTATCATTTTACGAATGAGGATCTGGCTGAATAAGCCAATAGCCGAATATCGAAAAATGAAGAGGATGGATCAGGACTAAAGTACAAAAAGTGCGGTTTAATTAATGCTCCTGAGCATCGGGGATAGTATGCAGCAGTTACCTTTTTATTGGACCGGGACCGTCATCCCTGGTCAAAACAAAGGACATACTATTGGCTTTCCCACTGCCAACCTCGATCAGATCCCTCATGAATCAGAACTCAAACCAGGGGTGTATGTGGGGTATTGTTGGCTAGAAAGTCAACCTCAACCCCTTCGATGTTTACCCTATTTTGGACCTCGCTTTGTGGCGGGAGAAACAATCAATGTCTTTGAAGTTTATATTTATGATTTCAATCAACAAATTTATGGCAACCAACTGAGAGTGGAACTCCAAAAGTTTGTTCGGCCGCCGATTGAGATGAAAACTTTTGCAGAGCTGAAACAACAGCTGGAACAGGACAAGCAACAAGGTTTACAATATTTCCAGGATGAATAACCTTTCTGGCTACTTATCAAAATTGACTCCCACCAAAATTGTTTGCTTCCTCTTTACGATTGGTTTTCTGTTACGGGTAACAGGATTGATCAACACTACTCTTGCAGGAGACTTTCACTACCATTGGTCAGTAGCCGGGGAAATTGCTACCAGACAAGAATTTCCGTTATTAGGTCCCAGCGCAAGTGTAAATGATCAATTTCACTTAGGACCACTCTATTACTACTTGCTAAGTCTTCCGTATATACTCGGCAGAGGTAATTTTCAGGTAGCTATCATTTTTTTCTCATTCTTAAACTCACTGTCGATTGTGGTATTTTATGCAGCTTCAAGAAATTAGTTTACGCAACGCCAAAGTTTAATTTCGACAGCACTGTATACTTTTAGCGCCTACATGATTTCTCTTCAAAGTTTTCCTTGGAACCCCTACCTTTTACCTACACTCATAACTCTGATGTGGTGGTGTCTTATTAAAATTCAACACCAGCGATTTCAATATCTGCCATTATTCAGTTTATTATTTGGATTATCACTTCAGGCTCATGCCACCGCCCTTTTCTTATTGCCTGTCTTCATTTTTTTGATACATCCCAAAAGTGTTCCTGTTAAATATTGGTTGGTAAGTGGGTTGAGTTTGATCCTCGTATTAAGCCCCTGGATTTGGGTAGATCTGACTACTCATTTTGGTCAAACCCGACAAGCACTCCAAGTTTTTACTCCAACAGCAACCGAAGGCTGTTCACTCAGTTTTTACTTACAACACCATGGCAATGGTGAACATTGCTTTGCCGAAATCAGAAATACCCTCTTTATCGGTCGCATGTTTACCATGAGTCTTTTTAACACTCGAAATCTGTTCATGGCACTTTTTAGTCTGGGTTTTATTATTTGGTCATTGTTTAAGCTTGCCTTGCCACATCGCCAATTTTTTCTCAGCTGGATCATCATTCCTTGGTTTTTATTCATGTTTTATTCTTCAAACATCTATCTTCATTATCTACTTATCTTTTTTCCTCTCCCTTTTTTGTTGTTAGTTCAATCTCTGGAGTATTTCAAACAGCAACTTCACCTTTCTGATCATACCTTCAACCTGGTTTATTACTTTCTGATCTTAGGAAATCTGATAAGCTACGGATCATCCCTTACTATAATCAGAGGTTAACCCAAGTCTCTGGAAAAGTGAAACCAAAGTGGTCAAAAGGAGCATCAAAGTACTGACCATTTCTGACTGAAAAATATTTACATTCATTCAGGGGAAGTGCTTTGCTGAGTCCGGAGAAGGTGCCGGACGTCTCCGATGAACACTTTGGTGAACTTTGAAAACCAAACAGTGTCCACTTTAAAATTAGCTATCATTTACTTTGTCTGCTAATCGAAGCTGTTTGCAAAATTAATTGATAGATAAATATATTTAATGATATAATTTGATATATTATTGTTAAACTCCAGATATCAAAACCAAAACCTATAGTGTCAATAAATGGAAGAAGCATTCCCCTTAGACATTCTCACTTTTTTTGCGTTAGAATACAGACATTAGTCATAAAGGAACATCTATGAAACTTGTCTCTGGCTCTTCCAATCCTGAAATTGCAACCTCACTGGCTAAACATCTCAATATCCCACTGGTGGATGTTGATATCTCCAAATTTTCCAATGACGAAAAACGAATTTTGATAAAGGGAAAAGTGAAAGGAGAAAATATAATTTTGGTTCAATCATTTTCGGCTCCAGTTGATGAAAATGTGATGGAAACTTTGTTGTTAGCCGATGCTCTAGAACGTTTAGGAGCTCGACATGTCAATATTGTTATTCCCTGGATGGGTTACTCCCTCCAAGACAAAATGTTTCGTGATGGAGAACCCATTAGTGCGAAAGTAGTCGCCGATCTCATTTCAAATGCTTATGCCAAACGGGTTTTTCTCCTCGACATTCATAACACCAGCCTACCGGGTTTCTTTTCCATTCCCACTCATCACTTGTCCGCTTTAGATCTGTTTGTTCACTATGTGAAAGATCACTTTAAACTAGCAGAAACAGTGATTGCTAGTCCTGACTTTGGAGGTTTAAAACGCGCCCGCGTCTTTGCCAATAAACTTGACCTTGATTTAGTCAATATCGATAAAGAACGCGATCTTCATACGGGAAAAGTGAAAGCCAGTGATGTTCAAGGTGGAGAAGTAGCTGGCAAACATGTCATTCTCTTTGATGATGTGATTGTCTCTGGTTCCACGGTGGTGGAAGCCGCTCGTTTACTCAAAGAAAGGGGGGCAACTCAGGTTTGCTTTTTCTGTACTCATGGCTTATTTGTCAATGCTGGAATGGATAAAATTGAGTCCTCAGACGTGGATAAAGTCATTATTACCAATTCAGTTTCTCATCCTCAACTCAGTTCCAAAATTGAAGTCTTAGATGTGGCTCCTCTGTTTGCTGAAGAACTGAAAGAGTGGTTGTAATCAGCCTAACCCTTTCGTATAATATTTCTAGTCAACATTGAGGGAGCCCCACTCCTAAGTTGTGATCGAGAACTTTATCAGATTTGATAAATCAAGATCAGCTGCTAATTCCAGCACTCACAGAATTATGCCTAAAATTGAAGTTAAATCATGGCACTAAGTCTGAGTTTGAAAAAACTGAGAGAACCAAGGTGGTAACACGGTGCAAATCGTCCTTGATCATCAATATATATATTGGTGGCAGAGGGCGTTTTTTTATAGTCCTCTAGTCAAGCTCTATGAATCCAACGATTACCTACCAAGACTTCAGTCAAGTTGATATCAGAGTTGGGAAAATAATGAAGTCGTGCTGATTGAACCAGATAGAAATGAAGCGATTATTGGAGGCAAACTATTTTAGATTTATTTTAATAAAAATGAAAGGAGAAATATTAGAAAGAACGAAGAAGTCTGAGCCGATCTGGTAATTTTTGAAAATTACCTAAACCTTTTTATCGGCGAGATTTACGACTGAGTGATAGCTAACAATTCTCCTGAAGAAAAAAGGATTCCAATGAAATTTACCCAGCTTTTCACTAAAACCAACAAAAAAGCCAAAGAATTCGACAGCATCAATGCCACTCTGTTGATTAAAGGTGGTTTTATTGACCAAACCATGGCCGGTGTCTACACCTACCTGCCACTAGGATTAAGAGTTTTAACTAAAATTGAAAACATTGTTCGATCAGAAATGGATAAAGTCGCCCCTGAAATTTTAATGCCCTCTTTGGCCCCAAAAGCTTTATGGGAAACCACCGGGCGTTTAGAGACCGTTGATGTATTGATGAAAACACTCGCCGCCAATCCAGCCGCTTTAGCCAAAAATGATGCTGAATACGTCTTAAATTGCACTCACGAAGAAGTCATTACTCCCATTGCTCAAAAGTTTGCTCTCAGTTATCGAGATTTACCTTTTGCGGCTTATCAGATTCAAACTAAATTTCGGAATGAACCTCGCGTTAAATCAGGATTGATGCGAGGCCGAGAATTTCGAATGAAGGATTTGTACAGCTTCCACCGATCAGAAGCCGAATTAAAAGAATTCTATGAACTGATGAAAGCACGCTACACTGATGTCTTTCAAAAGTTGGGGCTGGGCAATGATACGTACTTAACCCTTGCTTCTGGTGGTGATTTTACCAAAGATTACTCACACGAATTCCAAACCCGCTGTGACAGTGGAGAAGACACTATTTATCTCGATAAAGAAACCGGAATCTACTATAATAAAGAAGTAGCTCCAGCCTATATTGATTCAGAGAAATTCGAAGTTTTTGCGGCAGCTGAAGTCGGCAATATTTTCCCGCTTAATACCAAATTTAGCCAAGCATGTAATTACCAGTTTGTGGATCAAAACGGAAATCATCAACCCGTTTACATGGGTTCTTACGGTATCGGCACTTCTCGAATTATGGGCCTCATTGTTGAAAAAATGAATGATCAAGACGGCATTCTATGGCCAATTCAAGTGGCTCCTTTCCAGATTCATTTGCTAACTTTAGGTGATACCAATGCTGAGGTGGAACCACTCTATCATCAATTACAAGCAGCGGGAATAGAAGTGCTTTGGGATGATCGGTCAGTCAGTGCTGGTGAAAAGTTTTCTGATGCCGATCTGATTGGCTGTCCCATTCGGTTGGTCTATTCGTCCAAAACTGACGGTCAATTTGAGTGGAAGATGAGAGGCGAGTCTGCCACTGAAAATTTATCACTTGATTCCGTCATCAAACGAACTCAAGAGCTAGTGACAACCGCTTACCACACCTAAATTATGGAAAAGCACTACCGAGATCTCATTTTTACTGACCATTCTCTAGAGAGACTGACTCTCCGGTCACTTTCTCAGGATCAAATCTGGCAGGTGATTCATCACCCGCAGAAGCATTTTGAAAACCAAGGAAACGAAAAATTTATTTCGACCGTGGCGGGCAGACGCATTCACGTCGTCGCTAAAAAGTTGGTAGATGATAATAAGTGGTTAGTGATTTCTGTCTGGGTAAGGGGAGAAGACGATCCTGAAACAATGGTATGGCAACTGCTAACTTTGCCCTTTAAAGCAATCTGGTGGATAGTAAAGAAGGTCTGGAAAGTCAGCCAAAAATGATAATTTGTACATACCAAATGAGTAGAAATTTACATCCTATAATAACTTTACTTCTTTTACATACCAGATACACATAGTAAAATTGAACATTAAAATATATCCTATATAATTATTTTTGTTCCCACAAGAAAAGGTGCTATAGCTGTTTAAACCAATCCTTTTTGCCTATGGGTTTTTTCTTTATCAAAATATATAGTACTAACCATAACCCGGTGAGGGACCCACTGCAACAAACCTGTAATATCAAGAGATAACACACGGTTGTGGCGGTGGGTTTTTATTTACACGCCTGTTATACTGATGCTATGTCTTCTCGAAAACTCCTTGTTACCCATCATTCTCCTGATCTGGATGCGATTGCCAGTATTTGGGTCTTAAAACGTTTTGATACCCAACATTATGGAGATGCCAAACTGGACTTTGTCAATCCGGGAGAAAAACTCTCTGACGCTCGACAGAGTGAGTTAGGTTTAACAGAAACAAATATCGTACACGTAGATACTGGTCTAGGCAAATTTGATCATCATCAGCCAGATAATGGCCAAAAGTTTATTAGTGCTACCTCACTAGTGTTCGACCATGTCTGTCAAATTCATCCCGAAAAGCAAACAGATGAAGCTCTAAAAACTATTGTTCAATATGTGACAGAAATTGATCATTTTCGAGAAATTTATTGGCCAGAGGCAGATTCACTTCGTTATGAATTTATGCTTCACCAATTAATTGAAGGATTATCTATGGTGGCCTTGCACGATGACGATTCTTTGGTTCATTTTGGAATGACCTGCTTAGATGCTATCTATACTCATCTGGGACAAGTTCTAAAAGCTCGAGAATTAATTACCACTATGGGACAGGAATTTACCATTGCCCAGGGGAAATGTCTGGCTATTGAGACAGAAAATGATGATGTGATTAAGCTCGCTCAAAAACAAGGATATGTCTTAGTAGTTCGGAAGGATCAAAAAATGGGCAACATCCGAATCAAAGCTCGACCTGATTCCGCCATCGACTTAAAACCAGTAGCCGATGAAATTGCTAAGCTCGATAATGTTGGCACCTGGTACTATCACCCCAGTGGTAAAATGTTGCTCAATGGTTCCAGTAAACACACTAGTCAAAAACCCAGTCGATTGTCACTCTCAGAAGTAGTGGCCATCATTAAGGAAAAATATGTCAAATAAACCTTCTATTTTTACCAAAATTATCAATCGGGAAATTCCCGCTACTATTCGGTATGAAGACAATCGCTTTATTGTGATTAATGATATTCATCCTGCCGCGCCGGTTCATGTTTTAATTATTCCTAAAGAAGAAATTCCCACATTGGAAGATTTACCCGAAGATAGAATTGATCTCATTACTGATATGATTCGACTAGCACGCAAAATGGCCAAGCAACTCGGTATTAGTCAAAACTATAAACTTTTTATGAACGTTGGCCATAAAGTTCAAGCGATTCATCACATCCACTTGCATCTTTACGGCGGTTGGGAGAAAACGAAGAGTCGAGAAAAAATTGATCAAGAAACAGATGATTTGATTCACGACGTAAATAATTGAAGCAGCAATATCAGATTGAACGAGTGAGTCTGAGCTGATCTGGTTATGAATTTCAATCAATTATGTGGTTTTTATCAGCGAGATTACGAATGAGTTAAAGATGATATTGCTGCGAAAAGTAACATCACAGACACCATCTGGTATAATAAGGTCTATTAAAAATTCAAAGTTCAATAGATCAAAAATCAAACAAACTTCAGATTCCAAATTTCAATTTTTTAGAACGAAAAACTGAATTTTGACTTTTGTTTGAGAATTGGAATTTGGAAATTGGAACTTAAACCCATTGGAAGGAGGTGATTACACTTGCCAATTATTATTAAAGCTAAAGGCAATGAAAGCTCATCAGATTTAATTCGAAAATTCAAAAAAGTAATGGCCGCCACTGATGTGGTCCAAAAAGTGAAAGATCGAGCGTATCACGTCAAACCTTCACAACAGAAGAAACTTAAAAAAGATGAGAAACGAAGAGCTAAAAAACGACTTCGATCCCTCAAGAAAATGAAAAATATTTCACCAGAGAGATTAGCTCGCGTGGCGAAGTCTATTTGAGATTTGAAGAGCAATAAAGAAAAAGCAGAGAATTTTATTCTCTGCTTTTTTAATATCATTTTTTTTATTTCCGCTTTGATTTCACCGCCGCTTTAATCACAAACTCACGTTGATCCCCATCACTGGTGTCAAAACTAGTGGAATTGGTCAATTGATAGTAATTAACTAAATGACTACTCAAGGCTTCTTCAATCTCTTTTTTCTGTTCCGTCAGCTCTCCAATATCCACCTTCAGCTTAGTCACCTCAGGATCAGATTGGAGGGTACTTTTTCGTTCTTTAACCTGACGAGAAAAGGTGTCAGCTTGCTGCGTAGCTTCACTCAGTTGCGTATCATTTTCAAAAATATTCTTAAGCTGCTCTCGCTGAAGTTTTAACTTTTGTTTTACTACATCAAGATTATCCGCATTGCGTTCAATCAAATTCTGCAGAGAAGTAATGGTGGTAGCCAGTTGATCAGAAGCCTCAACTTCATCATCACCACTGGTAGCTGAACTTGTACTGGCTAATGCTTGGGCAGCCAGGTCATCACCACTTTCCAGAGCAGTCGTATTTTCCCCAGCATCCAAAACTGCGTTGTCTTGGGTATCAGCTGGAAGTTGTTGAGTATCATCGATCATAGTTTATCCTTTCTGATTACCATTCACAGTCACTACTGTATCATGAAAAATTTGTTCCTGAAACCAAGAAATAAGCCCATCACCCCTGATTTCAGCCTTGAATAATTGCTATAAACAGACGATAATACAGACCCTATGAATAAACTTACTAAAATCGTCGCCACCATCGGCCCAGCTACCGATTCCGAAGAAATTTTAGCTGATTTACTCAAAGCCGGCATGAATATTGCCCGCTTTAATACCAAGCATTCAACCCCGGAATGGCATGATGAACGGATTAAGCGCGTCCATGCCGCTTCTCAACAAACTGGCATTCCCATGGGAGTACTCCTAGATCTTCAAGGACCTGAAGTTCGAATCGATGTTCCGGGTGAACAGTCATTTAGTGTCAAGCAAGACGAAATTGTGACTTTTTCTTCAGACCCTCAAAGTGGCGCTGATAATTTAGTGATCATTCCCCAAAATGTAATCGAAACTTTAAGTGTAGATAACTTGGTTCTTCTGGACGATGGGGCTTGTGAATTTGTCATTTCCAAAAAAGGCAAGAATTATTTAGAAGCGACGGTCGTTCATGACTGTAAAATTGGTCATCGTAAAACCATGAATACTCCAGGCGTTATTCTAGATATGCCTTCTTTGACCGATCGAGATATGAGCTACTTGGATGGTGTAGACTTAAAAAATGTAGACTTTGTCGGCTTGTCTTTCGTGCGTGACAAAGCAGATATTGATATTCTAAAAGCTGAACTAAAGAAAAGAAATTCTGATGCCAAAATTATTGCTAAAATCGAGAATCAAGCCGCAATTGATAATTTAGATGAAATTATTGAGAACAGTGATGTGATTATGGTAGCTCGAGGAGACTTGGGGGTGGAAGTAGCTTTCCAAGAGTTAACCCATTGGCAAAAAGTGATGATTGAAAAATGTCGAATTGCTGCCAAACCAGTCATCACCGCTACTCAAATGTTGAAATCCATGGTCACGAATCCTCGACCTACCCGGGCGGAAGTGAGTGATGTGGCTCATGCCATTTATGATGGCACCGATGCCGTGATGCTGTCAGAAGAAACTACCATCGGAGAATATCCAGTCCGTGCGGTAGAAGTTCAAGCCA
This sequence comes from uncultured Pseudomonadales bacterium, assembly GCA_964625685.1. Lineage (GTDB taxonomy): Bacteria > Patescibacteriota > Microgenomatia > UBA1400 > PJMF01 > CAZVBO01. The sequence continues at coordinate 33,303 of CAZVBO010000004.1, forward strand.
AAATTGCTGAATACAATGAACCTTTGACTGACTGTCCCTTAGCCTTAGGCGTAGATGAAACTATCACTGAAGCCTTAACTCGATCCGCCTATGACTTACTGTCTCACTCACATTTAAACATCAGTAAGATTGTCTGTTTGAGTGAATCAGGTCGCACTGCACGACTGATGTCACGCTTAAGACCAAAGATTGAGATTGTAGCCGTCACCACCAGTCAAGATACCCATGATGAATTAAATGTAAGTTATGGCGTCGAACCTCATTTAGTCCATGTTGATCATCGAACTAATGTCACTCCCGAAGAGCTCGTTGAGTTCTTGAAAGACGAACAGGTAGTCAAAGCTGGAGAAACCATTCTTCTGATACATGGAAATGGGTGGAAAGCCAGTGGTTTGAATCACACCATGTCAGTTATTAGAGTCACGTAAATTTTCCTTTAGAATTGAGTAACAATCCGGTACTTTTGTGGTGCAGGATTGCTTTTTATCAAAAAAATCCTTTATAATTGATTAAAGAGTTAAGTAACAATTAAAGGATAGTATGGCAAAAAAATCTGGAAACTTTTTAGCATTATTAACCGGCATGGCTGCCGGAGCTGCAGCGGTTTTCTTTTCTGATAAAAAGAATCGCCAAATGGCTAAAAAAACAGCTCAAAAAGCTGCTAAATTAAAAGAAGAATACGATAAAGATCCCTCTGGCTTTAAGAAAAAAGCAAAAGCAGAAGGTAAAAAGATCGCTAAAGAAGTCCAAACTTCTGCTCAGAAAAAAGCCGCTCAAGTTAAGAAACAGGTAAAGAGCAAAGCTACCAAAAAAGTAGCCAAAAAAGTAGCTTCTCAAAAAAAATAATCAGTAAATAGCTGATTACTTATACCACTGATCTAAGTAGGGATCGGTCCAGCCATCATAGAATTGGTGGAGATATTGAGTTTGGGTTTGAAAACCAAGTAGGTATTTTAGACTGCGGTAGTTCACATACAGTCGGGGGGCAAATTGAATTACTACACTTGCCCCTACTACTAACCACCAACTCGTTTGAATATTATTAGATTGGTTTTTCAAAAATCGGTTCACACTCCACATCCCCACTATCACTAAGGTAATAAAGCCCGCTACTGCATACCGAGTTGAGAGTGGAGGCACATACCACCACACCAACCATTCCCCAATGGCAAATATGAGTAAACTAAAAAGTGCAGTATTACGTCTGATCTGCTTAAAGTTTAGCCCGATCGCTATCCACAGTAGGGGCAATACAATCCACACATAATCTCTGACCAAACTGACTTGAATCAGCGACCAAGGCAGTTGGAGAGTTCTTTGAAAAATATAATTTACTGAATTTGCTTGGCCACCAATTTGAGCTAACTTCTCCAAATGAAGCTGAATCGCATACACAGGATTGCCAGTTTTGAAATAAGCAAACAGGTAGTAGGGCAGTGCGACCATTACACTCACTGCTTCATATGTGAGTACATTTTTCCACCGAACAGCCGGTTTGGAGTGGAACCATAAAATAACTCCCATTACTGGCAGGAGTAAGACTGAAAAAAGTTTAGTCGCCAATGACGCTCCCAAAAGGGCAGCAGACCGCACTAACTGGTGACATTTTCGATCTTTTTCTAAGTGGAGCAGTAACAGCCACACTGCTGACAGTAACCAAAAAGCATTGGCCAAATCTATATAAAAACTCGCACTTTGCCAGGAGATTACCTGAAAAGTTGAAATGATGAGTATTACGGCTAGCGACCACTTTCGATTAAGTACCATGCGACATAATTGCCAGGTTACTAATAATAAACTCAAGCCAAATCCATAGGCCACTAATTTGGCACCAGTCATGCCTCCCAGTTGAAAACCTGCCACAAAAAACAGATCACTCCATAACGGGTTGACGCTCTGGTACAGCTGAGGATCATAGTAGAAACCGTGATGTTCCACAATCAGCTGGGTCACTGGCAAGTGATACCACAAAGCATCAAAACCTGTTTCAGGTACCCACACTTGAATAAAATGAGACAGCCAAATGGTCACCAAAATGAGAGTCAGACCTTTTATTTTGGTGGATGAAAACTTGAATAATTGAATGCTTTTAGTCAAAATACCCATTAATACCAAAGCAGGAAAAATTAAGAAAACTGCTACCAAGGGATAAAACCAGTGTCCAAATCCAGCTATAGTTAATCCCAAGCCACTCAACCAACTCATTCCCACTAACAATAAAGTCAGTTCCTTGATAGAGAGTTGACCCACTTTCGTGATGAATGAGTTATAATATGGCATGGTGAATGGACTTCATTCCCATTATAGTCGATTTATGCGTCAGTAGCTCAGTTGGATAGAGCATCTGCCTTCTAAGCAGAGGGTCGTGGGTTCGAGTCCCGCCTGACGCACCCCTCACTGTGTTCAGGGTAAACATATTTGGAATACTTGACTACAAATTAACACTGAGGACGAGAAGTTTATCCAGCGAAATATCCAGATTGCACATCGGCCGAACAGGCAGATTGTGCTCCATCTGGTATGAAGATGGAAGTCCCGCCTGACGCACCCCTCACTTTGTTCGGGGCAGGCTTTCTTTTATGACCACTTGGCAAAAACTCCACGATCAATCTGAATTGATACCTCAATTTCTGATCCGTGAAAAAGTGATTGACGGGATTCGTCAATTTTTTAAAAAACATCACTTCCATGAAGTCGAAACTCCTCTTTTAGTTAAATACCCTGGTACCGAGCCTTACCTCGAAGTTTTTGAAACGACTCTCAAAACCGAAGAAGGTGATCAGGAGCGGGCTTTTTTACTGACGAGTCCTGAGTATGCCATGAAAAAATTATTGGTAGCGGGTTTTGACAATATTTTTCAAATCTGCAAAAGTTTTCGTAATGGAGAAGGCATTGGGCCAACTCATAATCATGAGTTTACTATTTTAGAATGGTACCGCAGTCAGGCCGACTACACTGATATTATGCAAGATTGCGAAGATTTATTGCTCTTTCTGTTACATCAACTTCAACCACAAGCAGCGAATCAACTTACCTATCAAGGCAGAGAGTATGATCTCAGTCCTCACTGGCCTAAGTTTACGGTAGCTGAGTTATTTCACCAGTATATTGGATTAACGGCCGACCAACTCTTAGATGAAAATCAAATCAAACAAAAAGCTGTGGAACTGGGTTATCAAATTAACTCAGATGACACTTGGGAAACTATCTACTTTCAACTCTTTCTGAATGAAATTGAGCCAGAGTTAGCCAAATTAAACAGACCAGTTTTTGTCTATGAATATCCAGCCAGTCAAGCCGCTTTATCAAAAAAGAAAAAAAGCGATCCTCGCTTTGCTGAACGCTTTGAACTGTATTTAGGTGGTTTAGAATTAGGGAATGCTTTTTCTGAGTTAACTGACGCCACCGAGCAGCAAGCCCGCTTCGAAAGTGAACTCGAGCTCAGAAAAACTTCAGGCAAAACTCCTTATGGATTAGATACCGATTTTATTGAAGCTCTGCAAATTGGTATGCCTGAAACTGGCGGCATTGCGGTCGGAGTCGATCGCTTAGTGATGCTGTTTGCCGATGTTCCTACAATTCAAGATACCCTCTTCTTTTCCACTCAAGAGATTTTTGGGTTATAATACGAGTCTTACCAAATAACTGTAACGTATTATTATGTCTACTATTAAAGCCACTAGTATTACCAAAGGCACCTATATTTTATTTCGCGGAGATCCCTGTTTAATTACCAAAACAGAGTTTTACCATCCTGGCAAAGGTCCGACTGTGGAACGGGTGAAATTTAAAAACATTCGTACCGGTAACTCACAAGACTTCACCTTTAAGTCCAATGAACAAGTCGAAGTCGCCGATGTTAATTCCCGCGAAATGCAATATCTCTATGCCGATGATACTGAAGCTGTTTTCATGGATCCACGTACTTTTGATCAAGTCTCATTACCCATTGACTTGGTAGAGGATAAATTAAAATTCTTAACGGCTGAAATTAATGTCTATGTCCAATCCTTTAATGACCAACCCATTGGGGTCAGTTTGCCTCCTAAAGTGAAATTGACTGTTACCGAAGCTTTTGATGCTGTGGCCGGTGGTCGGGTCAATGCCCCCAAAAAACCAGTGGTCATGGAAACCGGTTTGGAAGTTCAAGCACCACTATTTGTCAAAGAGGGTGATATTTTGGTCGTTGATACCCAAACAGGCGAATATGTTTCCCGAGGCTAAGGGATACGGTATAATATGGTCTGAATGGTGGCTGTAGCCATATATGGTGGTATTAGCTCAGTTGGTTAGAGCGCGTCTCTGTGGAAGACGAGGTCGCCAGTTCGAATCTGGTATACCACCCACATGTCTTGGTATATATATATATTCTTCAAAGTTTCAAAAGTGGTCATTTTTATGTTGGTTCAACTGAGAATTTAGAGAGAAGATTTTACGAACATAATTCCGGAAAAACTGTTTCTATCAGAAATAAAGGTCCTTGGAAACTCATTTATACTGAACAATACCAAACACGACTAGAAGCAAGACGACGAGAATTGAAAATAAAATCTTACAAAGGTGGAAACGGTTTTAAAAAATTAATCAAAAAAACTTAATTGTTTAGAGCGCCCCGCCATGGCGGGGAGGTAGCCGGTTCAAGTCCGGTCAGCCACCCAACAGTCCTCTATCTGTTACAATTACTTCATGGAAATCATCCGACTCGATCCTTCTCGTTGGGAAGAATATAAGCAACTTCGTCTAGAATCAATTCAAGATTCTCCCGAAGCTTTCTTAGCGACGGTAGATGAAACACTGGCAGAACCAGATAGTACTTGGCAGAACTATCTTCAAAACATGTTTTTTGCGGTGGATGAAAATCAACACCTTGTTGGCATGATAGCCTGTGTCCAAGAGGAAAAAGCCAAACTTGCTCATATTGTTAACGTATACAGTTTCTATGTTTCACCCCAATTTAGAGGTCAAGGTATTGGCAAGCAACTACTACAAACTGCCATTGCTCATGCCAAATCTTTAAGTGGAGTTTCCAAAATCAAATTGGGAGTCATGACTACCCAAACTGCAGCCAAACAACTCTATGACTCACTCGGTTTCCTAACTATTGGGATCACCCAACAAGCAGTCAAAGTCGATAAAAGTTATTTAGATGAATATTTGATGGAACTCTTCTTATGACCTACTTCGCTCTCCTTCGGGGCATAAATGTTGGGGGAAATAACAAAGTTCCCATGAAGCAATTGGCCCAAATCTGGGAACAAGCTGGCTTGACTCAAGTCAAAACTTACATCAATTCTGGCAATATTATTTTTCAAAGCCAACTAAAACCAAATCAACTTATTACTCTTATTGAAAAAGCGATTGAACAAGAATTTGGATTTGCGATCTCTGTCCAAATCCGTGACTTTGATCAAATTTCTCAAACTTTAAAAGCCCTCCCAGAGACTTGGGTCAACAATGATCACATCAAGTGCGATGTCCTTTTTCTGGCTCCCAAGGTAGATAAGCCAGCGATTATAAACGACTTACCAATTAAGAAACCCATAGATGAAGTTCAATATACACCCGGTGCCGTCATTTGGAAAATTGATCGGGCCAATGCTACGAAGAGTAAAATTACCAAATTAGTTGGTACCAAACTGTACAAACAAATGACAATTCGGAATGCCAATACTTTGCGTAAAATTCACGCACTGATGAGTGAAGTAGGCGAGGGCACCATTGTAGGCGCTAATTCATTGGTCAAAGGCAAACTGAAACCTCATAGTGTTTACTTGGGACAACCAGCCAAATTTTATTGCAGCGTCAAGAACCTTCAGCAAAAATGAAAACACCGAAAAATCAAGTAAGCTCTAAGGCTTGATGAAGTTGTTGGCTTGATTCGCCTGGTGTCAATGGATTGTAGTGAAAGGTCTGCCAACCTCGGCTGGCAGCCGCTGCCACATTTTCTAAAGTATTATCAATAAAGAAAATTTCTTCTGGTTGAACTTTAGCGAGCTTTTCTGCAATTTCAAAAATGTGAGGATCCGGCTTTTGGGCATTGACGATACTTGAGTCAACCTCAGCATCCCATGTCATTTCTGGAATGAGTTGAATTTGTTTAATGCCGGCTAACATCCTGGGGTACATATTCGTTAATAAACCCACTTTATACTTCGCTTTAGCCAATTGAACTACTGGATGAATACTTTGATTTTGTTCAAAACGCTGCAAAAAGTCTTGGAGCAGTGAATAGCTTTCAGGAAAAGATAAGCCAGTAGCTTTAGCAAATTCGGGTAACAGGGTATCGACATCACAATCGAGACACACCCGTTGTCGATACTTTTGCCAAACTTCTTCAAAAGCTGGTGAGTGTTCTTTAGTAACACCAAGCTCACGTTGCAACTGCTGCCATTTATCGGTTCCAGAAAAATCAAGCATCAATACTCCACCAATATCAAAATAAACGAACTCGATTTCCGGCATAGTATTATTATAGAAGTTGTAGTCAATCAAGCCAAGCATGCTACAATAAGAGATAGTCGCATGAATCAAACTGAACTTTTCAACCTCATATCCGATTATGTTTATTCCCATTTTCAAATGACCTTGGCAACTTACGGCGAACATCCCTGGATTGCAGCCCTTTACTATTCGGTCGACAAAGATCTCAATATCTACTTTCTCAGCGATCCACAAACGATTCACTGCCAGCAACTCAGTCAAAATGGTGAGGTTGCAGTGAGTGTAGCTGACGCTCCACAAACACCTACTGCTAAAAAATTAGGACTCCAAATTTATGGAACTGCGGAACAAATTGCTGGCAAAACTAAAATTACTCATGCCATCACTTTATGGAAAAAAACGGTGGGGGTGACCAGTGATGTTTATAGCTATGCCGGAATGATGAACAAAGCCATCAAGGGACGAATGTATAAAGTCACCCCTCACAAAATAAAATTTTTTAATGAAGCCTTGTGGGAAGAGGGGAGCGAACCAATGTTCGAGCTACCACTCAGCTAAAAGAAAGGAAAATCTATGCCAAAACTACTTCATCAAATTGCAGTGCCCATCTTTACTACTGAAGTCTATATTTTATGGCAAGATTCGCTATTGATGTTTAAACGGAGTGAAACGAAAAAGAAGTTCCCTGGTTTCTGGTCACTGCCTGGTGGTCACATTGAAGCAGGTGAAGATCCCCTAGCCTCAGCCATTCGAGAAGTGAAAGAAGAAACTGGAGTAGCGATCCCCCCTGATGACATTAAACTAAAAGCGATTGCCTTTCATCATCATCTTGATCGAGAAGAAATGTATATTTCCTTTGCATTTGTGGCCGAACTGACTGCTGAACCCACGGTCACTGCAGAATCAGAAGAGGGAACAGCTCATTGGATTAAAAAGAGTGATGCGGTCACACTAGAAAATGTCTTTCCACCAGTAAAATATTACTTTGACCATATTCTCAATAATGAGCCAGGAATTCTTTATAATCACAGTGAATGGGAAAATAGTCAATTAGTGAGAATTCTCAGCCAAAGTGCAGATAGAAATGGATGAAATCTTTCCCTCACTTAACAAACAAAAGATATCAAGCAAGCAAAAGCTCTCAGTAAAGTCTGAATTAAAAGGAGGAAAATGAAACTATCAACCTATAATGCAACTGATTATCTAAAAACTGAAGCAGATATTAAAGCATATCTCAATGCCTCATTTGCTACTGGAGACAATAAACTTATTGCTCGTGCCTTAGGTGATGTCGCCAAACTGAAAGGCATGAGCAAAGTGGCTAAAGTCACCAATTTAGATCGAAGTAGTTTATATAATTCTTTGACCACTGAAGGTGATCCCAAATTAAGCACCATTACTAAACTCATTGACTACTTTGGTTACACTTTTTCCATAAAATAATTTTGTTACACATCTAAAATTTCAAATTAGCAATACGTGCAATGATCTGCTAATTCAGCTTCGTTTTCAAAAAAGTTGATAAATCAAGACATTATTTGACATATTTTGATTATCTTTGATAGCTTTCTTACACACATTTTGCACCTATGTGATAGTATTGATTGTTAATAAGGAGTAGGAGAGACCCTTATGTTCGTCACTATTATCAATGACTGTAATGATCATAATGCCATGAATCGCCAGGCCACCCGCATGGCTACGTTTTTTAATAGTCCAGTCTACCCATTAGGAGTCTCGGATTTCGGTCACAAAGGCAGTGGCGAAATTGAAGCTGCTGGCAACTTAATTGATACTCTAGATGCCGCTGATGGCGGTGAAGGTATTATCCTGATGAATGTGGCAATCCGTCATGGTAAAGGCAAACGGTTTCCCAATGGCACTCCATTTGGATACTTTTATGTGGGCAAAACCTTAATCATTTCTAGTATTGATGGGTACTGTTTATCACTCGCTAAAAAGTTTCAATTGACCGATCAAATCCAATTGATGGACATTCCCACCGTCATGGATTCTGTGATTGACCAACACTTATTTGAAAAAGAATATCGACAGCTGGTGGTCGATAGCCAGTTTCGTAGTTACCAATTTATTCCTCGGGTAGCCAAATGGCTTAAAGATGGAGTTAATTTACCTACTGAAAAGTACCCCATGGAACAGGTGGCGGACATTCCTGCCACTATGTGGTGGATTGATAACTTTGGCAACTGTGTCACCACGCTTTTACCAGAAGATGTGAAGTTTACGCCGGGCGAGAAACTCACCACTCGGTTTGGGGAACTTCCCATGTATGAACGATTAAAAGATGTCCCTAATGGGACAGAAGCGTGTATTATTGGCAGTTCTGGCTTAGATCATCGCCGCTTTTTGAGTTTTGTGATTCAGGGGAAAAGTTTTGCAGCTCAACATGGCATTAAAACAGGTGAACCTATTTTGCCGGAAGCCTAATTCCTCAAGTAACCAACCATTAATTGTATCGTATTTGATATGTATTGACTAGCATTGAACAAATTCCCTTGGGGAGGAATAATAAGGGAGAAAATGGGTCACAAAAATAGTAAGTAGGCAACCAGGGTGTGTTGCCATAAAGGATTATTTTTATGAAGATATCACAAATTGTTGCTCAGGAAATTCTTGATTCACGAGGCAATCCGACCATTGAAGCAAAAGTAACTTTAGAGAATGGGCTGTCTGCATCCGCTGCTGTACCTTCAGGAGCTTCAACCGGAAGCCATGAGGCATTAGAACTTCGAGATGGAGATCCCCGCCGCTACCAAGGTAAAGGCGTGTTAAAAGCGGTTACCAATGTAAATGAGGTAATTTCCCCTAAACTAGTCGGAATGGACGTTACTCAACAGCGGGAACTTGACCAAGTTATGCTTGATTTAGATGGAACTGAAAATAAAGACAAACTGGGAGCAAATGCTATTTTGTCTGTTTCAATGGCATGTACCAAAGCTGCCGCTTTAGCATTAGATATTCCTCTCTATCAATACATTGCACAGCTCTTTGGCAATCCAACTGATCATTACACTATGCCTATTCCCATGATGAATGTACTCAATGGTGGGAAACATGCGCTTGGCTCAACCGATATGCAGGAATACATGATCATGCCTATCGGAGCCCCATCCATTGTAGAAGCCGTTCGCTGGGGATCTGAAGTCTTTTTGACTCTAGGGAAAATGTTGAAAGCCAAAGGTTTCCAAACTACGGTGGGAGATGAAGGTGGATATGCTCCTTCACTCAAACGAAATGAGGAACCTCTTGAGCTCATTATTGAAGCGATCACAAAAGCGGGCTATAGACCTGGTGATGACATTGCGATCGCTCAAGATCCTGCTTCGACTGAATTTTATGATGCTGAGAAGGGCAAGTATCTTTTAAAAACGGAAAACAAAGAGTTGACATCAGCCAAAATGGTTGATCTGTATGCAGACTGGATTGAAAAATATCCCATTGTTTCAATTGAAGATGGCTTAGCTGAAGATGACTGGGCTGGTTTTACCACCATGACGGCTCAACTTGGGACTCGAATCCAAATAGTGGGTGATGACCTGTTTGTAACTAATCCCAAACGTCTTCAAAAAGGAATTGACGAAAAAGCTGCTAACTCTATTTTAATTAAACTCAATCAAATTGGGACTGTCAGTGAAACCATAGATGCCATTCAACTGGCAAAATCCGCCGGCATGACTGCGGTTGTGTCTCATCGCAGTGGTGAGACAGAAGATGCGTTTATTGCCGATTTTGTCGTTGGCGCGGGGACTGGCCAAATTAAAACTGGCTCAATGTGCCGATCTGAACGGATTGCTAAATACAACCAATTGATGAGAATTGAACGAGAATTAGGAGACAAAGCTAGTATTGCTGAGTTTCCTTTTAAAAAATAAGGAACCAAAATGAATCAAAACCGTGTCGCCCTGATTATTCTGGATGGCTGGGGACTCTACCAAGACTATCCCGGCAATGCTGTCACCCAAGCTCATACCCCTATGTGGGATAAACTGTGGGCAGAGCAGTCAGCTGCGGTACTCAAAGCCGATGGTGAATCCGTCGGTTTACCAGAAGGCCAAATGGGTACCAGTGAAGTCAATCACTTTACTATCGGGGCGGGACGGGTTTTGTTTCAGGACTTAGTCAGAATCAATAAAGCCATTAATGATGAGTCATTCTTTACCAAGCCCGCTTTTGTGAAAGCCTGTGAACATGCCAATCAGCATGATTCTACGCTTCATATTATGGGGTTATTGAGCGATGGGGGAGTCCATTCTCACCAAAAACACATCTATGCTTTGCTCAAAATGGCCAAACAACACAATGTTAAAAAAGTGATGGTTCATGTGTTCACTGATGGTCGAGACACTCTCCCTCACAATTCTCTGAAATATGTCCAACAGCTCCAAGATCAGATTGATCAGGTGGGTATTGGAAAAATTAAATCCATTATCGGTCGATATTATGCAATGGACCGAGACAATAATTGGGATCGAATTGATAAAGCCTTCCACTTATTAACCAAGGGTGAGGGTGAAATCTTCGATTCCACCACTCAAGCCATTACGACTTCTCATAAAAATGAGATTACCGATGAGTTTATTGAACCAGCTTGGATTGGGGAAAAGTCAGAAGGGATTATTCAAGAGCATGACAGTGTCATTTTTGCTAACTTTCGGAATGACCGGACCCGCCAGTTGACTCAAAGATTTTTAAGTGATGGACCACAGGATCTGTGCTTTGTGACTATGACACAATATCATCCCTCCTACAAAGTCGAAGTGGCTTTTCAGCCAATTTCAGTCAAACATGTTTTAGGGGAAATATTATCCCAGCATGGAGTCAAACAACTTCGAGTAACTGAAACGGAAAAATTTGCTCATGTCACTTTTTTCTTTAACTGTAAACAAGAGGCTCCATTTGAAGATGAAGACCGAATTATGCTCGACAGTAATTCTGATATCAAAACTCATGATCAAAAACCTGAGATGAGAGCCGCTGATATTGCCAATGAAATTGTGCAGGATATTGAATCGGGTGAACACCAAGTTATTATTTCCAATATCTGTAATGGCGATATGGTGGGACATACAGGTAATATTCCGGCTGCTAAAAAGGCTTGTGAAGCGGTTGATCAAGCCCTCACCAAAATCGTTGCCGCCGCTCAAAAACAGCATGTTACTTTGCTGATCACGGCTGATCATGGCAACTGCGAAACAATGCTCGATGAAGATACCGGAGAACTCTTAACCTCACACACGACCAATCCAGTGCCGCTGGTGTTAGTCTCAGATACTTTCAAAAAATTGAATGATGAACATGGAAGCTTGATTGATCTCGCTCCCACTATTTTAGATATGTTGGAAATTGAGATTCCTGGTGATATGACTGGCAAAAGCTTTGTTGCCCCAGTGGAGAATTAAAACGGTTTTCTTTGATTCAAGGGCGAGTTCCTGATTTGATGAGTGACAATTAATTATTTATCAAGTATAATAACAGTTCTTATATAGTAATGTGGTTTTTGAAGAGTAAGGAAGTAAGGAACTATACCACATCCTCTTTTCCCCAGTAAATCAAAGCCTCAGAAAAATGGCCCTAAAGGAAGGGCAAATTATGAATAACGACGATGTTCAAGTTCAACAGAACAAACTTTTTGTCGGAAATTTACCTTGGAGTATCAATACTGATCAACTCCGAGAGATGTTCGCCGAAGCCGGTGAAATCAGTGATGCGATTGTCTTAAGTGACAAGTTTACTGGTCGATCCAAAGGTTTTGGTTTTGTGACTTTTGTCAACGACGAAGATGCTGAAAAAGCCATCGAAATGTTTAATGACAAAGAAGTTGATGGTCGAAACATTATTGTCAACAAAGCACGACCTAAAACCGAGCGATCTGATCGCCGCGATTTCCGTGGTGGTCGAAATGATCGCAATGGTGGCTTTAACCGCCGCCGAGATTACTAATCTCATCAAACAAGTAATTCAGATTCCCCGCGTCAAACGCGGGGTTTTTGATATCATACATCTATGCCAACTCCTTCTCATCCTCACCCCAAACTTCATGCCTACATTGCTCACCAAGGATACTGTTCCCGTCGGCAAGCTGAAGAGCTGATTGCTCAGGGTAAAGTGACGGTGAATGGGAAAAAGGCCATAATTGGACAAAGAGTTGATCCCCAAATTGACCACATTTTTATTCAGGGAAAACCTCTCAATCAAACTTCAGCTACTAACCTAGAATATTACTTGATTTATAAACCTGCGAGTGTTGTTGCCACCACCAGTGATGAGCTTCATCGAAGAACAGTTTTAGATCTGGTACCAGAAACTTCCACCCGATTGTATCCAGTCGGCCGCTTAGATAAGAACAGTGAAGGCCTGATGCTCTTGACCAATGATGGCGCTTTAACTCAACAACTGACTCATCCCTCGTTTGAAACTCACAAAACGTATGCAGTCCAAGTTGACCGTCAATTAACTACAAAAGCCATTGAACACCTTGAAAAAGGAGTCAAACTCAAAGAAGGCTACACCCAGCCTGCTGAAGTTGAGATTGTAGAAATTAAGGACTTACTCAATCAGTATCCGATATTGAAAGCAGATATGAATGATGGCACTGAATGGTTGAATGTTACCATCCATGAAGGACGAAATCACCAGGTTCGCCGGATGTTGGAGCGAGTCGGCTACCCAGTCTTACGATTGATTCGATTAGAAATGGGACCGTTTTCTTTAAAACAATTGGGAAAACAGAGATACAAAAAAGTATCCTTACCTTTTTGAAAATTTATTTAAGCTTTCTGCGAAGAACGCTTCGGAGTGATATCTTTTTGGTGTCATTCGATCCCCAAAAAGATCACGTCCTTTGCTTATTACTTATTGCTCTCTCAAACATCAGAGTGTTTCTCCAAAAAAGTTTATCCAAAGTGATCTATAGGAACCTCATCCTAGCGACTATCCACCTGTCATTCTCGCGCCTGCCTGCGCAGTCAGGAAAGCGGGAATCTGGAAAACACCGATTTCCACTCCAGTTCCCCTCTTTCAAGGGGATAACAGTCAAGGGATAGCTAACTTAGCAGATATTGACAAAGACTGCCAAAGTGATTACTATACGTTTAGCAATATAAATAGTAGTCTGCCAATTTCCTCAAGAAAAAGGCAGAAAGGAGTCATTATGGCAATTGTTCGTTGGAACCCTCTCATGTCAAATTTAAGTCGCTGGCCTGATTTCTGGGATGACGAAGATTTAGGCATGCTCAATAATAGAGCTACCAATAATCTCGATGTCTATGAAACCGAAGACGAAATTGTGGTCAAAGCCAACGTAGCCGGAGTCCCAGCCGACAAAGTGGAGATCACCTTTGAAAAGGGCACACTCTGGATTACAGCCGAAGCAGAAGAGACCCAAACTGATGACAAAACCAAGCACTACAGTAAGTCCAACTGGGATTACTCTTACCGAGTGTCAGTGCCAGGCATTATTGATCAAAACAGTGAGCCTTCCGCTGAAGTCGAAAATGGAGTGGTGGTCATTACTTTCAAAAAAGCAGCCATCAGTAAACCTAAAAAACTAACAGTTAAAGCAAAGTAATTTACTTTTACCAAACAACAAAGAAACCCCTTCTAATGTGAAGGGGTTTTTTATTGCAGTTGATCTTTATACTGCTGGGTCAACTTTTCAAGCTTCGGACGAATCACCAAATCACAGTAAAGGGCATTGCGGTGATGCTCATAATATTGATGGTGATAATCTTCAGCCACATAAAAGTGAGTAAACGGTACAATTTCAGTTACAATCGGATCAGCGAACTCATTGGATTTTTCTAGCTCTGTTTTTGATTGCTCAGCCAGCTGTTTTTGCTGATCATCATGATAGAAGATAACAGAGCGATACTGCGTTCCTACATCATTGCCTTGTCGATTGAGAGTAGTAGGATTATGGGTGTGCCAAAAAATGTCTAACAATTTTTCATAACTGATTTGAGTTGGATCAAACTTTATTTGGATAGCTTCCGCATGACCTGTCTTGCCAGAAGATACTTGATCATAACTGGGATTTTCAACGGTGCCACCAGCATAGCCAGGTAAAACTGACTTGATCCCTTTCAGCCGAGTAAAAATAGCTTCGGTACACCAAAAACAGCCTCCAGCCAATGTCGCAGTTTCAATCGGAATCATTGAGTACCTCCGGTAATTTTTCACCTTCAGGAATAAATTTTATAGATAGAGAATTAACACAATGTCGAGTGTTGGTATCAGTAAACTGTTCTCCTTCAAACACATGGCCTAGATGAGCTCCACAGTGAGCACAGGTAATTTCCGTTCGGATCCCATCAGCATCAGTCGTCCGATTAACTGCTCCCCGAAAATTGGCATCGAATGCCGGCCAGCCACAATGGGCTTCAAATTTCGCTTGAGAAGAAAATAGAGGAACGTGACAGCGTCGGCAAATGAAAGTTCCCGGTACAAAAAAATCATCATACTCACCACTAAAGGGAGCTTCTGTAGCTTTGTTTTCAATGACTGCTTTTTCTTCTGCAGTTAAAGATTGGTAGGCCATACTAAATAGTATAGTGGAAACTCAGTAAGAGTGACGTAAGAGATCGAC
The DNA here is from genome assembly GCA_964625685.1 of uncultured Pseudomonadales bacterium. GTDB lineage: Bacteria > Patescibacteriota > Microgenomatia > UBA1400 > PJMF01 > CAZVBO01. The sequence goes on from CAZVBO010000004.1 coordinate 48,349, forward strand.
AAATTATTTTTTAGATTTCTTGGTTTTGCGAGTAGCGACCGCTTTCTTTTCACCAAATAAGTCATCTACCGCTACTTTAGCTACCCCAAAGACGTAAATTAAGGGGAGTAGACTAGCTGTATTTAAAATTAACAAGGCCACAAACCAGCCTTTCTGGTCACGCCGGGCAGCATGCCACAATGCCAGCCCTTTCCAAAAAACCGTCCAAACGATGAACACTATGAACAGTGACATCCAAACCGGAAATTGCATAGAATGATAAGGGAAACTAGAGTGATATTGCATAACAAAAGTGTAGCATATTTGACGGAAAGACTATATGTTCAACTTACAGAGGCTGACTTTAATCATATAAAGATTCTTGATGTTTCTGATTCAGGAACCTCCTTGCATCAGCTAGCTCTAACTTTTCTCCTGTTTCGGCATCAGAAATATAAAACCATATGGCACTGCTCACAATAACCGCTAATTGTCGATAGTTGTCGATTGTCTCTTCATGAGTGGTGGAATAAAATTCATTCGTGTCTAAATCTTGTTGTTGCTTCGCATAGTGAATAACTAATTCTCGACTCATTGTTTAGTTCCCCTTAATCGAAACTGAATAATCTTTGTAATGATATCAGTCGGTAGCGGTTTGTCTAGAGGTAACTGAATCGTACCTTTAGAAACTTTAAAGTCTTTCAGCTGATCTTGAAAAATTACAATTGCTTCGGCTCCGGGATAGAAACCCAGATGGTATTTGTAACCAGCAAAGTGAACTACATTTTTATTATTTATCCGAAAAGTGGGAATACCATACCGAAATGTTTCCTCGGCCTCAGGAATTAATTGCGGAATAAGTTGATATAACTGAGTCAATTTTTGTTGAGTTGGAGCAGGAAAAGTGGCAATATAATGGGGGATCGAGACAGTAGTTTGATTCATAGCAGTTGAAGGTGATCAATGGAGCTGGTGAAGGGAATCCTCCTTCGCTCACGCTTCGGCAGGACAGGTCGAACCCTCGTCTTCTCCTTGCCTGCCCGCAATGATTTCAGCTAGCTGATGCAGGCGGGCCTGCCCGTAATGCATGTGAGCGAGATACCAGAATCGAACTGGCGCCTTCTCCTTGGAAGGGAGATATACTACCACTATACTAATCTCGCACAGCTATTGCAGGCTGGGAAGGGAGACCTGCCTGCGCAGGCAGGTATACTAGCCTTTGTACTACACCCGCAATACAGCTATTTTACCATTTTTCTGACTATAACAATCAAACAGTTGCTACTTGAGCTGCCCAATTCTGGACCCGTTCCATTTCTGGATCATCAGGGAAACCATCGACTTTGGGAATTTCAGAGTAAACTTTGCCACCTTTGGCTTCTAATTCTGCTTTCATTAAATCCACCACCTCACAAAAATGAGGATAAAATTGATCACCCAAACCGAATACCGCTAATTTGATTGCGCTCAGATCAATATTGGCTTCGTGCAATTTGCCAAAGAACTCTCGAGAGACATCATTATAGCGCCCATCATCCCAAGTGGAGGAACCCAAGAAAACGAGTTCGTAATTCAGTAAATCAGCCGGCTGCAGTTCCATCATGTCTTTGACTTCTACCTGGTGGCCACCCACTTCATTCAGCTTATTTTCGATAGCTTGAGCTACCAACATGGCGGTGCCGGACATAGTGGCGTAGGCAACTAAAATCTTCATACATTTCTCCCTATCTTCTTAAACAGGCCTCTATTGTAACAAACAAATGTGAAAGTCAAGAAAGGGAATCACTTGCTTCTACTGATTCTTTGTATAACTTTATGTCCAGCGATGAAAGTAGCATCTCCAATAAAAAATCTTCTGATTGCTGCCCTTAAGGGAGAAATTCTATTGGGAATAATCAATTCATTCACAGAATGGACTTCACTATACCTGTCTCTAGCGAGTATTCTGTTTTCCGTGGCTTTAGCTAAAATATTTAATACCAGAAAAAACATGAGGACGGAAATTTCTTTCAAATGGACAAAATCTGGGTCAACTGGTTCCGTGAGTATAATATATTCGGATACCAACATTAATAAAAAACTACCCCCAGTAAAATGCGTGAATGCATCAATTAAAGCATGAAGTTCTTGTTGCACTAATTTTTGTAAGTCATCCTGATTTATAGCGTCAGGACCCATAATAGCCAACAACAATGAAATTCTTTCTAAGAACAATCTGTTTGAATCAATATCTAGTTCTTCATGCGAATTATCAAGTATTTCAGTGGGATCAGACATTATAAGTTAATATTAACATTTATTTTTTAAAAAATGTCTAAGATTTATTCTTCACAAAATGTCGGATTTGTCGAATTCGAGCTCTAGTCCCGTCTCCAATTAACATAAACTTAATAGCTGATCTGAGAGGAGATTTTTGATTAAAGATAGCATGCTCATTAAGCTGTTCAATCTCCTTGAACCTTTGCCTACCCGAAGGTATACGCGTGAATACGCTGCTAACTATTGTTACTACAAACATCAACGGATAATGGGCCAAAATTTCGCCAGCAAGAGTAGCTGTTGGATTAAAGTAGTTCTTCATTAATCCATATTCCAGTAACGTACTTAAAAGTAGAACACTTCCCATAATTGATCCATATTGAAGTGAATTTCTGCTCTGAATATCAATAAGCCCCTGAAGTTGATCCGCTGTTAACGAACCTTCTCCTCCAACTTCCAATAACCAAGAAGCTGCTCGTAAATTGGCTGGCTCCGATTTTTCATCCATAGTACCGGGAATTATATCCAACTAGATCATTGCGTCAAGAATAATAGAAAACTGTAGTCGGGGTGACAGGACTCGAACCTGCGACCTCACGCTCCCAAAGCGTGCACTCTAGCCATCTGAGCTACACCCCGAATACTAAACTCAAATTCCAAATTTCAAAACTTGGCAATGGTTTTTACCAAATATTAAAGTTGGCTTTGGTCAGAGTTTACCCGAGCAAAGCGAGGGGTGCCGAAGGAGGGACTTGAACCCACACGGTGTTGCCACCATCAGATTTTAAGTCTGACGCGTATACCGATTTCGCCACTTCGGCTTGTTCTTTTTATTTATACACCATTAGCTTTAGTGACACGCCTGCCTGCGCAGGCAGGTATACCGATTTCGCCACTTCGGCTAATTAAGTTAGAAAGCAAAAAGTTATCAAGTTGAAAGTACTTTACAAACTTTTTAACTTTATAAACTTTTAACTCGACACAAATTATATCATTAAAAAAGAAATCGTGGGCAATAACTCAAAATTAAAATTCAAACTTCAAGAATCAAAAAACAAACAAATTACAATCACCAAAATTTCTTTGAAACGTAAAGTTTAAAAACTGGAATTTGACTTTTGTTTGAATTTTGGTCTTTGAAATTTGGGATTTAACGACAAAACAGTAATCAATTCTGTATAATACATCTCATGACTGACCAATCATTCGGCATTATTCCCTATAGAAAAAAAGATAATCAAATCCTCTTTTTATTAATTCAACACCAAAAAGGACACTGGGCTTTCCCCAAAGGTCATAAAGAAGGAAATGAGACTGATTTAGAGACAGCGCTGAGGGAACTCTTTGAAGAAACTGGGTGTAAAGTCAAACAGGTAGATTTCACTCATCCTTTTTACGAGCATTATGAATTCACCCAACCCGATGGCACTTTTATGGCTAAAACCGTTACCTTTTTCCCGGCTGAAGTTTTATCCGAAACTGTCAAAATTCAGCTAGCAGAAGTCCAAGCCTTTGCTTGGCTCAACTATGAAGAGGCTAAACACAGAATGACTTTTCCAGCTGGCAAAAAAATACTCGATGAGGTGTGGAATTTTCTATGTCAGACACCAGTCTAAACCATTCTGAAACTCATCATGCCTTTCCTGTGTGGCGATTACTGATAGTCAGTTTATTCATTGGTTTAGACACCGTACTGGGAATCTTATTCATTCAACAAAATAAAATTCCCGTGCCCTCATGGGTGAACCAACAGCTCTCAAACTATGGCATCGAGCTTTATCCCAGCCCGGTGCCAGTTACCTCTACTTGGATGAGTCAACCCGCGACTCGGTCTACCTTGCCCGCTAACGAAGAAGTTTTGATTGCCACACCCAGCGCCAAACCTCCCACTGTTCCACAATCAACTTTCCAAGAAGCCAGAGATGTTTCCGATAGTGAGGTCTTTGCCGCCCTCAATCAGTATCGGGCTGATCATCATGTTCATGCTTTAGTGACCGATCAAAATCTCTGCCAATATGCCGAAAAGAGAGTTCAAGATTTAGTAAAAGTAGGCAGTCTCGATAATCATGAGGGCTTTAAACAAGATTTTGCCGATCAGTCCAATCTGCCTGAACCCATTCAAAATTATTCCGGTGGGGAAATTGGAGAAAATTTAGCTTCGCAATATTGTATTAATGGCACCACTGGGGAATCATTTGTGGCCCAAACCGGGACAGCCCTGATTGAATGGTGCTTTGATTCTTCGCAAAAAGGTCATCGTGAAGCTCAACTCAATTCACGCTATAATGCCGTTTGTGTTCGCCACGCTCAACACATGTACGTGGTCATTTTCGGAGAGTAACTATGCACCGTAAAACCTATACTAAACTTGCTTTGGGAGGGACATTTGATCACTTTCATCAGGGCCATCAAGCCTTTCTCGATTTTTCAGCCTCACTTGCAGAACAACTCATCATTGGTCTTACAGCTCAACACCTATCACTAGGGAAAAACAAGGCTACCGAAATAGAGTCTTTTCATCTTCGAAAAAAATCAGTTTTGCATTACTGTAAACTTCACCACTATCAGGGTGAAATCGTTGAGTTGACTGATTTGTATGGGCCTACCTTAGAAGATAAATCACTTCAAGCCTTGGCAGTCACAGAAGCGACTCTCAATGGAGCCAAACAAATCAATCAGATGCGTCAAAAACTGCAACTTCGACCTTTACCGGTCCATGTCTGTCCACTAGTCCTTGATGAATCAGGCATCCCCATTAATTCAACTCGGATACGGCTGGGTGAAATCAATCGCCAAGGGCAAGTCTATGCTTTGCTTTTCGATGCTCCTAAAACTTTAAATATCTTTCAACGTGAGTTTTTCCAAAAACTCCATGGTGAAATAATCAGCCAACCAACACCGACTAACCAACTAAAAATTGTGGTAGGTGACTCTTCCACCGCTCAATTTCAAGAAAACAACTGGCTCTATGATATTGCCATTTTCGACGGCAAGGAACAACGGCAACCTAGTTCCAAAATAGCAATCCAAGCTGCGACTCAACAAGTGATCAATCCGGCTGGCGTAATTATGCCTGAACTCGCCACTACTATTTTGGAGTCAATGGCTCATCCACCTCAAACACTCTATGTCGATGGAGAAGAGGATTTAGCGGCAGTGGTCAGCATTTTACTGGCCCCTCTTGGCACCCAAGTCTATTACGGTCAACCTCATACTGGCTTGGTTGAAACCATAGTCACAGAATCACTCAAAGAAGCCTTTTACCAACAGCTGACAAGCTAAAGTGCGTGCTAGAATGGCTATAGACCTTTACCCCTGTAAACCTGGGTCACCTTTCTTCTTTCTTCTTTATTCTTTAATTCTTTTCACTTTTTTGGCTTCTGGCTTTTAGCTTCTGGCTTTTGTTTTTTGTTTGAATTTTGGGTTTTAATGGGGTATGCTAGTTTCATGTCACTGCCACTTGCTGCCCAGCTTCGTCCTCAAACTCTAGAAGAATTTGTCGGTCAAGAACATCTTGTTGGTCCAAATCAACCACTCCGCAAAGTGATTGAAGAAGGTAAAATTTTTTCGATGATTTTTTGGGGACCACCGGGAGTGGGGAAGACCACTTTGGCTCGGATGATTGCCAAAGAGCAAGGCCGAGATTTTTTTGAACTTTCGGCTGTTTCGGCTGGAAAAAAAGATGTGAAAGCCATCATTGATCAAGCCACTGCGGCTCAAAAAACCTTGCTTCAATCAGCTAAAGCCCCAGTCTTATTTTTAGATGAAATTCATCGCTTTAATAAAGCCCAACAGGATTTTCTGTTGCCATTTGTGGAAAAGGGTGAGGTAATTTTGATTGGAGCTACCACCGAAAATCCTAGCTTCGAAGTGATTAGTGCCTTACTTTCTCGGAGTCGAGTCTTTGTCTTAAAACCACTGACTGACCACAATTTGGAACAAATTATTGATCGGGCTAGTGAAATTTTAGAGACAGCTATCGATCCAGACACCACTGCTTGGTTAATCAATTATGCCAATGGCGATGCTCGGAAATTGTTAACTATCATTGATAATACTTTTGAACTCTATCATCAACTAACCGTTGATTTACTCAAACAGTCACTCCAATCAAATCAACTACGTTACGATAAGGGTGGAGAAGAACACTACGATACGATCAGTGCTTTTATCAAATCAATGCGAGCCAGTAATGTTGATGCTGCCCTTTATTATTTAGCCAGAATGGTTGACGCTGGCGAAGATCCCAAATTTATTGCCCGACGAATGATCATCTTTGCCAGTGAAGACATTGGTTTAGCTCAACCCACCGCTTTAGTGGTGGCGAATACAGTTTTTGATGGCGTTCATAAAATTGGCTATCCGGAAGCTCAAATTTTACTGGCTCATGGCACGGCTTACTTAGCTCAGGCCAAGAAAAATCGATCAGCCTATGATGCTTACTTTGCTGCCTTGACAGATGTTCAAAAATTGGGAAATTTAGCGATTCCACTGAATTTAAGAAACGCCCCAACAAAGCTCATGAAGAAACTTGATTACGGGAAAGGTTACGAGATGTACCCTGATAAAACGGTGAGTCTTTTACCCGATAAACTAAAAGGTAAAAAATACTTCTCGTAAATTCACTTTCTTGTTACTTGTATAGTATAAATTCGGTGAATGAGTTTCGCCCATCCTCGATCAGTCCTCCAACACTATTTTGGCTATCCTGATTTTCGACCTGGACAACTTCCCATTATTCAATCTATTTTGAGTAAACAAGATACAGTCGCTTTTCTGCCTACTGGGGGCGGTAAATCTATTTGCTTTCAAATCCCTGGAATAATTCTCCCGGGTCTGACTATTGTGATTTCACCACTGATTTCCTTAATGAAAGACCAAGTTGATACTCTCAATAGTAAAAATATTTTTTCAACTTATTTAAACAGTTCACTCAGTAGAGAAGAACTCAATTCTCGATTGGAATTAATGAAACTCAGTAAGTTCAAATTTGTGTATGTGGCCCCAGAAAGACTGCTGGTAAAGTCATTTTTGAAAGTGTGTCAAAGTTTACCCATTTCTCTGGTCGTGATTGATGAGGCTCACTGCATTTCTCAATGGGGACATGATTTTCGACCCAGTTACTTAAAAATAAATGCTTTTTTAAAATCTCTCCCAATTCGTTCCACCGTAGCTGCTTTTACCGCCACCGCTACCCAACAAGTAAAAACCGATATTATTCATCAACTCCAACTTCATCAACCCAAACTATTTGAAAATAGTTTTTTACGTCCAAACCTCCACTTCAAAGTATTAAAATGCAATTCCTTTACCGAACAACAACTCCTTTTACTGAAAATTTTAAAACATCATTCGGGTCAATCAGGAATTATTTATGGCAGCACCATTCAACAAGTCGAAATGGTGACTCAACTTATCAATCATTTTGGTTATAGCTGTCAAGCTTACCACGGTAAGCTCCCCAAAGCAGTCAGAGCCCAATTACAAGAAAATTTTCTGAAAGATGAGATTCAACTTATCTCAGCCACCAATGCTTTTGGGATGGGAGTAGACAAACCAAACGTGAGGTTTGTGATTCACTTTCAAATTCCTGGGAATTTAGAAAACTATTACCAAGAAGCTGGTCGAGCGGGCAGGGATGGCGCAACCGCCCAATGTTATTTACTATTCAAAGAAGCAGATATCAAAATCCAAGCTCAATTCCTCCTCACAGATCATCCTGATCCTCAAGATCATTTTTTTCAATTGAACAAATCTAAACTCCAACAAATGGTTGAGTATGCACATACCAAAAAATGTCGAACTCAATTCATCCTAGAGTATTTTGATGAACGTTCAGCTCAGCCCTGTTTGAATTGTGATAACTGCCAGCCAACTCATTTTGCTCTGGATCAGAAAATACCACTTTACCGACTACTTCAATTAAATAAAGTGATCCAAAAAAAACATAATCAGTCGCATCCACCCTTTACATTTATCCAGCTTTGCTTTGGATATCTTCTCCAACCCCAAACATCTCGTCAATATTTTTCAATTCCTGGTATTGGACAGGGTTGGCTGAAACAATGGTACAATATACTCTCCAGATATGAGAATCTGTGGACTAGGAGGAGGTATGAATCTACAACAGTTGCTTGAAGAATATCGTAAAATTAGTCACTTCTTAAATGATAAATGGCCGCTCAAAGATAGAGATCAACGTATTTTTGCTCGGACCATGAAGATTGTTGAAGAACTGGGTGAACTTTCAGATGAGATTTTAACCAGCATGAATCTGCAACGCAGTTCTAAGATAGCCAACTTTAGTCGACAAAATATTGAAGATGAATATGCAGATGTTTTAGGTTCACTGATTCTACTGGCGATCGAACTCGATATTGACGTAGAAGCAGTCATTGCTCGTAAAATTCAGTTTACCCGAGATCGTTTTGAAATGGATCAACCTTAGCTAGAGCTGAGTAAACTGATACAGTTGACCATCACTAAATCCTTTTTTCCGGTAGTATTCTTTAGTTCCAATGCCTGAAATGACAGCCAACTTTTGGTAACCACCTTGCCGAGCCAGTTTTTTGGCATGTTCTATCATCCGCGTTCCAAACCCTCCATGTTGAGCTTTATCTTTCAATTTCTGACCAATTTCCACTGCCGGACCATACACATGTATTTCCCGAATAATGGCAGAGTCAGCCAATTCATCAATGAATGAATGGGAGGTAGGTAAACTTAATCGTAAGAAGGAAATCAGTTTATCTTGTGCCGTAAACTGAATAAAGACTTCATGACTACAACTGGTCTCGTAGTGAATTTCACTTAACTTTGCCTCTGCCGGATCAAACTGCTGTTGTCGAATCTCTCGGGCTCGGATGTCTACCGACTGTTGTTGCTGTTTGGCTAATTCCTGCTCGGCAATCTGCCGAAAATTGGTTTTCTTATTACCCACTACAATGTCAGTAGAAGGAATATCGCGAATAACTCTGGTTAGCCGGCAATAGGCTGGAGTGGACTGTAATACATGCAACAGTACTTCGAGCAATTCTTGATGAGAGTATGGTTTCCATACGCCTTTTTGGTAGTAATCCATTAATTCGGCACTTTCAATCAGCGAACAGGGATAAATTTTCAGCTCATCTGGTCGAAAATCAGGATCGCTAAAGAGCGTAGTATAATCTTGCTGATCTGCTTGCACCGAAGAACCATACAAATTTGCCATCCAATGGCCATGAATTTTAAAACCGGCCTGACGAAGCAACCGAAAAGCTCGACGTGTGGCCGCTACATCATGCCCACGATGATTCTTTTCTAAAACTTCATCATTCACGCTTTGAATCCCAATTTGGGTCTTGGTACAACCAAGTCGACGAATTCGCTTGACTTCGGCTTCTGAAATGTTATCCGGTCTGGTTTCAATCACGAGCCCAACACATCGAGAATGAGTGGTTTCATTCTGAAAATGTTCTGCTTCTAGTTCTTGCCAAGTGGCCGATTGGTATTGATCAAATCCACCCAATCTTTCTGGGGCAACATACATTTCTGAAATTACTTGATTGTACGTTTTCTGAACTCCCGTTTTTGATATTTGACTCTGTTGATCTTGAACCGCCTGTTTATTAGTCTCTGGAGAATTTGAAGCAGCAAATTTCCCTTGATCCCGCAGTTGCTGGTTCATCTGTTCATATCGCTGTTCAATCTGGACCCGATCGTCGCGTTGTCCAAAATCATTTAAAGCTCGGAAACATTCTTTAATAAACCAAATTTGATACGGCTCAGGATAATAGGACCAGGTGCCACCCAAAACAATCAGCTCTACTTTATCAATATTGTGACCAATTTCATACAGCGCTTGGAGCCGATTATAGGTTTGTAAATAGGGATCAAAAAAGTTTCGTTCAGCTCGCTGCGCACCGGGCTCATCACTTAAATAACTTTTTGGCATTCTGACATCGTTCGGACAAAATATGCATTTCCCCGGGCAAGGAAATGGTTTCGTTAATACTGTGACCGGCGTTACCCCTGAAGCCGTTCGAATTGGTTTCATGCGTAGTTTAGCCATCATAGCTTCTGAAAAAGGAGCGAGACCATTCGTCCCAGCCAAGTGACGGTAAGCAGTAATAAGTTGGTCTTTAGAAAACAAAGACCCGTCATCTTTGGGGTATCTCTTTAACCACTGAGCCAGTTTTTTTCTAGATAAAGATGGAGACACCTCAATTTCTTTGAGCAGAGCCAGCAGTTGCTCTTGATAAGGCTGGTAATCAAATACATAATTTTTCACAGCTGTATTATAATGGCTCGAAGCATATATCCCTAATTTTTGATCCATGAAATCAACTGTCATCAACCAGCTCAGTCAACTCAATCATCATTTTTATGAAACGGTGAGTCAGAGTTTTGACCAAACTCGACGAGCGGCTTGGACTGGCTGGCAAGAACTCATACCAGATATCAAAGCTTTTCCAAAGTCACTTACTGTGCTCGATGTTGGCTGCGGAAATGGCCGTTTCGGAGAGTTTTTAGCAGAACACTTTTCAGAAAAGAAGATTACTTATTTCGGAGTTGATCAAAATGAGTATTTATTAAATAGTGCCAGAGTAAAACAATGGCCATCAAACGTCTCTCCTCAGTTCACACAGCATGATCTGCTTGAATTGATTCGCCACCCCAATCTGTGGCAGACGTTATCCACTGACACCAATCACGGATCACCTACCCTAGTGACCCTCTTTGGAGTGATGCACCATGTACCTTCATCCCAACTTCGGCAACAACTCTTAACTCAACTCAGTCACTTACTTGGACCCGGTGGATTACTCATTTTCTCTGCCTGGCAGTTTGCTACAGATTCCCGTTATCAAAAACGGTTTATTGCTCCACAAAAAGTTGGTCTGACAGCAAATCAACTAGAAGCAAATGATTTCTTTTTAGATTGGCAAAAAGGTCAAACAGCATATCGATATTGTCACTTTCTCAACCAAACTGAAGCTGAAACATTAATCGAGCAGAGTGGTTACCAGATCGTTAGACAGTTTTCAGCCGATGGTAAGTCGCAACAACTTAACAAATATTTCGTCTGTAAGGTACAATCAAACGTATGAAAAAAGTTATCCTGTCTTTGGCAATTGTCATTTTAGCTATTTTAGGACTCACTGATTCTGGGTACATTAGCTACGAAAAAATCATGGGCGTTACTCCCGTCTGTCAACCGGGATTTGACTGTGGGGAAGTCCTCAATAGTCCCTGGGCTGAAATTGGGCCATTTCCGATTGCTTATTTAGGTTTTTTCTATTATGGGGTCGTCTTTATCTTAGGCATCTTGAACTACATGGAGGCAGATCTGAAAAAAATTTGGGATCATCCTCTTTTTACCCCAGCCAACCTCTTAACCGCGCTTACTACCTTTGGCTTTGGTTTTTCGCTCTATCTTCTCACCGTGATGGGTATTATTCTTAAAGCTTGGTGCCTCTACTGCTTACTCTCTGCCGTTACCTCAACTACTTTGTTCATAGTAAACCTGTTTCTTATTCGAGCCAGACGAAGTGAACTGTCGCAGAAAGAAGTAACTGCATGACCAAATTAAGCTCAGACTGGATCGGCTTTCTCTATCAACGAATCATTAAAAAAATTTTCTTTTGGTGGGATGCTGAGACCATCCATAATTTTTTGACCAATGTTGGTAAATTACTGGGCAGTAGTCAACTGACTCAACTCTTAACCGAATGGTGTTTTGCCTATCGTTCTTCTCATCTATCAAGAGTAATTGATGGCATTACGTTTCCCAATCCGGTGGGACTAGCTGCTGGATTCGACTACAATGGTCAACTCACCCAAATTTTGCCATCAGTCGGTTTTGGGTTTCAAACTATTGGCACCGTAACTTTAAATCCTTATCCCGGAAATCCTAAACCACGACTAGGGAGATTTCCTAACTCTCAAGCTCTGTTAGTCAATAAAGGCCTGAAAACAAAAGGAGCAAAACAAATTATTTATGATTTAGAAAAAATTGATTCATTTGCCTATCCGATCGGGATCAGTATTGCCAGTACTAATCAACATTTTAATTCCCTCCGAGATCAATTGGTTGATTTTATGAGTTGTTTTGTGTTATTTGAAAAATCTCATGTCAAACATACCTACTATGAATTGAATATCAGTTGCCCTAATACTTTTGGTGGAGAACCATTCACTACCCCCACCAGACTAGAACTGCTATTGAAATGCGTTGACCGTTTACAATTAAGTAGGCCAGTTTATATAAAAATGCCGATTGACCAATCCGAAAAAGAAACACTTCAATTACTTAAAGTGGCAGCGAACCATCAAATTTCTGGCGTGGTCATTGGAAATTTGACTAAAGACAAACACAATCCTGATGTTTTACCTACTGACCAAGCAGAATGGCAGCAACGAGCCGGCAATCTCAGTGGTAAGCCCACTTGGAATCGATCGAATCAATTAATTAAGCTGACTCGGCAACATTTTAAGAATCGGTTCACTATTATTGGAACAGGCGGTATCTTTAGCGGGGAAGATGCTCAAACTAAAATTGAACTGGGCGCCGACCTGGTGCAACTTATTACGGGCATGATTTTCCAAGGGCCTCAATTGATTGGTCAGATAAATTACACACTTGACCATTCACCCTCTTAATTTGTGTGAGGAACTATGCGTAAGATTTTATCATCTCCAGGGTGTACCTGACCTCGACCGTCAGTATTACTGGTAGTAAAGTAAATAAAACCGTCAGGACCTTCAACCACATCACGGATTCTACCGTAGTTTATCCCTTCAACTTTTTGATAATGATCAATTTGACGAGGATCATCACGGTTGAAGTAGACCTGAAGAATCCCTTCTCCTTTCAGCATTCCGACTAAAAATGTATTCGTATACTGGGGCAGTACGTCGCGGGTATAGAACATTCCCGATCCTGGAGCAATCGCTGGCGTAAAGATTTCTTGTGGGTCAATCATCCCTTCGCGATGTTCACGATGAGAAACCACTGGCCAGCCATAGTTCTGACCTTTTTCGATTATATTAATTTCATCCCCACCAGCTGCTCCATCCACAATCGTCGGTCCATGTTCAGTTTCTACGATTACATCATGTGTAGGAGACCAATCAAATCCTTGGGGATTACGATGACCATAACTGTAGACTGGAGAATTTTTAAAAGGATTATCATCTGGAATACTGCCGTCAGCATTGAGACGTAAAATTTTACCTGCAAGTGAATCAAGGTTCTGAGCTAATTCAGGTTGACGGGCATCACCAGTGCTGATGTAAAGTTTGTCATCGGGGCCAAAGTGAATACGACAGCCAGCATGATAATTGGCTGCTGGAATTTGATCAATCACCGTAGCCGTTACTCTCATCGAAGAGTCTTGATCACTCAACTGCACAACTTTATCGGAGAGCTTTCCATTGTCAGAGTAGGTGTAACAAGCATACAACCAGTGATTGCTTTCGTAATTGGGATCAAGTGCTAAACCCATCAATCCACTTTCATCTTGCTGGGTTACATCTTCAAATTGGAAAATTGGATTGGCCTGTAGTTGACCGTTTTCAACCACGCGAATACTGCCTGTCCGTTCACTGACATACATTTTCGTGTCTGTTGGAAAAATAATTGACCAAGGGACTGATAAGCCTTCTGCTACGGTTTCAATTTTAGTTTCAACTGGTTCAGAAGTACCCATCAGATTGGGCAGTTTGGGTGATTTTGATTGAGTTGAAGTGGTGAAATTATTGCTGGCAAATAACCCCAAATAATTTGCTACCCACCACACCACCCCGATCACTACTATGAGTCCGACCCATAAAGTTAGTTTCTTTAGCATAAATCACATCATATCGATTTTGTTCTGAGTGAACTGTCAAAAAGCGGTAAGATCACCGTATGAAAAATTACTACTAAACCCAAACTCACACTGAGTACCAGTAAATAATTCAGGATATTAAATAGATAAACATTTAGTCTCATATGATCAAAATACCAATCAAACTGATGTTGCAATATATCAACTACCAAAGGATGAACGAGATATACCCCAAATGACAAACTCGCCAAAAAAGCCACTTGACGTTCAATAGACCTTTTTCTTTTTGGGGACATTGATAGATGCTTCAAATTAAAGAGTAATCCCTGTTGAAAAAGGCTCACCGACAAGAATGCTACGGGAATGCTTAAATACTCACTCGTATACCCATTTAGAAAAAATTGCGGAGCTGCAAGAGTTAACCAGTCTCCTAGTATAATCAGAAGTAATAAAGCTATTTCCGTCAAAATAAGCATCTTGGGTGACAATGTGGGCACCCACTTGTGGTGAATCATTCCCCCTACCAGATAAAAGAAGGCAAAACCAGCCCAAGCCGTTAGTGAATTTAACAGGTGGACCTGGTGATCCATCACCATTTCAACTATGGGAATAGCCAAACTGACCAAGCCGGTTCCTACTGTGGCATATTGTGCTACTCTCCGATCTGGATAATTAAAAATTTTCCGCCAGACTGGATTCAGCAGATAGAGACCAATTAATACTTGAAGAAACCAGAGTGGAGAATTGGGAAATTTCAGCATACTTATCAGGATGGCTCGCCAGAACTCTAATTGGGTCACTTCAATTAATTGAAGTGAAGCCAAAAACCGATAAGAGGAGAGGATTCCAAACACAATCAAGGGAATTACCAGTTTGGACCAGGTTCGTTTGAAATTTTGGAAAATAGTTTCTTGTTTCGGCAATAACAAATAGCCACTCAAGATGAAAAACAGGAGCACACTGGTTTTTGACACTGCCACAATTGGTTCAAGCAACCACCAAATTGGAGTATTAAAAAAATCTGGTCGAATCACAAAATTGTACCAAGTATGCAACACCACCACCATCAGCATCGCGACGATTCGAATTAGATCGAGGGAAATGAGACGGGTGGATTGAGCCTGCTTTGGCACAAAATTTGAATTTATTATCAACCCAAGATATTTCTCACCTCAGACCACAATTTCTTCAAACCTTTCGGCTTAGGTCCATCGGCTGTTCCCTCAACTGGTGCAGCTGGTGAAACATCGTCATCATCAGCCACATCAGCAGTTTGCTCCATTACTTCGTTATAAGTTGGTAACGCCATTTGCGCTGCAACATCAGGATCAACAAACTCACCCTGTTTTCTAGGTGATTCTACATAGTCAGCTGCTTTATTATAAGGTTGGTCAGACTCAAGCATATATTCTCCTATTTTAGTAATTACTAAGTATTATACATTAATTCTCGTAAGATTTAGACAGATAACTATGAAAAGAATTACTTCATTTTCAAAGTGTAATTCTGTAATAAGATACTATACATCAAATAATCCTCAATATTTTGCTTTTGCAATACTTTCTGCTGTTTTAAATTGCTCATAATATTTTGAACGTAGGGAACGAGTTGCTCCTCATCAAGCTCGTCTAACCAAACCTGAGCAGATTGCCAAAATTTTTCAGCTGCTTGCTCCGAGCCTCGATAAGAGAGTGTGGCCACACGTTGTAAGTCATTTGAAAGAGAACCAATTAACAATTTTTGCTGAGTCATAGTATTTCTTGAAAAAAATATTCAGTTAATTCCTGATATTGTTGACGAATTTGTTCACTTTGAATATCATTCTTCGGATTATTGTCTCGTGGCCGAATATTGATAAAAGAATTAAAATCAATTTCTTTTGTTTCTAGATCTATGCCTCCACCCCAAATTTGGCTTTGATTTGAGCCTTTTTCAAGTAAAATTTGTTCACCTTCAAAGTGCCGGTTCATCCCCGCTGAACAAATTTTCTTTTCAACATCAATCACCGTCTTTATGTAAACATCAAACTCTTCTTTCAGCTGGTTAATTTGTTCTACAGTGTAGGGTCTATCTTGAGTAATAATCATTCATTCGATCATAACAAATGAATTAAATTTAAGCAGCTACTGTTTTCCGACGAATAATCAGCATCACCGCAAACAGCCCATTCGCTAGTAGCCAAGTTACAGGATACAGTGCCGTTTGGAGTGAATAATATTGAATAGAGATTAAAGCCAGTAGCAGAAACAGAGTGTCACTGATGGTAATTTTAATCTTTGCTTTCTGTTTTAATCCTAAGAAAATAACCACAATGCACATCAGTGCAGCCGCCAGTGTCACAAAAGCACCCGTACCAGCTCCGCCGATTAATTGTAAAGCAAAAACCAGAGTGGTCACCAAACACCACAAAAACCAACTATACAGATGAGGAATTGTCGTGCCTTTGAGTAAATCACGCAGATAGGGAATATACCCGGCAAAGGTTACAATGACGGCAATGATACCAATGAAATTTTTGAGATCATGCATATTTTTCCTGCAAGTCTTTGATAATTTTAGTATACAACCCCACTACCTTTTCTGGGCCATTATCTTTGATATAAAAAGCCAAAGAGGGAGCGGTATTCACTTCAATCAGCCACAGCTTTCCAGTTTGATCTTCGATAATGTCTAAGCCACCAAAGTGAAGTGGCCAGGCTTTCAAAAATTGCTGGCAAAATTCATCCAACTGGTCAATTTTTTGTTGATCCGTTACTTCAGGTGCTTGAGCTCTTTCCCAATGGAGTGGACTTAAATTCCCCCTCAAAACAGCTTGAGAGTTATCCTTACTGTAAGCAAATTCAAGTTGTTGATGATAAACAATCGCTCGATATTCCTTAACTGGCTGGATATATTTCTGAGCAATCAACACATAATCATAATTCCAGTCTTGACGATTAAAAACCTGGGCAATAGCTTTTGTTAACTCTGTCTCATTTTCCACTAAAAATACATTCTCGCCTTCAGTCCCTCGATTTTTTTTGATAACTATAGGAAAACTGAAAGATCGCAGAATGTCTTGTTTGATTTCCTCAGCTGAATGAAAGCGAGCAAATTTTCCATATTTAGAGTGAATATCGAGGTAAGACCGAAACTGAGGTAGAGCAATTTTATTTTCTAAAAACTGATATTGATAAGCTTTATCGAGACCTAAAATTTCTTCCGCATTCGTAATTAAGCCCAATTTAGTATTAATTACTACATGATCTTTCTGGGGGAAATGGAGCACCAATACCGACTCATCCAGGTCCACAAAAGAGAAGGGGATGTTGAGCAGTTTGGCAGTTTGCGCGAGATAATGAGTGGCGGTACCCATATAAAAGTATGATATCATAACCAAAACATCTTTATAAGTTAATTTAAGTGACATTTTAGGGGTTGAATTCACTCGCTAACCAGCGTAACTTAGAAAAAAACTATTTGGTTTATTTTATTAGTGACCAGATTAATTGACGCTTCCACTCTGACTCAAGAACCTCTTCTTTCCGAAGGTGAGCCAAGGGTCCCTGAAAAACACTTAAGTATTTCCTCCTCATTAGCTCAACCTTTAGAACAGATCTTAAACTATTTAGCTAATCCTGCTCAAAACACTGAATTCAAAAAAAAGACTGCAGAGCTAGATACCCCGCTGTCAGACCAAGAAATTCTTGATATTTATAAAGGGCAGCAACTCCACATGTTGTGTTATTTCTTGATCATCGTGATGAGAGAGTTTAATCTCTATACCGATACCTACCAACACCTTAGCTCCATAAGTAATACTCCCGTTTTTTTTCAAATTCCCGAACTAACATTAAGGATGTATTTCCCGACGATGGACAAACCAATACTGCATCGAATGGCACGTTTAATCAATCAAAGAATACAAGAATTGCCTTTTTATCGACAAAATGAGCAAAACTATAACGAGTTAGACCAGTATCAACTTGATCCAGAAGCCAGAAAAATTCAAGCTGTTGATGTGTTTCAGCTGGTCTTTGATATCTGGAATGACTGGCGACGCAATCAAATTTTTGACCTAAAACGTGGAAGTTTGGATAAAAAAAGTTCAAGCTATCCCACTCAAAAGCAAGCTTTAATTGAAAAATATCAAACCCTTTGGTTGGATCAACATCCTGCATTTTCCAGAAAAATCCAACTAGCAGCACTAGAAATCCTGGCAACGTGGAAGGCAATACTCATCGACGAGAAGCCACCAGACACTCAAAACACCAATATCTTGGAACTCTTACTTGATCCCCAAAATGTCATTGAATTAGAGAGATTAATTAACATTAAATTTATTTTAGACGAATTGGCTCAATATGCCTCCCAAGCAGAAGCAACAATACTCTATACCATTCTCATCAGAGGTGTACCCGATGTAATCATCTGGAAACCAGTTACTCCTGGGCGCTTTGAGCCAGTTGTTATTGACTTTAAATCCACTCTTAGAGAAATAAATACTTTAGAAATTTTATTAACTCAAATTCAGGGGTGGGTCAGCTGCTATACTGATCCGACAAAATCCTATTATCCTCTAAAAAGTGCTTGGCTTGACGGGCTTGCTCGTGGACTTACATTTACCGTGGGAGATGTGCAGGTATATCATGTAAATCCTCAAAGAGTCTCAAATGGTGAGAAACTTGATTTCGAGCAAGATAATAAAACTCTTTTTAATTTATGGGAAACGGTAGGACAATTTACTCAGTTATTAGAAGATGCTTTAAGGCAACTTTCTACTGTGACCGATCAACTAAATCGTTATCGGAAACATGGTCGGTTGCCAGTTAAAACTGAACTCACAGAATATCCTGAGATAACACCACGAATCCCACTTCCGGATTTCAATCCTGAGATTAACAGGTTCTTTCAAATGCAAGATAAGTCTCGAAGAAAAGCCCGAAAAGAATATCAAGAAGCTCCGGACTTTACTCAACTCAGTTTGGGCGAGGAATTTACTAGTTCCGGCTTATCCATTTTCAGTAATAGACAAAAACAAGAAATTGGACATCGACTTTATCGTCCCTAATCAATATGGCACTATTGGATTATGTTGGAACCTTTTTCAGAGATCATATCTTCTCTCAAGAAAAACTAACACCCTTGTCAGTTAGAAAGGATATCGCATTAGAACTTAAAGGTTGATTATTACCGCGGAAAATAACAACACATGTGCCTTTAGCTTTTTTTAGGTAATCAACTTGACTCAATAATAGTTCTATCTCCAGAAGTTACTTCTCGTGTTCCTCTAATATGTGGCATCAATGAAGGATCTTTAATCTGCCAAAATTCAGATAGTAACTGATATGCAGCTTCTTCATTAGCAAAGACCATTCTTACAGCATCAGGATTTGCAGAAATTACATCAAAACTTATTTCACTTCCCTCAGAGGAAATAACACCTGTTTGCTCTTGTGGGGAAATATCTGTTTGTTGCTGATCATTTTCAATCATATTGATAAACAAGTTCTTAAATGTAGTATAGCAGAACTCTCGAACACTAACATTGTTGAGCTACTGTCAAGATATTATCACTAGGAAACTTGGATGCCCCGTTAGGATTCGAACCTAAATTAAAGGCTTCAAAGGCCTCTGTCCTGCCATTAGACGACGGGGCAATATTTATGTAGATAAAATTTTTTCTTGCTCTAACAAATCCTTAATCTGTTTTCTAAGTGTTTTTTTACCTTCTGTTGTCTTTAAAAATTTTTCTCTTTTAACTGCGTCACTTGTTAATCGATAAGCTTCATAATAAAGCAATTTTATCACTTTATGTTTAGTTGACTTAACTTGACCTGACACATGTTCTTTATAACGTCTTCTAAGATTAGCTGTACATCCTGTATAAAGCATCCTGTTACTTAATAATAAGATATAAACATAATGCATTTAAATTATTTGTCCTGCCCATGGCATGTCGCCATGACATGCATTAGACGACGGGGCAAACAAACGATAAGGAAGTTATTTTACCAAATTAGTCGAGTTTCGTCATCAGGCGACTCTTGGCGCGATTCTGTTTCACTGTGACTCCAACTTCTTCAATTAGCGGCAGCTCCTTTTTAACCTCTTCCCAAAATTTTTCAGATAATTTCGAAGAGTAACCCGCATATTGACCTCGCTCCATGCCCGCACATAACCGCCGTTCCCAATCTCGAATGATATCTAAAATATCTCGGCCTTCAGTATGAAACTTTTCTTCCCAATCAGCCGGACTTTCTTGAAAACCATCATGAATTTTTTTAAAATCAGCAAACGCCTGTTTATGCTGATCCATCATCAGTTGGTAAAAGATTTTGTATTTTTGATTTGACATACGCAAAAAGAATAACAGCTATTATAATAACACTCGATCTCTTTTCACAAGAGACTGCTTTTAGCAGTTAACATATGATACTGCTAATTGAAGTCAGAGAAAAAATAGATTGATCTATCTTGATATTATTTGATATATTTTAATAGGTTTATGATTATTACTGATATCTACCAACATTTTCATTTACCACCAGTGTTACAGCTGCATCAACTTCGAGTTGCCAGTGTGGCAGATCAGATTTTTCAACAAACTGATAACCTTAATAAAGGTCAGTATCTCCAAGCCTGCTTAGTGCATGACTTGGGCAACATGATTAAATTCGATTTTTCTCAGCCACAGATGGCTAGGTTCCTCCAACCTGAGGGAGTAGAGTATTGGCAAAAGGTTCAACAACAGCAAGTTAAGAAGTACGGCAGTGATGAAGAAAAAGCGACCGTAGCTATGCTAGAAGAATTAAATATCGAACCGGCAATCATTAAAATTGTATCCAAACTCACCTTTCCCTTTATTCCGGAAGTGCATGACTCCACAGATTGGGGTCTCAAAATCAGTAAGTATGCTGATATGCGAGTGGCTCCTGGTGGAGTAGTCAGTCTCGCTGACCGATTGGCTGACTTAAAGTTTCGCTATCAGAACCGGTATCCTAGCAATGAACCCGAAATGGAACTCTATCATCACTATTTATATGAGATCGAGCAGCAAATTATTGATAGAACCCATTTTGACCCAACCCAGATTACAGAACAGTCAATCAATGATAGAATACCTCAATTAAAACAAACACAGTTGATTTCAAAGTTATAAAGTCCATCAAGTAAAAAGTTCATAAAGCTCTTTATGAAAATATCAACTTTTGAGGATATAATAGCTTGGCAGAAAAGTCGTACTTTAACAATTCAAATTTATAAAGTTCTAAACAAGAATTTAGACTTTGGTTTTAAAAATCAAATCTTTCGCGCAGTTGTTTCAATTTCAAATAATATTGCTGAAGGGTTCGAAAGAAGAAGCAATAAAGAACTAAAAAATTTTTTATATATTGCAAAAGGATCAGCAGGAGAAGTGAGATCAATGCTCTATATTGCTCTTGATTTAAGGTATATTTCACAATCACAATTTGAAATATTAAGCGAGAGTTGTAAAGAAATTTCAAAATTATTATCAGGTCTTATAAAAACCCTCTAACTGGTTGTTTTTTTAGTTAACTTTACAAACTTGATAAACTTTTAACTAAGTAGCCGAAGTGGCGGAACGGTAGACGCGCACGTTTCAGGAGCGTGTGAGTGCAAACTCGTGGAGGTTCAAATCCTCTCTTCGGCACCAAAGTCAATCTAAAGTTTAAAATTTATCAAGTTATAACGTATAATATACTTCATCAACTTGACAAACTTTTTTAGTTTTGAACTTTAAAAACTCACATGCCCAGGTGGTGAAATGGTATACCTGCCTGCGCAGGCAGGCACGTACGCGAAAATGCAATTCTGGTACATGTATGTATTAAGGAGTGAAAAATACAAATGGTTTTATGTTGGTTTAACTCAAGATGTACATAGAAGACTAAAACAGCATAATTCTAAACAAGTTACTTCAACTAAAAGTAAGGCACCTTTACAACTTATTTACTACGAAAAATTTAAATCAAGAATAGAAGCCAGAGATAGAGAAAAATTTTATAAAGTTCGATATAATAAGGAACAACTTTTAAATCAACTTAATCAGCTTTAATTATGCCCAGGTGGTGAAATGGTATACACGTACGCTTGAGGTGCGTATGGCGCAAGCCGTGGAGGTTCAAGTCCTCTCCTGGGCACCCAACGGACGCTTAGCTTCAGCCAAAGGCTGACCAGCCTCTGGCTGGCAGTTGGTGACTGATACTTATTAGGATCTGTAGCTCAGTTGGTTAGAGCATTCGGTTTACATCCGAAAGGTCAGAGGTTCGAGCCCTCTCAGATCCACTATTTTGAGGGTGGCTGGCTTTCAACCAGCCATGAAATGAGATTGGCTTTGCTTGGTGTAATGTCAAGTAAATTACGGTACAATCAAAGCCTCAAAATATCTAGCCAAGCTAGCCAAGGTGGTCACGGCGCATGTCTGAAAAACATGAGATTCAAGTTCGACTCTTGAGCTTGGCACTTTTGATTTAAGTAATTTTCTAGGACTTTACTCCAACAGAACTTCCCTTTTTTCTTCACCAGCTGGAATATGAATATGACCACTCACCTGATGTAATTGATGAAATAACAGGTTTGCAAGCTATAAATTGCTTAACCCTAATTCAAATAGTCTATGAAGAAGTACTGGGCTGGTTTTGTCTCTCTAAAGCAGAAAACTATACAGCTCATTACTTTTTGAAAAACTCGCAGCCTATTATGCCCCAGGATTTACTTCAAGAAGGTGATATTTTCATGTTTGGGCCAACCTCTCAGAGAGATTATCACAAGCTTCACCTGGGAATTTTTATGGGAGAGTTTACCAATGGTGACCCTTTGATTTGGCATGCGACCAATCACTCTCACTTTCGATCACAAAAACCTAATGGGGGAGTCCTAGCCACCCTCTTGTCAGAACTTTTGTACTTAAAAGCCTATCAGCAACTCTTTGGGATCAGGCGATTTCGCTAAGACCTCCAGGTTATTATTCAAATTTCTTAAATTTCGTGTACAATAACTGTCGTTAGTTGGCAAAATAAAACAGTGCGAGAATAGCTCAGTTGGCTAGAGCGCCTCCTTGCCAAGGAGGAGGTCGCGGGTTCGAGTCCCGTTTCTCGCTCATTTCATTTTCTTACACTTTCTCTCATATACATCACCACCTGATTTCCTTACCATAAAGACCTTCCTTTCCCACTTGTATTTCTGAGAGAGGTATTGAGTATGTTTTGGCAAAAGAAAAACAACAATACCACGTTGTGGGTGATTTCGCTCATCGCCATTGTTAATGCCCTGGGTTATGGCATTATTATTCCATTGCAATACACCTATGTGGAACGGTTTAGAATTAACGCTTTATGGCTGGGAGTTTTGTTTGCTGCGTATTCATTAGCTCAATTTATTTCAACACCCATTATTGGCCGCTTGTCTGATCGCTACGGTCGTAAACCGATGTTGGCTTTTAGCATGCTGGGATCTGCCATTTCCTTCTTTTTATTCGCTATTGCCACCAATGCCCCTCTAATTTTCTTTGCTCGGATTTTAGATGGCATTTCTGGAGGGAATATTTCTGTTGCCCAAGCGGTTATCAGTGACAGTACAGAGCCTAAACAACGTGCCAAGTGGTTTGGCATCTTAGGGGCTGCTTTTAGCTTTAGGTTTGTGTTTGGGCCAGTCATTGGGGGAGCCTTAGCCACCAACTCAGTCCATATGGCCTTTAGTGGGGCAGCTTTAACCTTAATTCTGATGTTCTTTTTAACCATGTTTATGGCAGGCGAAAGTGGCAAACATATCGTCGATTTGTAAGAAACCATGCTAGAATGCGGGTATGAAATACTCCCTTTGGTTAGTACCACCTGAACCTCTACACTCTGATTTAACTCAAGTTATTCACCAACTTGCTCAACAATATGACGGGCCCACTTTTGAACCTCACATTACTTTACTGGGCGATCTTGAAATGGAACTAGCTGAGATAGAACAGAAAGCGAACCAGTTGGCAATAAAAATCAAGCCATTAGCTCTCAGCTATGGTCCTATTTCCTTTAGCACTACTCATTTTCAATCTGTCTTTGTGAGAGTTAATTCTACGGCAGCACTCATGCAAGCCAATCTGGATGCTAAAGAAATCTTTGGAGTAGAGAACAATGTCTTTATGCCCCACACGAGTTTGCTCTATGGACATCATGATAAGGAAACCCGAGAGAAAGCTTGCCAAGGAGTCACTGTGTCCACCCAGCCATTTGTGATTGAAAATCTCGTTGTCGTTCCGGCTGTTCCAGATCCACAAGATTGGGAGCATGTGATTACGGTACCACTTAAATAAAAAGTTTATTCAGTTTTATTAGAAAAAATTTCCCTTTGCCTCGCCGACTCGGCTCGAGCATTCATAAAGCTATCCTCATCAAAGAGGATATTGTAGTTGAGAAATAAACCATGTAAACCTAAAATCCTAATTTTCTGAAGAAGCTCAAAATCAGAAGTATCAACTCTCCAACCACCTTCTGTTCTCTGAATGGGAATAAAATGTGTACCACCTTGCTCTTCACCTTTTCTTGAAAATAAATCGTCCATCCGAATGTGAGTTGTCTGGACCAGAGCTAGTGCTAGAGGTTGGGGCAAACTTTCTTCTTTCCCGTCAGTTTCTGTTTTAGGAAAAACAAAAATAATTGGCAGTCATCCCTGAGCAAGCATTTCGTTCATCTGATCCACTACTAAAAGATCTGATTCATTTTCAAAATTACTATCTCGATCAGGTAACATACTCAACGAAATTTTATCAATCCAAGCCTTGTAAGTGTTTTTTAGTTGAAATGGATCCCAGGTGATGGTTCCTCGTTGGTGATCAGGAACTTTAACTACGATAAGTTCATCTTTCGTTAGGGGAACATACAAAGCGTTAAAATTTACTTTAAAATCAGCTGCTACTCGATTGTAAAAAGGAAGAAGACTATCTGATTCATTCAATTCATATGTTGTTCCACCAAAAGAGCCACCATCTCGGAAGGTGTCTCTTCCTTCCAAAAATTCAATTACTTGCTCCCTTTCCGGAATTTTATTTCGTCTACTCCATACCGGGAAGCTTTTTATAGTTTCTCCAAAATTCATACCCCGCTTTATACCACAAAGTGTTCTTACAATAGAGTTCTATCTAGAAAACTAGCTGAAAATATTTTTATATCGCTCAGACCGACTAAACTTTTGATAAAAGGCTTCAGCAATCACATTACTGGCCTGATCTAGAGTGTAAAAAGAAGTATTAATAGTCAAATCATAGGCATTACTTTTAGTTACGTCCTGTTTCAGATATTGTTTCACAAAGTCACATCTTTCCTTTTCAATTTTTTTGACCAATTTTTGAGCATTACGACTGTTCAATCCTTCATACTCCATTGCCCGTTGGACACGTAATTTAAAAGGTGCTGTAATATTGACATGCAACCCCTTAGCAAAGGGTGTAATGAAGTTGGCACCTCGACCCACAATCACTACCTTTCCTTTGTGAGCATAATAGAGTAATACTTTTCCTAGTTCAGTGATGTATTCAATATCATCCATATATTCGGTATTAAGCGCTGAGTGAATAATATCTTCAATCCGACCCCGGCTTTTTTCATCAATCGCTTTAATAATTTCCCGACGCTGTTTGGTAGAAGCGGCAATATCTCGAATAATTTTTTCATCGATAAATTCAAAACCCAACTTTTCTGCGACTAACTTAGCAATAGGCCGACCACCACTGCCTGGCTCTCGAGCCACCGTCACAAAAGGGCGAGTAAAAGTAGCATCCATATCAACCGGAGTTGGAATATTTAACTTATCACGAAGATTAAGAGTAGTCACTATTTTATTAACGAGGGGATAGTAGTGTAACGTCATGTTACTTGTAAATACTAATGGCCACTTCCAAAAAAGGCAATGCGTGACAAAGGTGTAAGTGATATAATTCATCCCACCTGCATCAGCTAGCGCTTCAGCGATTGTGGGCAGGCACACTTGCACCAGTAGCTCAGTTGGATAGAGCACTTGTCTTCGGAACAAGGTGTCGGGGGTTCGAATCCCTCCTGGTGCACTCTTCGCTTCGCTCAGAGTAAACTTTCTTTAGGCAGAAGTAGGGAGAACAAACCAATAACCAAACTCCAGTAATCATAAAAATTGAAAGTTTCGTTTTATTGGAAACAAAGAAAAAGAGCCAAAAGAAGTATAAAGATAAAAGAATAAAGAAGTCTGAATTTTGTTTGAATTTTTTAAACAATAACCAATAATCACTAAACATTAACTCGGGTCGGTAGCTCAGTTTCCGCCCAAGGCGGACCAGCCTCTGGCTGGGGTTAGGC
>CAZVBO010000004.1:74813-115306 GCA_964625685.1 uncultured Pseudomonadales bacterium
TGATGCCTTTAAAAAATGAGTGCTAGAGATAAAATCTTGGGTCGGTAGCTCAGTTTCCGCCCAAGGCGGACCAGCCTCTGGCTGGGGTTAGGCCTGATGCCTTTAAAAAATGAGTGCTAGAGATAAAATCTTGGGTCGGTAGCTCAGTTGGTTAGAGCGTCTGCCTCTTAAGCAGAATGTCGCGGGTTCGAGCCCCGCCCGACTCACCCAAAAAGATTACTCTTCCTCCCAAAAATACTCAAACAGTTGAAATGAGAAATATACTTCCAATGGTAAAAAATTTAGGGGGAGGGAAGAGGTAAAAGACTGCAACTGACTTTGATGAGCACGCAAAGCTTTGAGTTTTGTCAGAAATCTCCAACCAATAAATATTTTTCGATTGGGTAATTTCCGTCTCTTAATAAACTCTGGATCTTGTGCCATGTGAGTGGGTAACTGAGTCATAGCCAACACTGACTGGGGAAGAGAAGCGTACCATAAGGTAGATTGCGGACAAAGTCGTTGATAGAGAACTGTCACCACTTCTGAAACCACAATGTGGTCGGGATGACCGTAGAGTCCTGATCGATCATAAGTAATGATTAAATCTGGCTGAAATTGTTGCATTACCTGTTTGAGATATCGAGCGATTCGAGGTACTTGGTGACTCAATTCGCCATCTCCAAAATCTTCCTGCTTTAACTGATCAATTCCGAGAATTTTGGCCACGCGTTTCATCTCGTTTGTCCGCGTTTGCTTCAAACTTTGCTCCAAGTGGGCATCTGGGGTCCCTTTTTCACCTTTGGTCAGCACCACTAAGTGGACTTCACTCCCTTGCTGTTTCAGGCGTTGAATCAATCCACCAGTAGTCAGTACCTCATCATCAGGATGAGGATACACAATTAAAACTTTACGAAATTTTTGTAAATCAGGAGAGGGCAATTCTAATTCATTCAACCACCAAAATAAGAGTAACCACAAACTGAGAGCTAAGATCACAAAAAAGAACAAGAGTTCCATAGTAGAGTTAGTCTATCAAATTCGATATACTTTCCCAAATGAAAAAGCTCAGTAAATTTGGATTACATGGTGGATTTTTATTGATTGGTATTTTGGTATTGGGTTTATTATTTTATTTTTTGGGCTTTATATTTGTGGCTGGATGGCTGACTGATCATCCTCTTTTTCCCCATCAAAATTTTCGACCAATTTACGACTGGGATTTACCAGCCCACAGCATGGACCTTGATTTGGATGGAGATCAAAAAAAAGATCTCATTTCCTTTACGGGTTGTGCCTTTCTGTCATCCCAGGATGCTACTCACTTACCTGCCAGTCAGCAGTGTACCGCTAGAGGAGTAGTTGGTTTTAATAAGGATTTACAACCAACTGGTCAAAAATTTATTAGTTCTGATGAGACTGATTTAGATTTAGGAAACTACTCCAATGACCCTTCACTTGGCTTTGGTTATTATGCCTACTTGTATGAAAATAATGACCAGTGGTTTTTAGTAGTCAAACAAAATTGGGAAAAAGCTCCTCAAACTTATCAAATTTCAAACCAGGGCTTAAACCAAGTTAAAACGCCACTGCTTCACCATCTTCATACCGGCATCTATGAAGTCACCCTAATAATGCTCATCCCCCTATTCTTGGTAGTCTTTTAAAGAAGACACCTTGCCACCGGAGTAATAAGTATGCTACTCTCAAGTAGAAGTGAGAAACTTTGTCAATCAACAACTCTATCCTGGCGAGTTCTTACTACATAAAAAATATGCCCAGTCCGAAATGCTGTTGGATTTGGTCTGGACACATTGTAATATTGTAGCCGAAATTGCAGTTGGACTTTTCGAAAAAAATTCCTTTGATAAAACTGGTCTAACCCGAGAATTTATTATTCAGTCAGCTTTGCTGATGGACGTAGGAGTATATTCATGTGGAGGCTATGAATGGATGCCAAGTCAGCCACCATCAGAGAAACCTTATATTCAACATACTGTCATCGGAGCATGGATTCTGTCTCAAGCTGGTTATGCTCCTCAGGTTATTCAAGTAGCGCATAATCACACAGGAGTGGGAATTACGGCTCAAGACATTCGTGATTTTGGCCTAGATCTTCCTGAAGCAGATTATGTACCACACTCTTCACTCGAAAAATTGGTTTCTTATGCTTCCAAATTTCACAGTAAAGCGCCTAAATTTAAAACCGTCGAAGATATCTGCCAATCTCTTAATCAATATGGCAAAGATAAGGTCATGAGATTTCAAGAATGGCAACAAGAGTTGGGAGACCCTCCTCTAGATCCTATTATCGCTAAGTATGGACCATGGCACCAGGGGTTTCAATTTCAAATTAGCCAACTTACTCGAACTTCTACCCAGTTACCCCAAAACTCTTCCAAGCAACTTAATTCAGCTGGAATTGCCAAATAATTAACCACCTAATATCTTCGCTAAAGCATTTCGATAAGCTGTGTACTGCAAAGTGGGCTGTCCATCTTTATCAAAAAAAGAAAATTGAGAAAAAGGCCCGGGGTCTCCCTGAAGCAAAAATGGAGTGACCGCCACTACCCGAGCGTCAGACCAAATATGTTGCAGCGCATATGTGTAGTACGATTCTAACCATCGTGAAGTACTTGGATTTTCCAACCATCCGGTTTCAGTAATGAACACTTGAAAATCTTTGCCTGTTTTATTTTTTAAATAGGCTAACTCATACTCAAAACCTCGCAGCGAATTCTGACCAGTTCGAGTTGGGGCTGCACTAAACCCAGGATTGGGGTAAGAATGAGAGTTCCAATAATCAAAATAGGTGAAAACATCTGGATCAGCAGCTATCATCTCGTTTAAGTAGCTAAAAGCCTCTCGAGTCTGGCTACTACTATTCGCGGCCAAATCTAATCCAGCCGGCAGAACTTTAAACTGGTCGTTACTGGTATGCGCCCAAGCAGAAGCAAACTTGAGTGTATCCGCATAACTCGCTGGATCTATAATTCCACCCCATTCCGCAGCATGATTGGGCTCATTATAAATAATGATGAGTCGTTGATCAGTTGGCCAATTTAAGCTATTTAAAAAATCAACTTGAGACACAATTTCTCGGCGTGTTGGAATTTTCCAAGCATTGGTCGCACTGTCAAATTCGGTAACTAATCGAACTATCGGAATAATCTTATCTGTCTTAGCTTTATCAAAAAAAGCTTGCCATTGATCTTTATTTTGAAGATCTGCGAACGAAAGTGGCAGTGTTACATAGTGCCAACTATCATCATCGGTTTTTACCAAATTGACCACATTTTCTAATTCATAGGGGTGTAAAATGTGGATTCCCAATACCGACCCTTCCGCAGCCTGAACTGGGCGGATATTCAGGAAAAACACTAGGCAGAAAAAAATCAGAAATATCCACCTTTTCATAATTATAGGATATCACGAATTCACTTTTTTTTCAAGGGGATAACTTCCCAAATGACTAGTGATTAGTGTTGAATGATTAATAAAGAAGTCATTCTGATTCTGATTTTCATCAGGATAAACTCCAGTCAGAATCTAGGGCATTTTCACCACCCTGGATCCTGAATCAAGTTTAGGATGACATGACGTTCTTTTTGGAATTTGGACCTTGGATTTTGTTTGAGCTTTGGAGTTTGGATTTTGGACTTTATTTTGATATACTTTGAAATAATCGGTACCTATGAAAAAACTTTTTTTTGCGTACTCTTGGATTTTGTTGACCGCCGGGGTAATTTTAATTAGCGCGGCCTCTATTCATTTTTACACACTGAAACAACAAAACAACTTGATCAGTCCCAGTCCAGATCCACTGATTACCTCTGCTAATAGTCAGAGTGATTTAGCATTTGCAACTGGTCAAGTTAAAGGTATGGAATCTGTCATGCAAACCGATGATGCCCGAGCAGAGTTGGTGGCTAAATTTTTGGAAAGATACGATTCACCTCTTAAGCCTTATGATCATTTTGGTCAAGTTTTTGTTGAGCTAGCTGATCAAAATAATTTTGATTTCCGTCTTTTACCCGCTATTGCAATGCAAGAGAGTAATCTGTGCAAAGTTATTCCTGAGGGAAGTTACAACTGTCTGGGCTTTGGTGTTCACTCTCGAGGTACTTTAGCCTTCGAAAGTTTCGAAGCCAATTTTGAACGAGCCGCCAAAGAACTCAAGGAGAATTATATTGATGAAGGATTAACCACCCCGGAACAAATTATGACCAAATACACCCCGAGTAGTGACGGCAGTTGGGCAGAATCGGTCAATCAATGGATGGCTGAGATGAAATATAACGATCGAGACAAGGGGAGAGAACTGAAAGAAGATGCGAGTGTCCTCGAATACGCAATTGCCAGTCCGGAAGACCAACCCAAAGAAACTCCTAAGACCGAATAAGTTTCCTATTGACATAGATGTATGATTTTGATATAGTACTAGTATCTTCGAAGGTCTTTCCTCACCGGGAACCACGTTCGAAGCTTAAAGAGCCCCGTTTGACGGGGTTTTTTATTAGAAAAGAATATTAAGTGGTATAATCACCAAATTCATTGTTATCAAAACTTACCTTTGATATAGATATGCTAAATAGACCAGAAAAAGTAGGTATTCTCACTATCAACAGGAACAGCTTGATTGATGTTTTACAGTCTACGTTGGAAATGTTGGGAATGACTTGTACTGTATTCTTAGATGGGCAATCCGCCTCAACAGCTCGCGCTATTGAAGCGGCCGAACTTGATGCATTAATTACAGAACCCATTAGCAGTGAATACATTCTTGCTGCTTTACTGGAAGTTGTACGAGAAATAAATCAACCCCACTTAGCCCATTGGGATGCCCAGTGGATATCCTTTAAAGGATATAACCGATTCCCGAATTAATAGAATGCCTTTTCCTCTTAAATTAAACGATTTAAAGACATATTTCTCAATTCCTAATGAGGATAATTCTGAATTAGCAGAGGATGAATAGGTGCCGAAGGTGGGACTTGAACCCACAATCCAAAAAAGGAATACGGTTCTAAGCCGTACGCGTATGCCAATTCCGCCACTTCGGCTAATTAGTTGAAAGTCAAAAGTAGAAAGTTCATAAAGTCTTTCATTAGAAAAACTTTACTAACTTGATAAACTTTTAAACTTTCAACTAAGGTATTGTACAACAAACCATCAATTTCCACTTTAGAAATTTTCAAATGATGCGTAAGATAGTACTATGGCTGAAAATCAAGCCCTTCCTTCTATTGAGTCAATGGAGCAAAATTTGGAACAAAGTGGTCAATTACTCCACGAAATTCCCATTCATCCCAATCAGCCACATACTCAAACCGGCCCCCTCAAGTCACTTCAACCGGATAATATGATCCAAACCGAGAATGGGCCTCAGCCTCTGATTGCTCATACTCAAATGACTCAAGAAACAAATGAAGTTCAGCTTGCCACTACCTATCGTCAACCGAAATTTAGCTGGGATAGTTTCAGTTGGATTCATAAACCCATTGCCATTACTTTAGCACTTGTTTTAACGCTTCAGGGACTCTATGGAATTTATGATTCAATTAAGTTTTTAATGGTAGACTATCCACAGCTCGAAGCCCTATTAATTACCCATCAACTGGATGAAAAAATGTTGACTGAACTAGTGATTAAAACGGCAATTCTGTTGATAGCCTCCTTGATCGGGATGATTTTTTCGTTGCGACTGATGCGTCGCAATAGCATGCAGCTGATTAATATGATAATTGGATTTTTCTTTATCTTTCTGACACTCTATCTGCAAAAACTATTTGAAGTGAATGCTGACTTGGCTGTCTTGATTCCTACAGTCACTCCTGCCAGTAACGGCAATATGATTCAAGACTTACTTCATCAATTCTCATTGTAATTACCTAGTTGAAAGTTTATAAAGTAAAAAGTTCATAAAGTCTTTCACTAAAAGAACTTTACAAACTTGATAAACTTTTGAACTTTTAACTTGTCTTTCTCTACATCAATCGATTATATTCACAAAACTCACCCTCGATCTCGATCTATCCGGATTAAAGTTGAAGCGAGTGGCCAAGTAGTCGTAGTCACTCCCAAACGAGTTTCCCAAGCTCAGATTGAACATTTTGTTCAGCAAAGTGAACCTTGGATCCAACGAGTCTTGCAAAAGCAACAAGCCCAACCAGCTATGAATACCACCGATGCGCTTTTTATTTTTGGAAAAAAATACCAAAAAGAATATATGATCTCGGCTACTCAAATTCCTAAAATTACCGTTCATGCTCATCCATCATTGGAATATAGTGGCACCCTAATTTTGACTTCTACTACCGCTGATTCAGCTAAGCAACAGACTCAACTAACTCGTTTTTTAAAAAACACTGCCGAAAAATACATCTCACCTCGAACACACCAACTGGCCCAATCCATGAATACACACTTTTCAAAAATTGTTTTCCGAGCCCAAAAAACTCGTTGGGGAAGTTGCAGTAGTACAGGGACTCTCAGTTTTAATTGGCGATTAGTTCACTTTGAGCCAGCTATTATTGACTATGTGATTATTCACGAGCTCGCTCACCGCACTCACATGAATCATTCCCAACAATTTTGGAAACTGGTCGAAAAATATGACCCAGAATATCGGCAACACCGGGGCTGGTTAAAACGACATGGATTTTCCGTTGGGTAAAAATTTGTGATTGTAGATTTTGGGGAAACACTCTACTAATATCAATACTTGCCCGGTAAAAAAGCGAAGGACGTGATCTTTTTGGGGATCGAATGACACCAAAAAAATGCTTGTCCCGATGAAAATCGGGATCACTCCGAAGCGTTCTCCGTTGATCCAAACTATGGATCCCGGTCTTCACCGGGATGACAATACAGGTAGAGAACCATTAACCAATAATCAATAAGGTCTACTTGGCATTTCGCAGCATTCGAATGGCTAACCCTTGTCCCAAATCGAAACAAACTGCTAAAACAGCCACAATCACCCAAGAGCTAATCCCTAAACCCAACATATCAGCCAATCTAGCCACCATCCACAAACCCACAAAGTCAACCACAAAAGTAGCCACAATCCAGTGAAGATCACTCAATTTAAACTTAAGATATTGAGCCACCAATTCGATAACTGGAACCGCTACGACTGCCAATAAACTAAAGAACAACATACTTTGAATCACGGCCAAGAGTGGCGAAATTTGGTAGGTACCAAGTACAATTTGACTTGGTAATACTACATGTCCCAAGTAGAGAATAATACTATCTACTACCATAAAATAAACAAACATCAAACTTAAACGAGTTAAGTCAAAAGCAGAGTCAAAAGAGATAGCAGTGGATGTAGCAGAACGTGGCATAAGTGGTCCTTTCATAGACAGCTGATTGTTACTTGTTTATTGTACAAATGAGTGGGTCAACTTCTCAATACGTAAACAATATGGTTGCGGTATACTTAAACTCATGATTGTGATTCACGGAGAAAATATTATTCAGTCTCGTCAATTTTTGACAGATCAGATTACCCAAGCCAAAGCCAACCAGCAAGCAGTCCATCATTTGATGGCTACAACCCTTCAAATGAAAGATGTTGCCAGTCTGTTGGGTACGGCCAGTTTGTTTGGAGGAAAACGTCTGGTAGTAGTAGAGGAGCTACACTCCCTTCCTAAATCAGCTAAAAAAGAAGAACTCATCCAACTATTTGCCACGCAAGATGACCCTGATACTGAGCTTATTTTTTGGGAAAAGCGCAAGTTAACTTCCACCATGCTCAAAAAATTTCCACGAGCGTCTGTCAAAGAATTTAAAACTACGAATACCTTATTTTCCTGGCTGGATAGTTTGAACGGACAAAAGCGAAATTTTAGTAAACAGCATCAACTCTTGCATCAAGCTATCGAAAGTGATGGTGAATTTATGTGCTTCGCCATGTTAGCCAGACAGGTGAGACTGCTGATTCAAGTCAAAGAAGGTTCCAAAGTAGCCGGTCCTCCTTTTGTGGTCCAAAAACTCAAACATCAGGCAGGGACATTCACACTCAAACAACTGCTCACCATCCACCAACATCTCCATGATTTTGATCTCAAACAAAAAACCAGTAGGAATGCATTATCTCTTGAGCAGGATCTTGATCTTTTATTTTTGACCTTGTAAAGTTTTAGCATAAGGAGTTCATTATGTATCAAATTGTTGATCAGATTAATCCAACTATTTTTCGTGGGTATGATTTGAGAGGCGTGGCAGGCACCGATTTAGATGCAGATATCTATTACACGCTAGGTCGAGCCTATGCCACTTTTTTGAGCCAACGTCGCATTCAAGAGGCCGCTGTCGGACATGACAATCGACTCACCAGCGAAGAATATGCGGCTGCCTTCATTCAGGGACTCAATGATGGTGGAATCGACACCCATGAACTTGGGTTATCTCTCAGTCAAATCACGTACTTCTCGGCTTACTTTTTCCGTACCAAAGGCACAGCCATGATTACGGCTTCTCACAATCCCAAAGAATTTAATGGGCTCAAACTTGGTGTGGGATATTCTGACACCATGATTACTGAGGAAATTCAACAACTACGGGAAATCGCTGACAAAAAAGAATTTTCAGAAGGCAAAGGCACCAATCACGAAATTGATATTTTTCCTGATTATAAAGCTGACATTTTAAAGCACTTTCATTTACAACGATCTTGGAAAGTGGTGGTGGATGGGTGTAATACCGGATCAGGTGTCTTTTACCCACAAATTTTACGTGAAGCCGGCTGTGAAGTGATTGAACAAAACTGTACTCCGGACGGAAGTTTCCCCTTGGGCGTCCCAGATCCAACTGAAGTTGAAGTTTTAGAAAGATTAGCCACCGGCGTCAAAGCAGCTCACGCTGATATTGGCTTTGCTTACGATACTGATGGAGACCGCATGGCCGTGGTTGACGAAAACGGCAATGTCTTATGGATGGATACCATTGTGGCTTTATTTGCCCAGGATGTCTTAGATTTTATTCCAGGAGCTTCTATTGTCTACAATACCTTGTGCTCGCGCCAAGTGACTGAAGCCATTGAAAATCATGGTGGTAAACCAGTGATGTGGCTGACGGGACACTCTTTTATTAAGGCTAAAGTTAAAGAAGAGCGCGCTCCTTTTGGGGGAGAATTATCCGGTCATATTTTCTTTATGGATAACTTTTACGGACATGATGATGGCGCCTATGCCAGTTTAAGATTGTTGCAATATTTAGAAAGAACCAATCAAAAATTAAGTGAGGCGGTCAGTAAGCTCAGTCATTACGTCAGTAGTCCGGAAATCAAGTTTGGACTCGCGGATGATATTAAGTTTGAGTTTATTAATACCAAAATTCGTCAAGAATTTATGGAACATTGGCCCAATGCCCAATATGTTGATATAGATGGCATTCGGATGGATACAGCGGAGGAAATGGCTATTGTTCGTGCCTCGCAAAATGGGCCATATATCACTCTTAAATTTGAGGGCAAAACTGAGGAACAATATAATCAACTCAAGCAAACCCTCAAGTCTATTTTGCAAAAATACAGTGAAATTAAGTGGGACGAAGGAGTCAATACACACGCCCTTGACTAATCAACCAGCGATTATCGACCAGTATCTAACCGTAGGCCTTGAAGCAGTTCAAGAGGCTGAAAAAGTAATTTTGCAATACTTTAACCAAGATATTACGGTTGATCTCAAAAGTGACCAATCACCCGTAACCATTGCCGACAAAAAGGCCGAGGCCAAAATTAAACAAGTGATTGCTCATTATTTTCCTGATCATGGATTTTTAGGAGAGGAAGAAGGCAGGAGCAATCCTGCTTCTCAGTTTACCTGGGTAATTGATCCGATTGATGGCACCAAAAACTTTATTCGGGGATTGCCATTCTTTTCAACTTTGCTGGCTTTAGTCAAAGATAATGAAGTTATTCTGGGAATTTCTAACATGCCTCAATTTAATGAACTGGTCTATGCCGTTAAAGGCAAGGGCTCATTCTTGAATCACCAACAACTCCAAGTTTCCCGAGTAGATCAATTAGAAAATTCCTATTTGAGTATCGGCACTTTGAAAAGATTTACTGAAAAGGGACTTGATCAAAAGCTTCTCAAACTTTCAAGCTTAGTCCAACACCAAAGAGCTTGGGGAGATTGCTGGCACTTTCACTTATTAGCTCAAGGAAAGATTGATGCGGTAGTTGAAGCGTATGGTAAGTTTTGGGACTTTGCACCGATGGCAGTTTTTATTGAAGAGGCTGGAGGCAAAGTGAGTGATATCAAGGGAAACAAATTTGGAATAAACTCAGAAAGCATAGTGGCAACGAATGGACTTATTCATAATCAGATTATTCAACTCCTAAATATATAAGTACTTTGAGTCAGTCTAATCAGTCATCGCCAAGCAATATCAAAAACGGTACAATAGGATCGTAATAACAGCAAAAAAGAATCAAATATGAACACACCTACTGCAGTTATTCTGGCTGGTGGAGCCAGTAGCCGACTGTTTCCTTTCAATGATACTCACAAAGGCTATTTAACCTTACATGGGAAGTCCTTAATCGGGCGAACCATAGACAGCTTGCTCGCCGTGGGCATAGAAAAAATAGTGGTGGTGATTCGAAACGATGATCCAGACGCCACCCAACTAAAAACATTACTTGCCGCCGATGGGATTACCCACCCCATTCAGTATGCGATTCAACCTCATCAAGATGGACAAGGGAATGCA
The DNA here is from genome assembly GCA_964625685.1 of uncultured Pseudomonadales bacterium. GTDB lineage: Bacteria > Patescibacteriota > Microgenomatia > UBA1400 > PJMF01 > CAZVBO01. The sequence continues at coordinate 85,521 of CAZVBO010000004.1, forward strand.
GTATTAGCCGCTGCCCAATTGATTGAAGGTGATTTTTTAGTAGTCTCTCCTTATTATGTAAACGCCGGAGAATTGGCACAAAAGGTGATTACGGAAAAAGAAAATACCGGGGCAGATTGTGTATTCTTAGGCACCCCAACTCATACCCCTCACTTATTTGGAATTTTAGAGGCAGACGGTAATCGAGTCAAACGAGTTATTGAAAAACCAAGTGCCAGCGAAACACCATCCAATATTCGGATTCTGAGCTTTTACCTGTTTGATCATGATTTTTTAGCCAAGCTAGCCCAAACTCCACCCAGCGAGTACTCTTTAGAAACGGCCTATTCTGACTATGCTCAATCCAAACATGTTGTCTGGACCGAGCTGACTGATCCAGTGCTGACACTAAAATATCCCTGGCATTTATTTGATTTTCAACAACACCTCTTACAAACACAATCAGCCATGATTGATTCCACCGCCATCATTGATTCCACGGTAGTCTTGGATGACTCACAGGGACCAATCGTAATTGAGGCTGAAGCCGTGATTGGTCATGCTGTAAAAATTGTGGGACCTGCCTATATTGGCACTAAAGCCAAAGTGGGTGACTTTAGTCTGATTCGAGCCAGCTCTTTGGAAAAAGAGGTTCTCGTAGGAGCTCATAGCGAAATTGCCCGCAGCATCATGATGGAGCAGAGTAGTGTCCATCGGGGATATATTGGAGATTCCATTATCGGGAAGCAAGTACGGCTGGGAGCTGGGTTTGTGACGGCCAATAAACGGTTTGATCGTCAATCAATTCCGGTTGAGGTCAAAGGGGAAAGAGTCGATTCTCAACTGAAAAATTTAGGAGTAATGATTGGGACCAAAACCGCAGTTGGAGTTCAAGCGGCTACGATGCCAGGCACTTTGGTTGGACCCGATCAAACTATTTTGCCGCTGACAGTGACCAAAGGAACGATTAAATAAAAGGTTAAAGCAAAAAGCAATGCTGGGTTAAAGGTTCAGAGAGCAAAGGTATATAGGATTAAAGCCAAAAAAAAGAGTAAAGATAAAAGAAGAAAGAACAAAGTTATTAGTTACTAGTGACTTGAGTTTTAATTGAGCTTTGAAATTTGTTTGAGTATTGGATTTTGGAATTTGGAGTTTGAAATCTTCCTTCTCCCTCGTGCGAAAAATGCCAAAATACGTTACGATAAAGGTGTGACAAAATCTGCCTATATTTTTTCATTGCCTGAAATTCTGGACTTGTCTCCGGATGTAGTGGGAGAAAAAGCTTGGAAATTGAGTAACTTGACTCACCAAGGCATCTCCCAACCTAACACCTTTGTTATTCCTACCACCACTCTCAACGAGATTGCTGAGCGGAATCAACTCCATCAAAAAATCAAAGACATTTTGAGTGTAACTGATTTGACTGATCGGGCCTCACTGCAACAAAGTATTTCCCAACTCAAAAAAGTGATTCGCTCTCAGCGGATCCCACAGCCAATTGCTCATCAACTGCTTGAGGCATATTACCGTGTATTGCACAATCAGCCGGCGGTTATCCGGCACAGCAATTTACCCAATTCACCTTTCCGGTCAAACTATACCTCTCGACCAGTTCAGGGAGATGCCAATTTAGTAGAATCACTTCTAGAAAGTTGGGGAGAGCAGTACCAACCCCACTTGTTGGCTCGTCTGTCTCAAAGCTTAGAAAAGACAGGTAATCTCTCAAATGCTTTTTTGGTCCAAACCCATTATCCCCAAGATCAAATTGAGGTTTCTCTTAGCAAAAACCCCCTGACCAATAATAAACAACACATTTTGATTCGATCTCATCCTCAAGCTAAACAACCACATGAACTTCAATTTGATCTTCAGAGCAATCAACTCCAACCTGTGCCAAAAGATACTCAACATCAACTCAGTCAAAATGTTATTGAACAAATTGCTCGTTATACCCAACAAGTAAAGCGTAACCAACTTAACCATGTGGCATTGGAGTGGGCAGTTGATCAGCAACAGCCACTGCTTTTAAATATCAGACCTATGGCTGATCCTCAGCCTTCACCAAGTTCTGGAACAATCACTTTGGGCACCACCTTAGTCAGTGGTGAAGCTCAAGGTATTGGCTTCGTGATGCCAGCTAATAGTTGGCTGCGTCGAACTCAACTTCCCACAGCTGGAATTCTGTTGTGTGATCAACTCACTAAAAATCATTTGACGCTGTTACCTAAAGTTCGAGGGGTTATTACCACCACTCAACCCACTCAATTAATGCTAACTATCTTGAAGCAGCACCATCTCCCTACTTTACTTATTTCTGCGTATGAACTTCCCCAATTGATAGGAAAATCCTTGGCTATACAGGGTAATCAAGTTCAGATTCATCAGCCTCTTGTCTCTGTCTCTCAACCTGTTTCCACAACGATATCATCACCTGTTCCTAAAGTTCTGGCTTTAGGGGGAAATGGGGCTACGCTCCACCTAACTTCTCAACAGAATTCTGATGGTTTGTATTTAGACAGTTGGAAAATCTTTAAACAACTTAATCTTCATCCCCTGTACGTAGCAGAAAGCCCTCAGAAAAGTCATTTTAGAGAAGCTATGGAACAATTCTTTGACGAATATACTCAGCATCAACATCACCAGGTACTCTACCGCTCACTGGCTACCACTTCTTTACAAATGGCCGGATTAAAACAGGCAAATGAATATACAAACACTGAGGTTAACCCCAATTTGGGAAATCGAGGCGCCATCTTTTACTTGGCTCACCCTCAACTTCTTCAGTTGGAACTTGATATGATTGCCCATCTCAGCCAACGCTATCAGCTGCCTATCAGTTGGGTCTCTACCTTTACTCGTACTCCCAGTGAACTGACAGCACTCATTCATCTGGTAAATGACTATAATGCTAAACATGCTGTTCATATTCCAGTCTGGATGGAAATCAATACACCCGCTGAAGCTCTACAAATTGATCGATACAAACTGGTAGATACCAGTGGGGTCATTTTTCACTTGCCAAACTTAAACAGCTTGAGTTTTGCCATTGATTTGAAACAGAGAGACTTAGCTCAACTGTATCCCCATGATCCTGCTTTCTCAGCTCGCCTGGTGAAGCAGAGTGTAGAATTGATGTCTCATGCGGCTGGTTTACCTGCTTTAGTTTTAATGAAAGATAATAACCCAACACTCATCAGGCAGCTAGCCACTGAAGTTACTGGTTTTATTGCTCGGCCTCAACACGTTGATCCTATCAAGTATGTATTGTCACATTCAGTTTAATATTTATGTCAAAGATTCAAATCGTTTACGCTCGTGAAATTCTTGACTCTCAAGGTCTCCCCACCGTGGAGTGCATGATTTGGTTAGACAATGGACTGATGGTTGAATCAAGTGTACCAGCAGGTGTCTCCAAAAGTAAAAGCGAAGCCATTGAACTGACTGATCATGATCCTAGCAGGATGGCTGGGCAAGGAGTCCTCCAAGCAGTCTCCAATATTAATACCTTGATTGGACCTCAATTAGTCGGGCAAGATCCCCTCAACCAAACAGAACTTGATCAACTCTTGATTAATCTCGATGGCACCAAAAACAAGTCTAAACTTGGCGCCAATGCTATCTTGGCGGTATCTCAAGCCATTGCTAAAGCCGGCGCTGTTGCCAGCGGTATGCCGCTGTATAAATATTTTGCTCAACGCTACCAATTGACCACAGATTTAAGCTTACCCGTCGGTATTTACGGTTTAATTAGTGGTGGCAGTCAAGGAGCAGATAACTTAGACATTCAAGAGTTTCAAATTATTCCGGCGAGTTTCTTATCTTTCCATGATTCGGTTTCCATGGCCGTAACTTTGTACCACCAGTTAGAACAAGTTTTAATCACGAAAGGAGCTATTCACTCGGTGGGAGCAGTCGGTGGATTTGCCCCTAATTTGTATAACAATGCCGACGCCTTTGAGATCCTGATTGAAACTATTAAAGCCTCGCCTTTTACTTTTGCCCAAGATGTCTTTTTTGGCGTCGATATGGAAGCGAACTTCTTTTTTGAAAATGATCACTATATCTTAAAAGATAAGTCCAAACCCTATGCTGCCGATGAACTACTTGAGTATTATCAAACTCTGAGAAAACAATATCATGTGTTTTATATCGAAGATCCATTTCAAGAGGATGATTGGCAAAGTTGGCAAAAATTAACGCAAGAAATGGGGGATACCACCATTATTTCGGGGGATAATCTGCTCTCGATGGATGAAGGAAAACTGAAAAAAGCTATTCAGGAACAGAGTTGTAACTCGATTAACGTCAAACCCAATCAAGTGGGGACTATTACCGAAACTCTCAATGTGATCAAGTTAGCCAAATCAGCTGGCTGGCAAGTAGTGGTTTCACATCGTACTGGTGAAACCAATGACCCCTTCTTAGCTGACTTAGCCGTAGGAGTGGGTGCTCAATATGTTCGATTTGGAGCTCCAAATCGGGGCGAACGAGTCAGCAAGTATAATCGCTTACTTCAGATTGAAGACCAAATTTTACGAGCTCGGAATGCTTGAGGCTTGCTTTATGAAGTTTTATTTGCCAAGATACGTACTGTATGGCAATCAATACCAATCCTGCTGAACCGACAGTAACTCAAATTCAACCAAAAGTCACCAGTAAACCCTTTGACGCTACTTTTCCTCAACGACCCTATACTGGACCCAAACCGGTGTTGTTATTAATCTTGGATGGCTGGGGCATTGGGCCCAATAATGCAGGGAATGCCATCGCTCGGGCCAAAACTCCAGTCATGGATAAGTTGTGGATCGCCTTTCCTCATACTCAGTTGGGAGCAAGTGGAGAAGCAGTGGGTTTACCCCATGGAGAAGATGGTAATACTGATGCTGGCCATATTAATATTGCCGCTGGTAGTATTGTTTATCAGAATTTACCTCGAATTAATATGGCTGTAGCCGATGGAGCTTTTGCGGCTAATCCAGCGTTTTTGCATGCATTTGAACATGTTAAAAAAAATAATTCTTGTTTGCACTTAATGGGTCTGATTGGAGCAGGCGGAGTTCACTCCAACATTGAACATCTCTATGCCCTCATTGATGCCTGTAAACAACATAATGTTACCAAGGTGTATGTCCATGGTTTTACTGACGGTCGGGACTCACCCCCTACTTCTGGAATTAAATATGTTCAAGATATTCTGAACAAACTTCAAACTGTTGGTTTTGGAAAATTGGCTACCTTAATGGGTAGATTCTATGCTATGGACCGTGACAAACGTTGGGAAAGAGTAGAGAAGGCTTATAACGCCCTCACCCTAGGAAGTGGAAACTGTACCACGGATCCAGTGGCAGCGATCAAAGCCCAGTACGATCAAGGAGTAACTGATGAATTCATTGAGCCTATTTCTATCTGTGATCAGGATGGACAGCCACGCTTGATCCAAGACAATGATGCGGTCATTTTTTTCAACTATCGTATCGATCGTCCCCGCGAATTAACTCGTGCCTTTGTCATGCCAGATTTTGAACAAGGAGTCAAAGAGCAAGGTTTTGATCCTTACAACTTTCGATACGAAAAAACACATCAACAAAAATCAGGAGGAACCACCTTCACTCGTCAAAAGATTCTCCAAAATCTTTACTTTGTAACCATGACCCGCTATGAAGAAATTTTACCGGTTGATGTAGCTTTTCCGCCACCAGATTTTCGTTATCCATTAGGCAAGGTTCTAGCCATGGCTGGCTTAAGGCAACTCCGAATGTCTGAAACCGAAAAAGAAAAGTTTGTAACCTATCATATCAATGGTCAAAATGATGAACTTTTTCCGGGAGAGACTCGAGTGATCTTGCCTTCCAAAGGAGCTAAATCCTATGATGAAATTCCTGAGATGAGTACGCGTGAAATTGCCTCTGAAATGACTAAGCGCATTCGAGAAGATTCGGCTGATGCCATTATTTGTAACTTTGCCAATCCAGATATGGTGGCCCATACCGGAAATCTTGAAGCCGCTATTAAAACTGCCGAAATTACTGACCAAGTTATCGGTCAACTTATTCAAGAAATTGTGCCTCGGGGTGGGGTCATTCTCATTACCGCTGATCACGGCAATATTGAAGAGATGATTGATAATAAAACCGGAGAAGTAGATACCGCCCATTCGACTTATCCAGTCCCGCTGATTATTGTTGGCCAAAAATATATGAATAATCCAGTAACTTTGCCCTCAGGCATTTTGGCTGATGTCGCTCCAACCATGTTATCGATTATGGGGATTCCGAAACCAGAGACTATGACGGGCAGAGCACTTATTTAAGAAAAATCCAAAATTCAGATTTCAAAACTCAAACAAATTTCAAAGTTCAATTAAAACTCAAGTCACCAATAACTTTGTTCTTTCTTCTTTTATCTTTACTCTTTTTTGCTTTTGGCTTCTAGCTTCAGATTCTAGTCTTTTGGCTTTTCTTTCTTCCGTTGAGCATTCACATATTCCCACACCATGGGGACCACGGAAATCAGAATTATAGCCAGCACTACTAAGCTAAAATTTTCTTGAACAACTGGAATATTCCCAAAGAAAAAGCCCACTAAGGTAAAAAGTGATACCCACGCAATCGCTCCAATCACATTGTACTTAAAAAAAGTATCGTAGTGCATTTTGCCTACCCCAGCGACAAAGGGGGCAAAGGTTCGCACAATCGGCACAAACCGAGCTAAGATAATGGTTTTTCCACCATGTTTCTTATAAAACTGTTGGGTTTGATCAATGTGTTGCTGATTAACAAATTTAATTTTGGGATTATCAACAATTTTTTGACCAAAGAAGTGGCCAATCCAATAATTAGCCGTGTCACCTAAGATAGCAGCTAAAATTAAGACTCCTAAAATCACAAAAATGTTAAACGAGCCAAGAGCCGCAATGGCTCCGAAGGCAAACAAGAGAGAATCACCTGGTAAAAAGGGGGTAAACACAAAACCAGTTTCAGCAAAAATAATGAAAAAGACAATTAAGTACGTCAGCCATCCATAGGCATGCACAATTTCAATCAGGTGTTTGTCGATGTGAAGAATAAAATTAATGAGGAAACTAATATATTGCATAGCCGTAATAGTAGCATATTTACAGAGTAAACTCCAAATACCAAACTCCAAAGTTCAGACAAATTTCAACAACCACAACCCAATCAATTTTGGAACTTAAAAAATTGAATTCTGGAATTTGCCTGCCTGCGCAGTCAGGTTTGAGTTTTGAAATCTGAATTTTGAAATTTAATGCGATGATCCGAAAGTGAGGCAACATTATTCCAAATTCCAAACAAGAAAAGTAGTTTAAAAGTTGTCAAATTGACCTACAAAGATCTACTTGTCACTTCACCTTTCCTTCGGTTATAGTGGGTTTAATTCGGGAAAAGTACGCCCGAAACTAACAACCACTTCAAGGAGTAATATGCCAATCACCCTCTATAAACGTCAACGTCAAATTGTAGATTTTATTGCTCAATACATTCAAAAAAACGGCTATGCTCCAACCTTGCAAGAAATTGCTGATGCCATTGGTGTTTCTTCGCTTGCTACCGTTCACGAGCACCTTCAAGCTTTGCAACGGAAAAAAGTTATCAAGAAATTTGAAGGAGCAGTTCGGGGAATTGAACTGGTAGACCGCACTTTCCTCAAAATGACAGATAGCGTCGATTTGCCTTTAATGGGCTATATTGCCGCTGGCTCTCCCATTCAACCTTACAGCGATCCTAGTGCCACCTTCAAAGTTTCGCCAGAAATGATTACGGGCAAAAATCGTTCCTATGTTCTTCAGGTAAAAGGTCAATCTATGATCGAAGATCATATTGATGATGGAGACTATGTGGTGATTGAAGAAACCCAAAATGTCAATAATGGTGACATTGTGGTGGCACTTTTGGATAATGGTTTAGCTACCTTGAAACGCTTCTACAAAGAAGTCACCAGAGTCCGGTTAGAACCAGCCAATTCTACTATGAGTCCCATTTATGCCACCAATGTTCAAATTCAGGGTAGAGTAGTGGGACTGATTCGCCGCTATCAATATTAAAGTCAAGAACACTTTCATTTCCCTCGTCATCCCGGATCGCGTCAAACGCGAATCCGGGATCTTTAAAACTGAGCATTTTGGTTCAAGATATCACCTGCCTGCCGGTAAGCAGGTACTCATTGTCGAAATCGATCCGGAAGGACGCCTAAATTTGTCTTTTTCATTTTTAGCAGAGTACAAACTATTCTGCTAATTAAACTCTTGTAAATTTTGGATTGATGTATCAATGATATTATTTGATATATTTTGATCTACTTACTTGATTTAAATTCCCGTTCTGCATACTCTTGCTTTTGATTAACATCACACCGCAACACATAGAGGTAGTCTGATAACCGATTGAGATACTTAAGTACTGTTTGAGAAACCGGTCGAACCTGGTGATAGATAAGCGCTTCCCGTTCCACCCGCCGAGCCACTGTCCGGGCAATATCGAGATGAGCCCCCAAAATAGTCCCGCCGGGAAGTAAAAACAAAGTATGCCAATTTTCCGCCATTGAAGCTTGTAATTTTTCTGAAATATCCTCCAGTTCAACTAAAGCTGATTCCTTCAGTTTTGCTTTGGGGGAGAGGGCGAGTTCTGCTCCAATATAGAATAAAGTATCTTGAATTTTGAGGAGGTGCTGTTTTGATTCAGGAAAATTATCACCGAAAGACGCTACCACTAAACCCAACCAGGAATTTAATTCATCTAAGCTACCAATCACCCCAAACACTGGATCATCTTTACCTACTCTTTGGCCATTGGCTAAGCTCGTCTGTCCTTTATCACCGGTTTTGGTGGAAACTGAAATCATAGTTTCATTGTAACAGAAATGTCTCATTCGTCATTTCAGACAGAATCGAGAGTCCATAATAGTACCTATGATTAGTGTCTCGTAGCCAGTGATGAGTGATCTCACAACTTCTCATTTGTCATTCCCGTGTAAACGGGAATCTGGAATCAGACAACCTATTTCCCAGATCCCCGCTGCTGCGGGGATGACGAACGGTAGAGTATTTTATCTGGTCCTTGGGTTTTGATTTGAGTTACGTCTGTTATACTGTGTGATCATGACGATCAACATTTATAACGAAACCACCATTTTTGATGAACTCCATGATGAATGGCTGGAATTGGCGAAGCAGACTCAGTTTCCCCAACCATTTTCTACACCAACTTTTTTGAAAACTTGGTGGGAAGTATTTGGAAACGGGGATTTAAAATTAATCACTATTAGACACAATCAAGATCAACTTACAGCAGTACTGCCATTGACGACAGATGCTGTTGGAGTCACTCGTTTATTAGGGCATTCTGACTTGTTCGACTACGCGGATTTTTTAGTAGATCAAACTCTCAATGTTGTTGAAATTATGCCGAAGTTTCAAGCAGCGTTATCTCAAATCCATCTTTCTACTTTTGAATTTTCCAGTTTAAGTAAATTCAGTTGGCTTTTTCAACATGCACCCACACTTTTTGAAAATGAAAGGGTCACTACTCTTCAACAAACTGTTTGTCCTCAGCTGACACTCCCTTCAACCTGGGAAGAATATTTGCAAAATTTAGACCGCAAGCAACGTCAGGAAATTCGTCGAAAAATGAAAAAAACTTTTACCGAATTTACAGCAGAATATGAACTCCTGACTGATCCTGCCCAGTTAAATGAAGCGATAGCAGATTTCATACGTCTGCATCAACTCTCTTCACCTTCCAAAGCAGAATTTTGGACAGATCAAAATACTCAATTTTTCCAACGACTGCTTCCTCGACTTTTTCAAGACAATATCTTGAAACTCTATTTCTTAAAGGTAGAAAATCACCGAGTGGCAACGATGTTAGTTTTTGATTTTGCTGATACCTACTTTTTGTACAATTCAGGCTTCGATCCCCATCAATACTCACAACTGGGCACGGGCAATGTCTTAACGGCGTATACTCTTCAACAAGCCATTGAACAAAAAAAGAAAACCTATGATTTCTTGAGTGGAGATGAGGAGTACAAATTTCGCTTTGGAGCTACCGCTCAACCTACTTTTACTTTGACGAACCAGATCCACCCTTCTGCCAAGGAGCCGTTGTCAGAATAGGCGCATAGATATCATTCTCAATTTCAATTTTCAAACCAACTAATTCTTCAGGAGAGGGAGGCTGATCTTGAAATTGGATGTCTTTGATCTGAGTCACGACCGCCAAGGGAGTGGATTCATTGCCTTCTCCCATTTCTAAAGTAGCCGCCGCGGTCACAGATTGCATCACATTGGCTTGTTCCATTTTCAACTCTCGACCAAATAAATCTGGTTGCCCAATGTAACTTCTAAGCGGGTTGAAACCACAGTAGGCAATCGCTCGGCCAATCACACCCCAGTTAAACGGAAAACTCGAACTATCAGATAAAGTTACACCTACTTCTGTCACTCCAAAGTGCTCTCGTAAAAATTGCCAAATTTTAACGGCTGATTGTTGGGGATTTTGAGGCCAGAGAATATATTGCCCATTGGCATTCGACTCATCAATGCCAGCATTAACAAACATCCAATTCTGTTTCACAGTCAACATAATGTCATATTTCGAAGCATGAGGATCAATAAAAAAATCAGCTTCTTGCCGAACTAACTCATGTTTTTCCTCTGCTGTACCTGTTTTTTTGGATACAAATCTATTTTCACACGTACTCACCATTTTAGAAGCGATAACTACCACACTTTTTTCAGGGAGGGAGGGGATAGCCTGACTCAGATGTTGAAACAAATCATCACCCGGCTGAATAATAGGAGTTTTGTAAGCACTTATTTTCATCTGGTAAATATTATACCGTAAGAAGTTAAAAAGCTTGATCATCATAAAAGCTCAAATTTCAAAAGCCAGAACTCAAACAAAATTCAAATCACACAGAGTTATTTCCCAAATATTGATAATTGGAATTTGTATTTTGTTTGGATTTTGAAGTTTGGAAATTGATTTTTTGAGCGAAGAAATAAATTCATTTCACCGGTTTTCAGATCAAACAGCAAGTTGTTTTGCCACAGGTTATAATAGAATCATGAATTTCAAAATTCATTCACCTTTTCCACCGACCGGAGATCAACCTCAAGCCATTGAGGATTTGACGAGTGGAGTGCAGTCTGGCAAACAGCACCAAACTTTGTTGGGAGTAACTGGGTCTGGGAAAACCTATACCATGGCCAACGTCATTGCCCAAACCCAGAAACCAACTTTAATTATCGCTCATAATAAAACCCTCGCGGCTCAGCTGTATCAAGAATTTAGAGACTTTTTCCCAGAGAATGCGGTCAGCTACTTTGTCTCTTACTACGATTACTATCAACCAGAGGCCTACATTCCCACAACCGATACCTATATTGAAAAAGAAGCCACAATTAATGACGAGATTGATAAATTACGACTCGCTACGACTACCAACCTACTGACTCGCCAAGATGTGATTGTGGTCTCATCTGTTTCTTGTATTTACAACTTAGGATCTCCAGTAGAATATGGCAAATTTATCATTGAGTTGGTGGAGGGTCAGTTAATTGAGCGGCAAACCTTATTAAATGGTTTTGCCAGTTTGCAGTATGAACGCTCCGATCAAGAATTTCGTCGAGGCACCTTCCGGATTCGAGGCGATAGCATTCAAATCTGGCCAGCGTATGATAACCGGGCCTTACGGATTGATACTTTAGAAAATCAAATTACCAAAATTAACTTAATTGATCCTATATCAGGCATGACTTTACCTGCACCGATAGCCACTGGTCATACTTTACCTAAGTTCGTGCTCTATCCAGCGAAACATTACATGATGAATCCTAAAACTCAGGAAGAATCTTTTCGCGAAATTGAGACCGACTTACAGCAACGATTAGTTGAACTCAATGCTCAGGGGAAAATTGTGGAAGCTTATCGGCTAGAACAAAAAGTGAAATATGATTTAGAAATGATGCGTGAGTTTGGTTTTACCAATGGGATTGAAAACTACTCCCGCTATTTTGATGGTCGGCAACCAGGAGAATCACCCTTCACTCTGTTGGATCATTTTCAAGAAAATGCTAAGGAATTTGGTACCAATGGTTTCCTCACTTTTATTGATGAAAGTCACATTACTTTGCCCCAAATTCGGGGGATGCATCATGGCGATCGCTCACGTAAGGAAACTTTAATTGATTATGGTTTTCGTTTACCGAGTGCTCTCGACAATCGGCCACTCAATTTTGAAGAGTTTATGCACAAGACTGATCAACTTGTCTATGTCTCAGCCACTCCCAATGACTTAGAGGTATCTCTGTCTGGAAATAAAGTAGTCCAACAACTGATTCGACCAACCGGCTTAATTGATCCCTTAATTAAACTGCGACCTATTCAAAACCAAATTGAAGATCTGATTGTTGAAATCATCTTACGCAAAGCCAAAGGTCAACGAGTACTGGTAACTACTCTAACCAAAAAAATGGCTGAAGCGCTAACTGAGTACCTCAATGATAAACAAAAAATTTATAAACTGATTGCACATCATCGAGAAGGAATCGAACAGCAAGCCCAAAGTGATACTTCTGAAACCATCTATTGGAAAGGGGAAGAGTTACCCATTGAGGTAATGCCCATCGGTCCCATTGACAGCAAATACTACTCTCGACCTTCTGAATTAGCATCACTTGACTTGGATAGTCTCCTCCCGAAGGTAGCTTATCTGCATTCAGATATTGAAACTTTAGAGAGATCAGACATTTTGGATGATTTGCGAAAAGGGGTTTACGATGTGGTGGTCGGAATTAACCTCTTGCGAGAAGGCTTAGATTTGCCGGAAGTTTCACTGGTGGCAATTTTAGATGCTGACAAAGAAGGTTTCCTCAGATCAGCCACTTCATTAATTCAGACCATGGGTCGAGGAGCTCGACACTTAGATGGGGAAGCTGTTCTTTATGCCGATAAAATGACCCAATCCATGCAAACCGCCATTGAAGAAACCCAGCGTCGGCGACGATATCAAGTGGAGTATAACCTGGAACATCAAATTACTCCCGAGAGTATTCACAAACCCATCCGAGAACGCATGCTCAAAAAAACGGATAAGTCTCAGCAGCAAAAAAAGAAGTCAAAATTGGTTGATCAAGGGTTGGTAGTTCAATTAACCAAAAATGAGCAAGTTGATCTAACTCAAATTGACCCGGCTGCCATGACTCCCAATGATAAAAAACAGATGGCTGCCAGACTTCGTCGCCGAATGAGTCAAGCAGCCAAAGATATGGATTTTGAGTTAGCGGCTATTCTGCGTGATAAAATCAGCCAACTGCTCTAATACTTACTCATTTCTTGCCTATTTTTAATATAAAGGTTTTAACCTAGATACTCAGCTAAAAGCACGGAATCGTTCCACATTTTGACCCAGTTCTATATTCTAGATTTTTGGTATGTCTTCGGGTTATAATAATGGTTCGTTTATTCTCGTCATCCTGATGAAAATCAGGATCAAGGGCCAATTAAAACATCCTAGATCCTGAATTAAATTCAGGTTGACTTTTAAATAGAAATATGAAAAACAATGATACTATCACGATCACTGGAGCTCGAGAACACAATCTCAAAGACATCACTGTCGAATTTCCTAAACATGAACTAGTGGTATTTACTGGTTTATCCGGAAGTGGCAAAAGTTCACTCGCTTTCGACACTCTCTATGCCGAAGGTCAACGTCGGTATGTGGAAAGTCTCAGTTCCTATGCCCGTCAATTTTTAGGGGTGATGCACAAACCAGATGTAGATCATATTGAAGGTTTGTCCCCAGCTATTTCCATTGATCAAAAAACTACTTCTCATAATCCTCGTTCTACTGTGGGCACCATCACTGAGATTTATGATTATTTACGATTGCTCTTTGCTCGAGTAGGGCATCCCCATTGTCCAAATTGTGGTCAAGAAATTAGTAATCAGTCTCTGGATCAAATTATTGGTCATATTTTTGGTGAACTTGATCAACGAACCAATGGCCAACCCACCCGACTAATGATTTTAGCGCCAGTGATTAAACAGAAAAAAGGTGAATTTCTATCTCTATTTGAAAACTTACTCAAAAAAGGCTATCTGCGAGTTCGGATCGACGGCAAATTTTACAGCCTTGAAGAAAATTTATCATTGATTAAAACCAATAAACATTCGATTGAAGTTTTAATTGACCGCATTGTGATCTCTACTAAACAACTCAAAGATGAAGCCGAACATAAAACACTTCGCAGTCGTATTAATCAATCTGTCGAAGAAGCTCTGAAATTGGCTGATGGCGAGGTGATTGTGTCCTTTGTAGAGGATGAAGCACTCGACTTTCCCCAAAATCCCGAAAAATATACCGATCGGTTATTTAGTGAGAAAAAAGCCTGTACCAACTGCGGAATTTCTATCCCAGAAATCGAACCTTCTTTCTTTTCTTTCAACTCACCCCAAGGTGCTTGCCCAGAATGTAATGGTCTAGGCAGTTTACTCAAAATCGATGAATCATCTTTAATTGCTCCCAGTTTGAGTATCAGTGAAGGAGCCGTGATTCCGTTTGCCCGAATGATGAGTAATGATACCTGGTGGGCTAGATTAATTCAGGAAGTAGTGACTGAAGCTGGTTATGACTTCCGTCGCACCCCTTGGGAGGAAATGGATGAAGCTACCCAACAAATGCTCCTCCATGGTTCCAAAAAAGTGTATCGAGTCACTGGCGAAAATCGGTTTGGCAAAGAAACAGTGATCCACGAACAATTTGAAGGCTTCGTGACCAATCTAGAACATCGCTATGTCGAAACCGACTCTGATTTCATCCGCCATGAAATTGAGCAGTTTATGCATCGCCAAATTTGTCCCCTCTGCCACGGAGATCGTTTGAAAAAAGAAGCCTTAAGTGTGACTATCGATCATTTCAACATTGCTGAAGTCACCCGTTTATCCATCGATAAGTCCTTGCACTGGATTAGTCATTTAATTGAAGATCAAATTTTAAATGAGAAAGAAACCACTATTGCGACCTCGATTGTCAATGAAATTCGGAGTCGGTTACAATTTTTAAGTTCAGTGGGTTTAAATTATTTGACGTTAAATCGTGAAGCCTCCACTTTGGCCGGGGGAGAGGCCCAACGAATTCGATTGGCCTCTCAAATTGGGACCGGCCTAACCGGAGTCCTGTATATCTTGGATGAGCCTACCATCGGTTTACACCAACGAGATAATCATCGCTTAATTAATACCCTGCGCGAACTTCAAGAAAAAGGGAATACGGTGGTAGTGGTTGAGCATGATCGGGATATTATGCAGGCAGCTGACTATATTCTGGATTTTGGACCCTTGGCGGGGAAAAAAGGTGGTGAAATAGTGGCGGCCGGCACAGCTGAAGAGATTAAAGCCAATCCTCAATCATTAACCGGGAAGTATTTAGCTCGAAAAAAAGAAGTCATTCGCCATAGTCACCAAGCCAAGAGTAGCCAGCGGCAATTAGTGAACGATGATGAAGTAGGACAAACTCATGGGCAAAAAATTCACATTGAGGGCGCTAATCGTCACAACCTCAAACATTTAGATGTAGATTTTCCACTTCACAAATTGGTTTGTATTACCGGTTTATCTGGCTCAGGTAAATCCACTCTACTTCATGATACTCTCTACGCTAATTTAGCAAAATCACTCGGTAAATCCTATGATGGTATTCCGGGAGAAATTAACCAACTAATGGTCCCTGATGAAGTTAAACGTGTTCTGTTAATCGACCAAAGTCCCATTGGGAAAACCCCCCGATCTAATCCTGCTACCTATACTAAAGTGTTTGATTATGTCAGGAAAATTTTTGCCAATACTAAAGATGCTCAACTTCGAGGCTACACTGCCGGACGGTTTAGCTTTAATGTTAAAGGTGGGCGGTGTGAAGCCTGTCAGGGCGATGGCCAAATCAAAATTGAGATGCAATTTTTACCGGATGTCTACGTTACTTGTGATGTCTGTAAGGGGAAACGTTACAACGAAGAAACGTTAGAAGTTCAGTATAAAGGCAAAAATATTGCTGATGTCTTAAACATGACTGTGGACGAAGCAGCCGAATTTTTTAAAGATCATAGCACGATCAGTAAAAAACTGGAAACCTTACAAGAAGTTGGATTAGGGTATATCGGCCTAGGACAACCCGCACCGACTCTGAGTGGAGGAGAGGCCCAACGAGTCAAACTGGCTCGAGAGTTATCCACTCGTACATTGGAACATGTCGTGTATTTACTAGATG
Organism: uncultured Pseudomonadales bacterium; assembly: GCA_964625685.1. Taxonomy (GTDB): domain Bacteria; phylum Patescibacteriota; class Microgenomatia; order UBA1400; family PJMF01; genus CAZVBO01. The sequence goes on from CAZVBO010000004.1 coordinate 101,787, forward strand.
AACCAACTACCGGCTTACACTTTGAAGATGTTCAAAAGCTGTTAAATGTTTTAGATCAGCTCGTAGCCCAAAATAACACTGTCATCGTGATTGAACATAACTTAGACATCATTAAAAATGCTGATTGGATCATTGATCTGGGACCCGAAGGGGGAGAGTATGGAGGTGAAATAGTGGCCGTGGGTACCCCCGAACAGCTTGCTAATACCAATGATTCTTTTACTGGTCAGTATTTAAAAACCGAATTTGCAGAGATGATGCTAAAATAGCTCCATGAAACTCTTGCACAGCCTGATTGGACTGGCTACCTTCTTGATCTGTTTCCAAACGTTAGCTCAGCCACTCATGGCCGATGAAAATTTTAGTAGTTCTTTAGCCTCTACGTACACGATTGAGGCAACTGGCGATACGTTGGTAGAACATCACCTGACCATTACCAACAAAACTCCTACTCTTTATACCAAACAGTTTGCTCTCAAAATTAGTTCTCTCAACATCAAAAATGTGACGGTTACTTCCAACGGCAAAACATTAACTCCCAATATTGTTAAAACTGACTTAGGCACAAATATAGCCATGTCCTTTGATGATGAGGTGCTGGGAGTTGATAAAAAGCGAACTATTGATATTAGCTATCACGACCCTGATACGGCTTTGCTAACCAACAAAACCTTAGCAGTCTATATTCCTAAATTTCAAAATTCAGAAATCTATGACCACTATGAAGTAACTCTCAAAACTCCTCTTGAATTTGGACTCCCAACGCGAACTCAGCCTACCAATAATCAATCGGCCCAAGCCAAAGGAGCCATTGTCACCCAGTTTTTTGACCTCCACAATCAAGGAATTTCCGCTCAGTTTGGTCAGGAACAGTACTTTCAACTTCATCTAATCTATCATTTAGAAAATATAACTAATAACCCTGGCATTTCCCAGATCGCATTACCCCCTGATACCGCTTACCAAAAGCTGGCTTATCAGGCACTAGAACCACCTCCCGAAACTATTGAGCGTGATCTCGATGGCAACTGGATTGCCACCTACCAAATGAATGCTCAGTCTCAAATTGAAATTAGTTTAGATGCGGTGGCTAAAATTTCACTAGATCCAAACCCTACCTTTCCGACTGTTCAGCCAGTTAAGGAATATTTAAAATCCCAGCCCTATTGGGAAACCGAAAAATCCATTGTTACCCAACTCGCCGATCAACTTTCATCTGTCGAAGAAATCTATCGAACCGTGGTGGAAACACTACAATATAATAAAAAAATCGATCCAGATACTGCTACTCGCCAGGGTGCTGCCGCTGCTTTAGCTGATCCCACTCAAGCAGTTTGTCAAGAATTTACGGATACCTTTATTGCTTTAGCCCGGGCCAATCAAATTCCGGCTCGCCGTCTCACTGGCTATGCTTACAGCAGAGATAATTCATTGCGACCACTTAGTTTGGTTCAAGATGTCTTGCATGCTTGGCCCGAGTACTACGACTCAGCTACCCAACATTGGATCCAAGTTGATCCGACTTGGGAACAAACCACTGGCGGCATCGACTACTTTCACCAATTCGATCTCAATCACATTGTTTTTGCGATCAATGGCATTTCGAGTACCACTCCATATCCCGCTGGCTCCTATAAAACGAGTCAATCCCAAGCCAAAGACGTCCAAGTAAGTTTTGCCACTCACTTTCCTGAACAAAATACTCCACCCGTTCTGACCATCCAACCCCGCAAAGTTGGGCAACTCAGCATTCCTGGTTATTATGAGTTACAGATAAAAAACACGTCGGGAACGGCTCAATACCAGCTTCAACTTGAACCCACCTTGTCGAATGACAGTATAAGTTCCCTGGAAACGACTCAACTGCCAGCTTTGCTCCCCTTTGAAACGAAAACTGTACCAATTATTGTGACTACCAAAAGTCCCTTGGTTTCACGACCAGTTAGGTTACAATTACAGGTAAATGACCAAATCCAAAACTTTGACCTCATCGCCGGACCAGAAGTCAGCTGGGTCTTCCGCTATCCGACCCTCCTCACTGCAGTGGGTTTCAGCCTTGTCATCGGTACCCTCGCAGCCGGGAGTGTACTGGTTTTCAGACGCAAAAAATAATGTTCTCTATGTGGGAAAAGCCAAGAATCTCAAAAAAAGGGTTCATAACTACACCCAACTCAAACGTTTAGTGCCTCGGATTCATCAAATGGTCCACCTGGCCACCAAGCTCCAGTGGCAGGTTCTAGAAAGTGAACTTGAAGCTTTACTGGTAGAGGCAGAACTGATTCGGACTCATCAGCCAGAGTACAATGTTTTGCTTAAAGATGACAAGACGGCTCTCTACATTCACGTCACTGATGAACCTTTGCCTCGGCTCTTATTGGTTCGGAAAAAAGAAATGCTGTTATCTCACCCTAAAGGGACAATCATCGGTCCTTTTCAAAGTGCCTATAAATTAAAGCAAGTCCTGGCTTTAATCAGACCCATTTTTAAATGGTGTAATCAGCCTCATCAGCCCACTGATTCAGCCAAACCCTCCCGCCCCTGTTTTTACTATCATATTGACTTATGTAGTGGAGCTTGCACCGGCGAAATTTCCCCTGAATCTTACCAACGAGATATGAAAAATTTGATTTTATTTTTGAAAGGAAAAACTCAAGCCGTCATCCGCAAAATTCAAGCAGAAATGGAACAACAAGTCGCTCAAGAAAAATTTGAAGAAGCCGCTAATCTAAGAGACCAGATCATTTTAATCAAGGAAGTCACCAGTCCGACTAAAAAACTGGCTCCTGACATGATTCTGCCTCAACTGAAAGCACAAGTTTCTCAAGAACAAGTTATTCATCTGCAACGAATCTTATCGGAATATTTAGGTTTACCTAAAAAATATCCGTTACACCGAATTGAAGGCTATGACGTCAGTAATATTCAAGGGACCAATGCAGCTGTGGCAATGGTCACCTTTACTGATGGCAAAGCTGATAAATCAGAGTACAAAGTTTTTAATATTAGAACTCTCAAGACTCCTAATGACTACGGAATGATGCAAGAGGCCTTAACTCGAAGACAGAACCATCCTGAATGGGGGCTTCCAGATTTAGTGGTGATCGATGGGGGACGGGGACAATTACGCGCCGCCCTATCGGTTTGGCAGTGGACGACCCCAGTTATTTCAATCGTCAAACATCCCGATCGGTTAGTGCTACCACAGTCAAAAACCCTGCAAACTTTGAATGAAACCAAAAGTAAGTACTACATTCTCAATCTACCAGAAAATCACCCAGCCCTGAAACTCGTTCAACAAGTCCGAGATGAATCTCATCGCTTTTCTAAAAAACAACACACCCGTCTCAGAACGAGAAAAATGACGGAAATAGGTGTCTAAACTTTAAAAATGGTGTAAGCTTATTGATATGAACCTTCTCAAACCCATTCTAGTCTCAATTATTACTATTTTTATTCTGTCTTGGTACCTTCCTACCGTCAGTTACTATAATTGGACAACGTTGATCCTCGCTGGTGTAGTTTTAACGTTGCTCCAAAAAATAGCTCGTCCAGTTTTAAATCTGCTCTTCTTGCCAATCAATATTGTCACGTTGGGTTTCTTTTCCGTAGTGGTGAATGTCTTTCTGATTTGGCTTGCCACCTATTTAGTGCCAGGTTTTGTCATCGAACCAATGATAGTCTTAGGAATACAGTTAAATACCTTTTTCTCTCTCTTATTTATTTCTATGCTGTTAGGATTACTTCAATCAATGGTTGGATTCTTCCTCTGATACGATCAGGAAGCTAACCTAGCCAGAGATTGGTCTTTCACGATATAATACTTGTTATGAAATTGTCTCAACTTGGATTCTTTACTGCATTACTCACTTTTACGATAGTGATGAGCTGGAACTTGATTCAGTCTACCGTTTTTGCCCAAACTCAATTTCCACTCACCCAAATGTCGGATTCATTGGAGAGTTTAAATGTGGCCAGTGAAAGTACCAACAGTGCTTCAGCTTCTGCTGACATGGCCACTCCATCGACTACCTTAGCCTCAACTTCTGCCGAAGTTGAAGAAATTATCCAGAAGAAAAAAGATGAGGATATTACCGAAACCGGAGGTAAACAAAAAAGCTTTTTGGCAGCTATTTTAGATGAGCATCCTATCGATCAACTTACCTGGTATAACCCGCTTCAATACATGATGCGCTTGGCAGTGGCTCATGGATTACCTGCCAACCTCATTGTCTTGATGATCTTGTTTCCGCTGATTGCTTCTATTGTAGCTTTTTCGCGACATATTATTGGACTCCAGGGATTCGGAATTTATATTCCAGCCGTTTTGGCAGTCGCTTTTCTGTCCACTGGAATCATGATGGGAATTTTAATTTTCTTAGCAGTTATTTTTTCAGCCACTATCACTCGCAGACTTGTGAAATTCTTACGTCTCCCGGTGTTGCCTCGAACAGCTATGTTGCTTTTGGGAGTATCAATTTTGATGCTACTCCTCATCATGACTGCTGCCATTTTTGACCTTAGTTTTATCTTAACAGTCAATATTTTCCCGATCTTAATTATTATTTTATTGACTGAAAATTTTATGAGTACTCAATTGTTCACTAGTCAAAAAGAAAGTTTGCGCATCACTTTTGAAACCTTGTTCGTGGCTTTAGTTTGTTCACTGATTGTGAGTTCCACTGGAGTTCAAAAGTTTATTATTCTGCGACCGGAAATTACGCTGTTGACCATTGCTATCCTCAATTGGTTGATTGGTCGCTACACCGGGCTGAGAGTTTTTGAGTACCTAAGATTTAAAGAATTATTCCAGAGTGGAAGTGGCTCAGGTAATGTCCTTAATCTTCCCCCTGATGATCATGAGACTCCAGAGGAATAATCATGGCAAAAAGCAGCAATATCTTGGGAATGAATGCCCGGAACCGACTGTACGTGAATCGCAATACCAAACGGGCGAGAGCTTTGGTGGGCTCGAAGTATGCTACCAAGCTTCTGATGCAAAATAATGGGATTGGGACTGCTCAAATCTATGCCTTCCTGGTCAGTTCAGAAGATGTGAATGAGTTTGACTGGTCAAGTTTAACCAAAGATTTTGTGATTAAGCCCACCAATGGTTTTGCCGGTAAAGGTGTGGTTGCTTTTCGCAATCAAATCGATTCGACTCATTGGTACGATGTAGTTGGGAAGGTTTGGAGTTTAGATGATATTAAACTCCACTGCTTCGATGTTTTAGAAGGACAATATAGTATTCATGGCTCTCAGCATAATATTATTGTCGAAGAACGGGTCAAAATTCATCCCAAACTTTTAAAATATACCTATAAAGGAACTCCTGATATTCGGGTAATTGTATTTAATAGCATTCCGGTCATGGCTCTCCTTCGATTGCCAACTGAAGAATCCGAAGGCCGGGCGAATCAGACCCAAGGTGCAATTGGGGTAGGGATTGATATTGCTACCGGGATCACCACCTACGCCACTGCCCACAAAAATGTACCCATTCGCTATTTACCTGGTACCAAGAAAAAGTTAAATGGAATCTTGATCCCTTTTTGGAATCAAGTCTTAGAAACTGCAGTCAAAGCCACTATGGCTTCAGGCCTAATTTATTGTGGCGTTGATCTATTTATTGACCAGGATAAGGGACCCTTAGTGGTAGAACTCAATGCTGCCCCAGGGTTGTCGATTCAAGTTTCCAACCAAGCCGGTTTACGACGACGTTTAGAAAGAGTCGAAGATCTGAATGTCCTCAGTGCCAAACATGGGGTCAAAATTGGGCAAGCTCTATTTGCCGAAAGTTTTGCTCAAAAATTTGAAGACAAAACTCAAATTAAAGAAATTAATTACAAAGAATTGGTAACAGTCTATGGTGACAATAAACAACAACTAGAAATCACTGCCACCGCCAACACCGGTCGGTTTCGAAGTGCTATTGCCATGAATTTAGCTGAAGAGTTGGGTTTAATTGATGTCGATGATTTACTCTGGTACCAGCAAGAAGCTGAAGAGGGAAAAGTGCCGGTAGTAGAAGTAAAGTTTCGCTTAAAAAATAAAATGATCAAAACAGCCATGGTAGTCTCAAAACGCCTGAATAAATCAGCCAGTAAACTAGAACTAGGACGCAAAGATCTCAAAGAATTTGTGGTAAAAATTGAAGATGTTTAAATGGCTTTCCTTTTCCCAATCCAAAAAGAAATCTCCTAAGTTCGGATTAAAAGACTTAGTACCATTGAATGCTCACAGTGAAAAACAGAAGTTTTTTGAAAGTAATTTCGCTTATAACCCTCAGTTTCAGTATCAGCAACCTGCCCCATTAGAGTACTTACATCGACAAGGATTGCCAGAAGAAAAATACCTCACAATGGCAAAAAAAGTTATCCAGCATCACGCTCCTATTGAGGAAAAACCAGGTCCTTTTTTATCTCAAAATGAAGTTGAAATCCAAATTAGACATGCCCTGCAACAATATCAACTGGAACAGGAGTACCAAATTGTATTTTCAAAGTCATTTGTCAGCCGGGCAGCCATTAACACCGGAGATAAGTTAATCAAATTTCGCTTGCCTTTAGAGCTTGATCAAGAGAATTTAACCGGTATTATTCACCATGAAATTGACACTCATTTATTGCGCAACTGGAATTATCAGCAGCAATTTTGGTACAAAAAGCGTAAAAAAAATGGATTGACTCATTCTTGGACACTAACTGAAGAAGGGCTAGCAGTTATTCATGAACTACTTGATAAAAAAGATCAAAGTCTTTTTCGATCTGCCTTAAACTACGTCGCTGTAGATATTGCATTACAAAGTGACTTCATTGCAGTCTTCCAATTCTTTTATAGACATTTCAATCATGACTTTGAACGTTCGTGGTCATGGGCTCTTAAAAAGAAGAGAGGATTAACAGATACATCCCAGCCCGGTGGTTTAACTAAAGATCTGGTCTATTTCAAAGGAGCACTCAATGTTTTAGAGTGGCTCGTTCATCATGATTTTGCCTTGGAAAAACTCTATTATGGTAAAATAGCCCTAGAAGACGTCGAGAAAGCATTTGAATTAAGCTTGGATTATCAACCAGTTACACCTGATTTTTATACCGATAAGCCACAATATATTTCAAAAATTAATCAAATACAAATAGCCAATCAGGAAATTTTTAGATGAAGTCATACACCTATCTCCGGAAGACTCCACAAGGCAATCAACTCTCAGAACCAATTTCGAATAGTACAAAACTCATTTTACAAGAAGCTGAACAGCACCAGATTAAGTGGGAAACTCTTCCGGAAACTAAACTTTTAAAACTTACCCATCAGCATAAAGTCGTTTACTTCCATGCTCAAATTCCCAATCAAACTTCAGAGTTAAGTACATACACCTGTAATAATAAATCAGCTACCAACGCCATTTTACAGCAACAGGGAATAGCTGTGCCGACACAATATTTTTTAAGACCAGATGATACATCTGAGTACCTACAACGAGTTTTTGAATCTTTAGAAACCCCACTTGTAGTCAAACCTTTAAGTGGTTGTCAGGGTGACAGTATCACTTTGGGGATTAGTACTTTTGAAGATTTCCTCCAAGCACTTCAAACAGCATTTGAGTATACCAAGGGGGATGAGGTGGGCGCGGTAGTTGAGGAACAGTTTGCGGGAAAAGAGTATCGCATTTTAGCCACTCGAGAGAAAGTTTTAGGTGTGATTCATCGAGTTCCAGCAAACGTAATTGGTGATGGAAAATTCACTTTACGCCAGTTAATCGACCAAAAAAATAACGACCCTCGCCGTGGAACCTCTCACACAGATGGGATGGGTCTAATGCAAATTCAAACTGATGATGATTTGCTTCAAAATATTGCTGAACAAAATTTAACCCTTGAATCAATTATTCCGGAGAAAAAACAAATTTTTCTGAGAAAAGTATCGAACGCATCTAAAGGGGGAGATACCTATGACTATACTGACCGTGTTCATCAATCTGTGAAAGAGTGTGCCATGAAAGCTATCCAAGCTATTCCGGGCTTAGTCCTCGGAGGAATTGATTTTATAAGTACAGATATTACCCAACCGCAAACTCACGATTCATATCGAATTATTGAGATTAACTCCTCCCCTGAACTTGATTTTCATGATTATCCATATGAAGGGGAAAATAGGCATGTAACTCGAGAATTTTTATATTTACTTTTTCCCGAATTGAGAACTCAACATCAATAAATTTCAGTAATCACTTCAAAGTTTCGCTTAGTAAGAACCCCTTTGATTTCTTCAAACTGAGCTTGTTTTCCACTCGATTCTTTAAAAAATACAGAAGTTGTTTGAAAGAAACCTTCTTGATCTGGATTCGTAAAAAATACTAATAAATCATTTTGCTGTAGTGCCTCAAGAGTATGCTCTGTCATTTTTAAATCATCTCGAGTCAGAGTCAGAGTTTGGTTTACCAAGCCTGAAAGTGGAAACGCCCCAGCTCTTAATTTAAAAAAGGACAGACCGGCATTTTCATGTGGGTGCTTGTCTTTTCCATGAAACAGATGAACACAGGCATTATCTAAAGCAAATTGCTGAATTAAATATTCGGACCAATAATCAAGGGACATCTTAATCTTCCATTGTTTGGTCAGAGTGTGATCATATCCTTTGTTCACAAAAGATAAGCTGAGCAGGGGTTTATTACTAACTCTAAAAAGAGTGGCGCCAACACAAGTCTCAGGTTGACCTTTTATCGTAATAAAAAGTACAGTATATTGGCCCTTTGTGTTATTGTGGAGATTCTCGATAACTTTTTCGTAGTGTTGTTCTTCATTCAGATGGTATGTTTTCTTTGAGACAACATACTTTTTATAAATTGGAACAAACTTATCCCAAAATATTTCATCAGTCAATTCAACGAATTGATACTCAAAGTGAGCTTCAAACTTTGGCAGTTGACTCACCAATTTCTTATAAAAGGAAGGCGAAATAATATCTGCTGGGCTTTTTGCTTGGCTGATATCACGAAACCAAAAGATCTGATTGTCTAAAGCAATAGTCTGTTGCATGTTAGGTGGGTATTTAGTAGTGGGAAAAGCTGAATGAAAAGTGAAAAATCACTATCAATTTGGTAAGTTGAGGTATTTTAGGGCTGATTATGAGATCTGTAAAGACAGCAAAATCACACAAAGTGCCTCGGCTCGACTGGCCAAGGTATAATAGAGATTATGAATTCAAAATTATCAGATACTAAAAAAATTGCCCTTGGCATGAGTGGGGGAGTCGATTCTTCACTTTGTGCTCATTTGTTGGTGGAACAAGGCTATGAAGTCACTGGAGTCTACTTAGAATGTTGGCGTGCTCCAGGGTGTCGGAGTGAAGAGGATCGCAAAGATGCCTTGCAAGTAGCTTTAGACTTAGGCATTCCTTTTAAAGTGCTTGATTTCAAACAAGCCTACAAAGAGAAAGTGGTTGAGTATTTCTTCAATGAATATGAAGCTGGTCGAACTCCTAATCCAGATGTGTTATGTAATAAGGAAATCAAGTTTGGCCTATTTTATGACTGGGCGATGGAACATGGCTTTGATGCCGTTGCCACTGGTCACTATGGCTCACTTACAACCGTAAGTGAGCCATCCCTCGAAGCTCCCAGATTTTCAAAACGGCTGGATAAGCAGTCTATGAAAAATCTGGAGCGAAGTGGGATGCTTACTTTTTTAACTATTCCCACGGACGAACATAAAGACCAAACTTACTTCTTATATCGCTTGAAACAAGATCAACTTGATCATATTATCTTTCCCTTAGCTGACCTCAAAAAGCCTGAAGTGAGAGAATTAGCGCATCAGTACAACTTAGCAGTCGCAGATAAGAAAGATTCAGTCGGGATTTGTTTTATTGGGGATATTGATGTCACCCAATTTTTAAAAGATCGCTTGGGCGAAAAACCAGGTGAGGTCGTTGATACTCAAGGAAATGTGATCGGCACCCACAGGGGAATCTGGTTCTACACCATTGGTCAGCGCCATGGCTTTGAAATTAATAAAAAAACCGTCATCAAACTCGATAATGGAGAACTGCTGGAAAAAGAAAATATTCCCCCGTTTTATGTGATTGGCAAAGATGCTGATAAAAATGAATTGATTGTGGGTTTTGGCAGTGAAACCTATGCGGACCAATTTGGAGTGACTGACCTGCATTGGATTAATGGAAAGAGGGGAGAAGAGTTGTCTCAAAATCCAGAGCTAGTAGTCCGAATCCGTCACACTGGGCAATTGATTCCTTGTCAGTTGAATGTGGAAACTAACACCGTGACCTTAGACGAACCCACCAAAGGCGTTGCTGAGGGTCAATCAGCCGTCTTTTACACACCACTTAAAAACGGCTCACTCGCTTGCTTGGGTGGGGGGATTATCACTCTCTAAAGAAATTAATTCTTGTCTCAAATTCTGAGTATGCTTTATTAGATGTTGATATTGATCAAGAAAGTTTATTGTCTTATCTCCTTCTGGATGGTCTTGGATTCTTTCAATAAGTGGTTGAAGCAACATGAGAAATTCAGCTATAACTGCAATCTTCGCTTTCACTTGATCTCTCATGTTTAGGCTCATTGTTTTTAGATATTCAACTTGAATTTGAGCTATTTCACTTTGAACTACATGAAATATCTCCATTTGCTCTTTTGAAATTAGTTCCTGGGAAGTATTTTGAGTGATTAGCTGTTCCAACTCTGCTGCAGTAAACTGAGCAATTAAATTGGACTTTTCATCTAAGATCAATAAAGGATAAAAATCATCAAGCTTAACTTGGTTATCAAACCATTCACCGAGTGTTATAGTTTTTTCAGGCGTTCCACCTGAGCGAAGAATTTCTACAAATCTATCATTTGCTTCTCGTTCCTGATCAAGATAAGGTTGAAAAAATGTGGGGTTTAAACTTATCAATAGTAACTGAGTATGTCCTGCATTAAGAGTCAAGCAATTCTCAGGACCAGATAACTGACGTTCACGCCTTAATTGAGCCAACTTTTTAATGTGGTCTAGAAAAGCTGGTAGAGAAGATGGTTCTTCTGGTTTTTGGGTTTCATTCATATTTTTATACCTTCATCAAAAGAGTTCTCTCATTTAATCAGCTCATTCACTGTCTCCATATTTCGTTGAAGAGAATTAAACATTGTTTCAAATAAACCTGGGTTTCTCTCTTCAATAGTACCTTCTTCTCCTTCTACCATTATCGTTCTAAAAGGTTTTTCATTAGGGCCATACAGATCCTTAACTTCTCCTTCCTGGATACGATCTACGGTGGCAGCTAATTCCGGTAAAAGAGCATTTAAAGGACCAACAGTATTCTGTAGTTCTTCTTCTGTAACATAGTCCACTGCATCATAACCCTGTTTTTTGGGGTGATTTTTAAAATATATTTCATTTTTAACTCTCAAAGAAATTTGAGCTGGTAATTGAACTAATATTTTCATAAGAGCAATCTGTTGGGAACTGATATGATTTTGTTGAACTTCTAACAATTTTTTTAACGCTTTCAAAGAAAACTGACTTTGAAGATCTCCTGCTTGATCTTTTGAAAAAATATGAGGATATTTCTCTATTAGTTGAGACCAATCTTGTTTAGCTAAGTATGGATATAACACCTTGACTAAATGAGCAGTGTGTCCACTGTCAATTTTTAGAATCTGACTATGCTTCTCATCTTCCATTGCAGGCATCGTTTCCCTGTCAGCGTGATTATTCGGTGTATCTTTAGTCATTCATCCTCCCTTTGACACTCTACATTTTTAGGTTATAATAGTTACTCTTCCGTCAAGATAAAGTCCTTTCAGGAAACTCATCTTAATCAACATTATAGAGAAAAAAACGCATTGTTCAAATACAGTTTGTCTTTCTTTTTTGGTGGTTGGAAGACCGATCTTTAACAAGTTAAAAGTTTCAATAGATCCCAAGCAGTATCTATTGAAATGTATTTGCATCAAACATGGTGATAGATCTCCTCAATACGGAGTAACTATCATCTGTTGATGAAACACAGTTATATCCGTTAATTTTTGTTTCGCAATTGCGAAACAATCCACCGAAACAACCGGCTGGCAAAACGGCTGAATAAGCCGTCTGTGCCAAGCAGTGTTGTGTAGGTGGACCTTTATTTTAAAAGTAAAGAGCTAATCAAACTTTTTTTGAGAGTTTGATCCTGGCTCAGGATGAACGCTGGCGGTGTGCCTTAGGCATGCAAGTCGAACGGTCCGCAAGGACAGTGGCAGACGGGTGAGTAATACGTAGGAATCTACCCAAAAGTGGGGAATAGTCCATCGAAAGGTGGAGTAATACCGCATGTGGTCGCAAGATCAAACCGAGTCTGACTCGGGCTTTTGGAGGAGCCTACGCGCTATCAGCTTGTTGGTGGGGTAAAGGCCTACCAAGGCTATGACGGCTAGCCGATGTGAGAGCATGATCGGCCACAAGGTTACTGAGACACGGAGCCTACACCTACGGGTGGCAGCAACCGGGAATTTTGCGCAATGGACGAAAGTCTGACGCAGCGACACCGCGTGTGGGAAGACGCTCTTCGGAGTGTAAACCACTGTGGCAGGGGAGGAATTTTGACAGTACCCTGCTAGAAAGCACCTGCTAACCACGTGCCAGAAGCCTCGGTAATACGTGGGGTGCAAGCGTTATCCGGATTTACTGGGCGTAAAGGGTCCGTCGGCGACTTAATAGGTCTTCTGTTCAAGCCTGGGGCTTAACTTCAGACAGGCAGAAGAAACCATTAGGATTGAGTATGTTAGGGGAAGCTGGAATTCTCGGTGGAGGGGTGAAATCCGTAGATATCGAGAGGAACGCCAATCGCGAAGGCAAGCTTCTGGAACATTACTGACGCTCATGGACGAAAGCTAGGGTAGCAAAAGGGATTAGAGACCCCTGTAGTCCTAGCCGTAAACACTCCTTGCTAGTTGTTCCCCTCTTTGGGGGTATGAGTTAATCATAATTTTTTAAACAAGTAAAACCTCTTGTTAGAATCTCCAACTTAATTCGTAAATTCAAAGAGGGGAGTGACGTAAGCTAACGCGTTAAGCAAGGCGCCTGGGGAGTACGACCGCAAGGTTAAAACTCAAAGGAATTGACGGGGGAGCGCACAACCGGTGGAGCATGTGGTTTAATTCGATACAAAGCGAAAAACCTTACCCAGGTTTGACATGTACCTGCACGGTCTTAGAGATAAGATCTTCTTCGAGAGTGGTACACAGGTGATGCATGGCTGTCGTCAGCTCGTGTCGTGAGACGTCCTCTTAAGTGAGGTAACGAGCGCAACCCTTGTCCCGAGTTATATATGTCTCGGGAGACTGCCCCGCCTTTGGCGGGGAGGAAGGAGAGGATGACGTCAAGTCAGCATGTCCCTTACATCTGGGGCTACACACATCCTACAATGGAGCCGACAACGGGTCGCGACGTCGTAAGACTGAGCCAATCCTTATAAACGGCCCCTCAGTTCGGATTGAGGGCTGCAATTCGCCCTCATGAAGCCGGAATCGGTAGTAATCGCAAATC
>CAZVBO010000005.1:0-3366 GCA_964625685.1 uncultured Pseudomonadales bacterium
GTTTCTGTTTGAAAATATTCTTTCACAGCTTCCCAATAAACGGGGAGAATCATCTTGGGCATTTCTGAGCTTTCTGCATCAACAAAGTAGGTAAAACTTTTAAGGATGCTATAGAGATTGCTCGCCAGTGAACCATATTTCTTATCATATAGCTCTAGGCTATCAGCAAGTAAAATACCCGTCTTTGCCAAAAAGTACAGATCAATAAAATCCTTTTTGGTTCCTCGATCCATGACGGCTGCAACCTTCATGGCTGCAATATCACGCTTATCTGCGACTTGAATGCCCTGACAGTCGTTGGTGGGAAATAATAGTGGATATTGATACCGAAAAATACTAAATTTTGTTTCATTGAAAATACCAAGAAGTGTATCGGGGTTAATGGTAGTTGTGGAGAAATTTCCGTGCTGGGAGAGCTTTGAGGCTAAAGTCTCCTGGTTGAAATGCTCTGGTGTAAAAAAGTCAAAATCTATTGATATTCTGTGCCCCAGGTACAACGCCAAACCAGAGCCACCTGCTAGGTATGTTTGCAATGGCAGTACTTTACTCTTGCCTAGAACGGCCAGTGATGCCTGCGCTGTTGCAGGTAAGGTTTCTGTAAACATAGTATTTTATTTTCGGGAATTCCCAAATACATACTCCAAAAAGTTGCTGTTTTTGGACTAAAGTCCCGCATTGTCATAAATACTCGTTGTATATCGTCGTGCGAATAATTTTTAAGTACCCAAGAAGCAGCCTCCGTATTGCCTTTATCAAGAAGTCGATTGATAACAAAATTGGCAGACTTGACCGGGTCTAATGTCTGGGTGTCGACATCCCAAAAGTAGAACTTAAAAGAGTTGGGAACCTGATGTGGCATACTTATATTATACCTTTTTTCTTATTGATCAACCAGAGTAAAATGATGGTAAGTTGATACAGTAGGATCAGTGGTAAAGCCATGATGAGTTGGTTAAAAATGTCAGGTGTAGGAGTCAGGATTGCTGCCAGGATGAAGCTCACCAGGATCACCCACCTCTCTGCTTTGAACATCGCTCTGGTGGAGATTCTTTTGACAGTGTTGATGGCAATAAAGATCAGGGGCAGTTGAAATACTAGGCCAAAACCCACCAAGTATCTTGTTACAAAACTAAAGTATTCACTGGTTGAAATGAGAGCTTGGATTTCATCTGTTGAAAACTTATTGAGGAAGTAAAGAGCGGCTGGGAGACTAATGAAGTAGGCAAAGGCCATGCCACTAATGAGTAGTAAGGACGAACTAATGAGGATGATGAATAGAAGCCTGGGATATTTCTTGGGCAAAGCAGGTTCGATAAACCTGACTGTGTGGTAAACAAAGACTGGTAGAGAGATGAGGAAGCCAAAGAAAAGTGAAATTTGAAACACAAACTCAAAACCTCCGGCTGGATTGGTGTAGAAAACAGGTTGATTGAGTGGTTTGGTGAGAAGGGTCAATACTTGGTCGTGAATAAGGTAGCCAATGACTGAGCCAATTATAAAAAACAACAGAGAGGAACCAAGACGTCTTCTGAGTTCTGAAAGATGTTGAGCAAAAGATTGAGTATTACTTTTTGGCTCTTTTACTCTTTTTTGAAGTTTTGTCTTCTGTGTCATCTTCCAAGTTACCTGTAAAACCTTTTCGCAGCTCTCTGATTGCCTCACCTAAACTACGGGAAAGTTCAGGCAACTTTGTGCCACCAAAGAGAAGGAGCACAATGGCTAAAATAAGTATGAGTTCTGGTGTGCCGAGTCCAAACATGATTTTTAGTTTCCTTTAATCTCAAATATACACAATTTGCCCTACTTGTAAACTTGTTTGTGTATTACTATAGTAATTATAGTGATGAAACAATTCTTAAAGCAAGTGGCAGTCTGTCTGTCATTGCTGCTTCTGACTTTATCCGTTTTCCCTAAAAGTATTTTAGCGGTGGGTTATGGTGAGGGTAGTTACGGTGAAGGATTCTACAACGTGGGTGAACCCAGTCCCACTCCTACTTCCAATCCCGGCAGTGGCTCATCGGATAACAATAGTGGGTCTAGCTCTTCTTCTGGATCATCTGGTACTCCCAGTTGTAACAACCAAAAACCCACTTCCACTCCCGATCTATTTCAAATTAATGCTCACTCTGAAAGTGTGACTCTGTACTTTGCTCCCAGTAATGGAAACAGAGATAGATATGTCGTTGAATACGGCACCGAAGATAAAAAGAACGCCTATGCTTTTGAATTTCTAAACGACAGCACCGGAGTAGTAGCGGTTGATGTCAATGCTCTCCAACAATACACGACTTATTATTTTAAAGTTCGAGCCGGTAATGGCTGCATGCCTGGAGACTGGTCCAATGAGCTTTCGATCACTACAGGACAAAGATGGCCTAGTTATCGGTGGGCAGCCGCTTCTAAAATTGTGACTACCGCCGTTAAACAAGTAGCCAAGCCCTCTAGTATCACCAAAGTTGATCAGGAATCTATTACTGCTTCACCAACACCAAACAGTGATTCGGCTCAACAAGATACTGCCACTCCGCCAGCTGGCGGATCTCAACCCACTCAGCAACCAGCTCCTCAACAGGAGCAAAACTCACCTGGGTTTTTCCAGAAGATTGGCAACTTCATTAAAGGGTTGTTTGGAAAATAACAATAAATTTATTGCTTTAGTTTCCTTAAATCCTTCAGCACCTGCTTGGCATGCTCAGCTGGCTTCACCTTTTCATAAATTTTGGCTACTTTGCCCTCAGGATCTATCAGCACTGACGAACGCTGAATTCCCAAAAAGGTGTTATTAAACATCTTTTTTTCACCCCAAGCTCCATACTCTTTAATGACTTGCTTTTCCGGATCAGATAAAACGGTAAAGGGTAATTGGTGTTTGGTTACAAATTTTTGATGACTCTCCACACTATCCGCACTTACTCCTAAAACCACCGCATTCACCTCTTGAAATTCCGACCAGGCATCCCGTAACTCACAGGCTTCACGAGTACACCCTGGGGTATCATCTTTTGGATAAAAATAAAGCAATACCCACTTGCCCAAGTAATCACTCAACGAGTGGAGTTGGCCCTCTTGATCAGGAAGTTGAAAATTGGGGGCAGGTTGATTGGGTGAAATGTTCATAATTTTACTGTAACGATATTAGAATCATTTGTAAATCCAAGGCTTTTGATTTCCCTTTTCTCAAAAGGGGCATTAAGTGAATGAAACGAACCTGATGGGGCATTTGAAACTCATTCAAAACACCTCTGTCTCGCTTCGCTAGACTTCTCCTCTTTGACAAGAGGAGATTTTTTTTCATGGATTTAACTTTTTACCCGAACTTCTGGTTTGCCGCTGTTCCGGATCCGGTTGTGCCACATACGGAATTTC
>CAZVBO010000005.1:3466-59352 GCA_964625685.1 uncultured Pseudomonadales bacterium
CCGAACTTCTGGTTTGCCGCTGTTCCGGATCCGGTTGTGCCACATACGGAATTTCATTTTCTTCCACTTCAGCTAAACTCCCGTCCTCATCTTCAGTGGCAATTTCATTTTCATCAAACGGCTGATCTAACTCATCCACCTCATTCTCTTCTGGATCAGGCATACTCCCACTGGCAGATTCTTCCCCTTGTTGCTGCGGAGATTGGACTGGTTTGACTTGTTTAACTGAGTCATTTACAAAGTAAAGCGACATAGGTTCCTTTCTTTGAGGTCATCCTAGCAAAATTAATTTTTAACGTCATTCCGGAAACTGATCGAAGTGAAGTTATCCGGAATCTTTAACACGGTTACCTATTTTATAGATCCCCGCATACACGGGGATGACGAGAAACAGGTAAGAAGTCCGTAAAAGACGAGTGATTGATCTAGTATGACCGATTTACAGAAACTCTAGTTTCGGTTTTAATATGGGTATGTACCAAACAATACACGAACCCATCGAAGTCATCGGTATTTACGCTCATCATACTTTTCTTCCCAAAAAATTTAAATGGAAAAATCGAGTTTTTCCAATCAGTGAAACCACACTTCAATCCAATATCAAAGACGGTGAGGTCCGCAAACGTCTCTACAGTGTGATGGCCGAGCACAATCTCTATCGACTTGAATTTAACCGCGAAACTGAAGACTGGTTACTTGAAGAAATTTGGATGGAGTAAATTATGCAACCAACTATTTTGCACGTTGATATCAACTCTTATTTTGCCACACTGCTTCAACAGGAAAATCCCTTCTTAAGAGGCAAACCTCTGGGAGTGATTAAAGATGTGGGGCGAACTTGTTTAATTGCCACTAGTAAAGAGGCCAAAACCTTTGGAGTTAAAACCGGTTTTCGATTGAACGAGGCCAAACAACTCTGCCCTCAGATTTTAACTGTCCCAGCGGCTTTTGACCGGTACTTAGATGCTACTTACCGTCTTCAAAAAATCTTTCGCCAAATTTCACCTGATGTCTATATTTATTCGCTTGATGAGGCTTTTTTAGACGTAACTGCTTGTCGCAAACATCTCTATCCCAATCTCCACCAGCTCGCACGCCATATCCAGCAGCTCATTAAACAAGACCTGGGAGAATGGGTCACCTGTAATGTTGGCATTAGCCACAATCGCTTACTGGCCAAAATTGCTTCTGAAATTTCTCCCCCAGATAGTTATCAACTTATTGATGAGTCAAATAAAGATATCATTCTCTCTTCTGTTTCTTTTAAAGATGTCTGTGGGATTGGACATCGGTTAGGCAAAAAACTCCACCGACTAGGAATTACCGTTCCTTACCAAATTCGCTTTTTTAGTGAAGCAGAGTTACTTCCTACTTTTGGTCCCTTTTGGTCAAAAGAACTCCTCCGCATCGCCTATGGGCAGGAATCATATAATTTGACTTTAATCGATAAACCCCTGGATCATATGAAAAGTGTCGGTCGATCTATTACTGGTTATCACCCGACCAATGATGAAGCGGAAATTCAGGCAGTACTTTACAATTTAACTGAAGAAATTGCCTATAAAGCTCGCAAAATGAAATTAGCCGGCCGCCATATCTCTCTGTTTCTCGTCAGTTCAGATTCTCATCTGAATGGCTGGAACTCCGCTGCTAAAAATTTTTGGGGAGATCACCTCACTCTCCCAACCGCCACCAATCATACGCAAGAAATCTTTGAGGTCATTTATCATCGTCTCTATCGGAATTGGCACCGGACGTTTTCGGTGATTAAATTTGGGGTTCGATTAAGTTTACTTCAACCTGAAGATCAAGTTCCGATTTCCCTTTTTACTGACTACCATCGACAACACTCTTTGTATCAAGCAATCGATAAAATCTCCAATAAATATGGTTTGTTTACCCTCAAATCTGCTAGTATGCTCAAACAGCCTACTATCCGTCCCGAAGTAACAGGTTTTTTAGGAGATGGGAAATATTTAGGATTACGCTAAATCTTTAATGATGGTGGTGATCATGCGGATCATCGGGTTCATCTAGGGGAATCTGTTCACTGGCATAAGCCACAGCCGCTAAATACGTTGCAATCGGAGCAATCAAAACTAAGCCAATACTGCCCACCAACGTCCGGACAATTTCTTCGGCAATTAATTCATAGTCCATGGCTTCGGTAAAGGAACGAGAGCCATCCATAAAGAGAAGTAATAAAGGCAGGGATGATCCGGCATACACTAAAACTAAGGTATTGACCATCGAGGAAATATGGTCCTGACCTACAGTCATGCCATGTTGATACAGCTCTTTAATCTTCATTTTCGGATTGGCTTTTTTAAGCTGGCGAACGGTAGAAACTTGCCCCACGGTGACATCA
Source organism: uncultured Pseudomonadales bacterium (assembly GCA_964625685.1). Taxonomy (GTDB): domain Bacteria; phylum Patescibacteriota; class Microgenomatia; order UBA1400; family PJMF01; genus CAZVBO01. The sequence continues at coordinate 5,835 of CAZVBO010000005.1, forward strand.
TCTAAAATTCCCAACGTCCCAATAATAATCCCAGCTAACATTAAACTTCGAATATTAATCGTACCTTGTCGTTGAACTTGCAAGAAACCCGCTTCATCTGAAGCAAAACCCGTTAAATGAGTCAAATTGACAAACCAAGTAGCTAAAGTACCCGTAATAATGAGGGCGATAAAGGTGGAGATAACGGCTAAGTGAGTTTTTTTGTTAAAGCCATGCGAAATATAAAAAGTAACTGGCACAATCACTACCGATGCTAAAATAACTACCAAGACGGGATGATTCCCATTCATAATTTGGGGCAGAATAAACTGAAAAATCACCCAAAACGAAAAGCCCATACTCACAATCGAGAGTACTCCCCACATTCGTCCCACTACAACAACACTCCCCACAAACAGTAGACCTAACAATAACAAGCTGTCGCGTTTAATATGACCTGAGACTTCAAACACATCATTTCCCTCAAAATCTTGATTGTGGGAAATTCGAATTTTGTCACCCACTTGATAGGTTTCCACTTGCGCCATCACCGCTGCTGCATTATCTGAACCATTTTTAACTTCAATGGTTTGACCAGTCAAAGAACCTTTAGTAATTTCAACTTGTAAATATTGATATAAATATTTTTCGCCATTGGACTCAACGGTGCCTTCATTTTCAATGGCAACTACTTTCCCTTCCAAACTTTCAGCCTGATCAGTTTGCGCCCAAACTGTTTGAGAACCAGTCATAAACAACGAAGCACTTAAACAGAGAATAAAGAGTAACTTTTTCATTTTATCTAATATCCAAATCTAGTACTTCTATTTTAAAATCAGGTTGGTCCAAGACAAGTTGGCTACAGTATCGATCAAAACATCGCACCCATTCTTGGGCTTCCAATTGAACCCACCCTCCCTTTGTTTCTGCCATGGGGATATCCCGAGCTAAAGGGAGTGCTTGATACTGACTTTCTGGAGCGATTCTAACAAGTCCGAGGGGAGTTTTGTCTTGAAATAACTGATATTGAATCACATCCGCTGTTGAGGTTCCCGGATAATCATTCCGATAGAGTCGATATTCTGGAGCAGTAGAGAGAATAAAATCGTGATCTGTTAAATTATTTTTGAGTTGGCTTCTGCTGTCTGCCCATAATCCCACTCCATTTACATCCAAAATTCCAGGAAAGGTAAAATCATTGGGAAAGATCACATGGTAAGTAGTCCCCGTTTCTTGTAGAGGAATATCTTGCAGTACATAGTTGAGACCATCATCCGAACCATACGGGACATCGGCCACGATTGCTTTGACTTGGCTTTCTTGTAAGTGCTGATGAATTTTGTGTAAACTGCCTAAAGTCAAACCGGGTTGGTGACTAATAAGTTGCAGATTAGTCACCGTCGAAACTCCTATAAAAAACCCGATCAGTAACTTTTGCGTTTGTTTATTTAACTGTTGCAGTAAGTTGATTAATATAACTAACAATGCTGGTAAAGTGATCAAGAAATAATATTCCGGCTTAGTATCTTTATAAAACGAGTAAATCAAAATGACTGAGACTAACCAAAAGACAATGACTGTAAAATTACTGAATTTTTGTCTCCACTTCCACCCTAAAATCAGTAACAGAAATCCGGTGACGACTAACAACGTGGCACTATTATGGTAAAAAATTAATTTACCTAAAGTTTCTGCCACAATATAGGCATTATGACCTAGATCCCACAGCCACTTGCCAGCTTGAAAGTTACCTTTGCCTGAAATGAGTTCTAATAATCCACGAGTATTGAGCCAGTTATTTTTCAAATCAAACAGCAAAGTAGGCAATAAACTCAGTACTGTTCCCCCAACCACTGCTAAAAATGCTTTTCCTTGCCGCTGCCACAATAACCACAGTCCCGTTAAACCTACCGCAATCAATCCTGAAAAATGAGCCTGATACGCCAAAAAAGATCCACAGGCGAGGACAAGCCAATCAATCTGATCAAATTTTTGAGGAAGTTTGATTAAAGGCAAAAATAAACACAAACTGGCCAACAAAGTCAGATCAGGATTCCAAAATACTCGATCAAGACTGACAATAAAAGGTGAGAAAGCCCAGATACCTAAGGCTAACAAGGCTTCTGATTGAGTTCGATAATGACTCCATAGCCAGTAGAGTATGCCTCCAGTTATAGCCGCTAGTAATAAGGGAACAATAACCACTGACCAACTTCCCATAATCACAAAGACGGGGACAGTCAGATAATAGATGAGAGGGCCGGTAAACATATTAGCCGGACCAGTTCGAGGCCCAATCAGCGTAAAATCACCTTGAGAGATTTCTTGAGCTTTTTCTAAAATTTGAACTTGATCAAATCCAAATGGGACATTTCCGGGAAAGATAATTCGGAACAAAGCTCCGACAACCAATAACCCTATCCACGATTTGAAAATTTTAGACATAAGATGATTCTATCAAAAAAATTAACTTCAAATGGATCACTTTAATAAAGCATACATTGTCTAACCTCACTCAATTCGTCATCCCGGATCGCGTCAGACGCGAGTCCGGGATCCTTAAAATTGGATTTTTCCCTTACACATCCACTGAGTACTAAATAAACCCAATAACTCATTTTTGACAGATGACTTAGCCTCAAAAATTATTTATGATAAATATAGCAGATAATCCGCACAGTAGCGGAGAAAGGAGTCAACTATGAAGATGGTCTACACCATCGCTATGGTCCTATTAGTCGTAGGCGGTCTCAACTGGGGTTTAGTGGGACTACTTGACTTTGACTTAGTGGCTATGCTTTTTGGAGACATGTCTGCCCTGTCTCGGATCGTCTATTCTTTAGTCGGTCTATCTGCTTTATATGTGGCAGTGGTAGCTTTAATGAAGTCTGACAAATAAACTGTCAGTCTAAAGCTTCCTCACTCCCTTGTGTTCGAAAAAATTTTTATCGAGCACGAGGGAGTTTTTTTATTTGGGTTAGCTCACAACTTTTATGAGCATTAACTGGTTTGTCATCCCCGTGTAAACGGGGATCTGGAAAAGCACCCGCTATATCCCAGATTCCCGCGTTCGCGGGAATGACATAGGTGATGTTTCTACATATAAACTACATATTTGCATTTGGGAAGAGTTTGATATACTTCGATTTAATAGCGATCATTAAGTTAGTCCTGCCTCTCAGAAAGAAAATCTATGAAGCTTTCTTCTCCTATTATTAAAACTGCCCTGTGTTTAAGTATGGTTGTTGGTGGCTTAGGTCTCGGCATTCATTCTGCCAGTGCCAACTTTGACCATCAACCACGATGTGAGTCAAAACAAATCTGTGGATCTAGAGAAGGAACAAGAACTTATGAAATAAATCGTGATTCATTTTCGTATTGTCCTCAAAGATACGAAGAAGTCAATCATGGACCTAGTAAAGGAAAGTGTAAGAAAAAATGGGGTCAAGGACCTGAGTATATTAATAAAGTAATAGTATTCAAATCTTGTCCTCAAGGTTGGAGTGAAAAATCTGGTGATGAAAGCAAATGCGTCAAAGTCGAATCATGTGAAACTCGTTTCTGCTATAACGGCGAAGAGTGTCAAACACAGCCAACTCCTACTCCTTCAGTTGAACCAACTCAGGAACCATCACCTGAACCTACTTCTATCCCAGAATCTAGTCCCACACCTGATGATGGACAAATCCGGTCATCGTTCCAGTTTAGCTACCGATCATCTTAATTGTGAAAACTCTGACTTTGAAGCTGTGATGGATCTTAAATGGGATGGCCAAGGCAAAGGGGATATTAAAGTTGTCTTCAACTTCAATGGTGAAAGAAAAGAAGCCACTACCAATGAAAATGGTCGCGCTAAAGTCAGCTACCACCGTAACAGTGGCACTTTAACTGCCGATGCTCAGGATTACCCTACTCAAATTTTGACGATAACTGCTCCTGAAAATTGTTCAGCTGACAACAACTCTCAAGGTCAAGTTTTGGGAATCACCACTTTAGCCAACACCGGTAATGCCGCTCAACAAATCGCCTTGTTCAGTCTATTGGCTGGCGCTGCAGTCACTGTTTATGCTGTCTATGCCTACCGTCAAAACTAAATCAAGACGAACTACTAAAAATAAAAAGAGAAGCCCTTGTGTTAAACAGACACCAGGGCTTCCTTGGTTAAAGTCACTCAAAAAAGACTACCGTAAACGAAGTCGTAAATTTTGGCGAGAAGTAGAAGCTTCTAAACAAACTTGGATTCCTCGCTTTGAAAAAATCAAACAAACTAACTATCAAAAACTGATTCGACGACACTATCGCCAGATCGTTAGACACTCAAAACGATCAGTTAAACTGACTCAACGTAATCTTAAGCGAGAAAGTAAACAGAGACAAAAACAGTGGCAAATTTTCCACAAAAAATATGGAGTCATTACTTCATTTTTACTCGTCTGTTTGGTAGGACAACTCTTATTTGCTACCGGGCTCTATCTCCTCTATCACCAAACAATGCTCTCCTTTAAAGTTGCTCCCAGTGTGGTGGTTGACTCTCAACTCCGGGGCCCAGAACCCACCGAAGTTCAAATTCAGCGCCTAGGGATTGATCTTACCGTCATTCCAGCCCAAATCAAAGATGGCATCTGGGAAACTTCAGATACGATGGCGACCCATCTTAATACATCGGCTCGACCCTTAGAATCCGGTAATATCGTGATTTACGCCCATAACAAACAAAATATGTTTGGACCTTTACTGTGGGTACAGACTGGAGATGAAATTACCCTCACCACTCAAGACAATCACCAATTTACCTACCAGGTAACTCAAACCAAAACAGTCAAACCAGAAGAGGTGGAAGTAGTATTACCAACCAATCATGAAGAATTAACCCTCTATACTTGCACCGGCTTTTTAGATTCACTTCGGTTTGTGGTCAAAGCGGAGCCGGTAGAAAAAAGCTAGAAATTCAATAAAAAATATGAATACTAGTCATCCTGAATTTATTTCAGGATCTCAAAACAACATAAAGTTGTGAGAAATAAGTGAAACAAAAGAAATAAAGGTTTAAAGCCAGAAGCCAAACAAATCAAAAGTGAAACCAAAGTGATCAAATTTTATGAAAATTTCATCACTCAAAGCCATCTAATACCTCTAGTTTTGGCTTTTGATAATTTTTCCCCTTCAGTACTTTTCCCTGTGGCCCACTCATCTCAAATTTCCCTTTTCCATCCATCTTCGCCATATTACTCTGGTGAACTTCATCAAAAATAGCACCCATTTGATTTTGTAAACCAAACGCCACTACTGTCCCCAACACGACATACAAGACATCAGCCATTTCTTTAGCAATCTCTTTGAGACTCCCCTGTCCAATTGCCTCCACCAATTCTGCGGTTTCTTCATTGATCAGACGAATTCGCAACTGTTTTACTTCTTCAGGAATCAAACTTGAAGGTTCATCTTGCCAATGAGAATGGAATCGTTGATGAAATTTTAAAACTTGATTTAATTGTTTTTTCATAGATTTATTTTAGCTAATTCCATTCAACTCTTTGACAAAAAAATCTACTCCATCTGAGTCAATCACAGCATAACCTAAATTCTGAATTCGGGCGGCACTCGGGTGACTATTGCCTAATGCCCCGATTTTTTGAAGAGTGGCTTTGATAATTCCCCCATGGCTCACGACCAATACTTTTTTCCCTGGATAAGCCACTGCTGTTTCTCGTAAGAATTGAATCATTCGCTCTGCAATCTCAGCATCGCTTTCAATTTCCGGAGCTAAATGGTGGGCAAACTGTTCTTCTTCCGACAATGCTTCTCGTTTTTCTAGGGTCTCTCGCAACTCATCCTGAAATTGTTGATATTCCCAACCTTCATACTTACCAAGTCTTCTTTCTCGAAGAAGTTGACTGGTTTTAATAACTAATTGATGATCCGCTGTAATAATTTCAGCCGTTCGTTGAGCTCGAAAAATGTCAGAAGAGAAAGCATCAGCAAAGTGTAGATCTTGAAAGGTTTGGGACCGCTCCATCGCTTGGCGGATACCTGCCTCAGTCAACGGCGAATCATGATGACCTTGCAACTTGCCAGCTACGTTCCATTCCGTCTCTCCATGTCGAACAATGTAAAAGGTACAGTAGGTATTCATAAGTTGAGTATAACAAACTTTCTTCGTGTATAATCACCAATATGCACCAACTTCTCTATGTCACAACTAATACCGACAAATTTAACAAAGCTCAACTCAATTTAAAAAAATTTCAGATTAAACTCAGTCAAAAAGCTTTTGAATTTGAAGAAAAACAAACTTTTGATAGTCAAGAAATTGTCAAAGACAAAGCCCATCAGGCGTTTGTTCACTTTCAACAACCAGTTCTGGTCAATGACGACATCTGGGAAATACCGAGTCTCAATGGTTTTCCCGGAGCTAATATGAAATTATGCAATCATTATCTAGTAGGTGAAGACTGGTTACGACTGATGCAAGGCAAAACAGACCGCCAACTGTTTATGACTTCCAATTATGCTCTTCACACTGGTAAAGAAATTTTTACCGTAGCCCATCGCTATGAGTATTACTTTTTAGAAGAAATTAGAGGTCAACATTCAGTAGCCCCACACTTAACGGTCATCGCCCGTAAAGGTCAAACTGACAGTGTGGCTGAAACAATTTCACAAGGTGATTTGGCAGAAACAAAACTTAGTCTTTGGCCAAGCCTAGCAGACCAAATTTTGGCACTCTAAGCTGATTCATTCGAATAGCTTTCACTACCAGATATCCCCAACCAAAAACTAGATCACTCATCAAAGTTCGGTTATAGAATGGCACTGCTACCAAGTAGCAAGTCATCAGACCAGACCAGCTATGAGGATAGAAAAACCAGAAGGACCCAAAATTAGACAGTAGATAAAAGCTGAGTGAAGCTAAGGGGAGCAAGACTATTTGCCTTTTCAAATGGTTGCCTGCAATTTTTCCTAAAAGAGGATACATCAAAAATCCCAAGTAAGTAAAAATAGCTCCTACATAAAATCCACCCACAAAATAATCAAAACCTACAATGAGAACTGCATAAAGCCAGATATTTTGTCCAAAGAAACCAAAACTACCTAGGGGACTAAAGTTGGGAGGGAATATTCCTAATCGAGAAATAAATATCCCCACTGCTGTAATAGTTTTTTGAGAAATCCTTTTAAAGTTGTTCATAGGTAAATAAGACTTGGTCACCTTGATGTAATTGAATTTGATCAGTGCCAGTTTGGGCATACTCCCCATTCACATAAACTGCCCAATAATGTTGATCATCAGCTTTAGTGCCATTGATGGATTCAATAAAAATCCCAAAGTCATATTCTTTATACTCAACTTCAGCCTCACTTTGCAAGAGTTCAAAGGCCGTTTGACCATCAGCGGTGGCGGTCAGTAAAAGCTGGTGTTGGGTTGAGCTTTGTTCAAAAACATGACCAGAATCAGTTGATTCTTCAGGAGACACTTCAAGTGTTTGGCGAGAGTTCTGTTCTTGCTCTACCGTCGGCGCCTGGGCTGGAGAGAAACTACAGCCGCTTAAAGTAAAAGCACTCATAGCTACTAGCAGGGAAAGCCAGATTTTTTTCATGGGCTTTATCATATCGGATTCATGTAAGAGTGCAAGCTGAATTCTCACTTTTAGTGACTTGATTTATGAGCTGACAAATTTGAAAAATCTGCTGGTCTGTTAAATATGGTCCCAGTGGCAAGTAAACCACTTTTTGTTTTTGACTCCAGATCGAGTCATTGAGTTCAAACCGCAATTTCAACCCCTGCCGACGGACTTGAGTTAACCATTGCTCAGCTATCGACCTATCTAACTTAACTGGGACACCCCGTAACTTTCCAGCCTCTTTCATCGGAAATTTAATGAGCTGTACTTCATCTGTTTGTTTGAAACACTTCAAGTAATGCTTCACCTGTTGTTTTTTGACTTCTTCAATTCGTGATGTATCAATCCGGGAAGATAATTTTTCAAAAATCTTCCACCCCCGAGCAGGAAGTAGAAGATCTCCGATCTGATCGTATCCCCACCACATTACTTTTTCAGCTAGACTGGCGAACCAGCTGGCAACTTTCGTCCCAGCAAATAAATGGCAACCATTCCAGCAAAAAACCATCAACCCCCATTTCAAGACAATTTGTAAAGAATAAAAAAAAGATTGACTCCAGAGTGGTTCTTGAAAAGACAAATCTTCGGTTCTGCCAATCAGTCGGCTACCTTGAAGAGGGACTACCTTGCGTAAACTGTCCATTATAAAATGGTTTGGTTTCAGTAATTTCACTTGATTTGGATCAACAATTCGATGGACACTATCCTCAATTAAGATCACATCTGCTGACATTTTTTTTAACCAATCGGTCTCAGTGGTTAATAAGTGATTGGTTATGCCTACCGCATGAAAAACCACAATCACTTGGGGATGGTAGTGGTCAATTGCTTGTCGAAGTTGGTGAGAAGTCGTTTCCAAGTTTTTTGACGTAAGATAGTGTTCTACTCGATACCCATGATCTCTTATATTTTGTTCCACATCACCACAGTAAAACTCGGGAACTAAGATGATACTATTTGTGGGAACGTTTTTATAGTGGAGTACATCCCATAATCCATCTTCCCACGACAAATAGAAAAGCTGTTTCATGCCTTGAGGCAAAATATGAGATTCAAATGAAAGGTACTGCCAGAGGTGGATGGGTTGGAGGGAAAACATCTAAATATATGAAATAGTTTCTCTAAATCAGCTGTAACTCTAATCTAATATAAAATCTTAGTCCGCTTTCGCTCTTTCCTTAGCGGACTTTGTCCGCCGTAGTAACCAGATTTGCGATATGGCTGAATAAGCCTAAAAAGCGCAAATTCTGGTACGAAGGCGGAGCATGTGGGTCTGGAACCCCAGTGTCCCTATAACTAAATGCTCAACTAGAGGTGATTATATCTAAAATGGGACAAATCGGACACTATAAAAAAGGAGTGTCTTGTTTTTATGTAACAAAAATATTGACAACAAATTAGCAGTCTGATAACATTATTGCTAATGAGGTGCAAAGGATGTACAATACGCTTTGACCAGCTAAGTGGTCCTAAATAAGACATCTTGTATTGTGGTACATCAGTTTCACCTTTTGATAATTAGTCAGTATTAATTAAAAGAAAGGAGAAGAGTATGTCACTCGATTTAGTTCCAAGAAGATTACTTTCATTCCCATCTATGATGCCTTCAATCTGGGATAATGATGATGATTGGTTTACTGCTCCATCTACCCAAACAGGTTTATCAATTTCTGAGGATGAGCAAAAAGTATATGTAGAAGCTGCTCTCCCAGGAATTAATCCAGATAACATTGAAGTTACTTATCAAGATGGTTATGTTTGGATAAAAGGAGAACAGCAAGAAGAAGAAAATGATAAGAAAAAGAAGTATTATCGAAAAGCCGCAAATACTTTTTCATACAGAGTTGCTGTTCCTGGAGAAGTTGATTTAAACAAAGAACCAGAAGCAACTTATGAGCATGGAGTGATGAAGATTACATTCATGAAATCTGAGGCAAGCAAGCCAAAGAGAATCACTATTAAGCAAAAAAAGCAGCTTGGTAGTGGGAAATAACTCTGTAGCTTCTGTTTGTTGGGCAGAAACATTTCGTTTCTGCCCAAATAAGAGAGGCTAATCGCTAATTCTCCTAATCAATTTGAAGCAAATATCAAATTTAATCTGGTTATCACTGTAGTTCTAATCCTAGGATGCGGAGGTGACAGGATTCGAACCTGCGAACCCGTTGCCAGGTCACGCTTTCCAGGCGTGTGCAATTGACCACTATGCGACACCTCCAGAGAGACTATTTTACCATTGCTTCAAGGTTTTGAGGAATTCAATTTTACAAATACAAGCCAAACATCTGCAATAATCCTAACACTCCATGAATCACTCCAAAGATAACCGTCCACCACACAAAGTGTTTATGGATCGAACTCCAAGTCATATGTTTAGGGGCACTATCTAAAGGATCCGGACCCAGCTTGCTGCCCTTCCAAGGTAGGGGTAGTTTAGCCCATGGCATGGCAAAGCAAGTGCCGAAGGTAAGAATAAAAAATACCCCCAGCAAAATTCCCGACCAACCTAAAATTGAAATATTCATCAATCGAATTCGACCTTCATACCATTTTTTCGATGAGACAGAAGTGGGCATGGTTTCTTGAGCAGTTGGGGCAACAGACGCCACAGCCTCATTCGTCTCTGAAGTCTCGTTTTGATACGTACCTACCACCGGAAAACTGGCAAAAACTTCAGTCCCATGCGGTGCATTTCCCAGTTGGCCAGTTAAATCTTCACCAGCATGAACTCCAAAGTGCTCTCCCATTTTCCACAACGTACTTTCGGAAACATCATACACCTTTCCCTCATAAGCAAAATAAGCGGGATGACCATCTTTACCATCATATTGGGATAGTTCCTCTGCTGAAAAAACTGTACTTTGCGCCTGAATTTTGGTTATTCCACTGGCTAACCCTAAAACAATAATCGAGACAACAAGACTCAATTTAGCTGCGGAAAAAAGTTTGCTTATCATAATCATCTTCAGCTCCAAATTTCTAATGAGTGGCAACAGGCTCTTCTGTAGCTCTGTTTCCTAGGGGAACCACATAGATTACCATTTCGTTAGGATCAAGTTGTAAGGCTTCACCTACTGCAGCCGAATCAAAGCCTCCCATTACCACAGTGGACATCCCTAAATCCTCAATTTGTAAATAAATATTCTGACCAATATGACCTGCTTCTAAATATAAATTGGGCATTGGATCATTATCCGGTGCTTTAGCCAACATTTTGGCTGGAGCACCTGCTAACAATAATACTACTGGAGATTGTTGAGCACCTTCTTGAACTCCGGCTGAAGTTAATAACTCTCCGGCATTTGCTATTCCCAAACTGCCCAACTGATTCTTTTCTGGCAAATATTCATAGAAACCAGGATCTATTCCCGCTACATTTCTAACCACTGCATAAACAGTAAACGGATAAGCACTCCGAGCAGAAGGGGCAGTGCGATACCCATGTTCTGGATCCGTAATACCTTGGGCCGACCATAAAATCTGGCTCAAATCAGCCAATTCAACTGGAGTCTCAGCATAAGCACGACGACTTCGCCGAGTGGAAACGACCGCATCAAAAGTATGTTGCCCCTGAGTACTCGCAGCTGGTAAATCTATATAGCTGGTGATAGTTTTCATTGCGGGCATCTCATATTTCATAGAAGTGGTAGTCATCACCGTCTCCTCAGTTATAGGAGCATAAACAATAGTTTTTCGCTTTTCATTTATAAAAAGGACAAAGAGTAATGTTACTAAACCCACTAAAAGAATTACTACAAAAGAAAGCATTTCTCGTTTCACTGGCATACCTCCCTTCAGGCATTGATCACAGTCTTTACCACATGTATGTTCGGCCGGAGTGGAGGGAAGATTGGAACTGGAGGAAGTGGTAGACGTCGGAACTGTCTCTGGAGTTGTATTGATGGGTGGGGGATTATTGGGCATACCTCTATTGAAGAGGATTTCCCGGGTGCGGTCAAGTAGAGCTTCTTATTTTATGCTTACGAAAGTGGTTATACTACATATTTACTGCCAAAAATATTCATCGCTTCAATTACTTGAGTTAATCGTTCTCCATCTGAAGTTAAAGAATATTCAACTCGAGGAGGAACTTCTGAGAACATAGTTCTCAAAATAAGGCCATCTGATTCAAGTTCCTTTAAAGATTGAATCAGCATTTTATGCGTGATATTGCCACTAATAGCTCGTTTGAGCTCACTATACCTGAAACTATCTTGAGTAGATAAGACTTTAACAATTTTCAACTTCCACTTACTGGCCACTGCACTTACTGTCAACTCAAAAGGACACTCATACTGGCGCCCATTAATTTCATAAATCTGATTGCAGGAAGTATATTGATCCATCTTATTTACCTTTTTGTGAGTATTATACAAATAAGTATATACTTGTACAAATAGTATGTGTCAGGTACAGTGATACCTCTATTATTCAGTAATTCACTCTATTTGTATGCCAAATGATATATCAAATGAAAACACTGCTTCATCACGTCCCCTTCTTATCTCTAGCATCGTGGGAGTAGGTTTAATTGCTATAATTGTGATTATGATGTTTGCTCAAAATCAGTCTCAATCCACTTCTTCACCTACGACTGCTCCTCCCGAAAGTGAAGTATCCTCTATGACTTCTTCTCCCGATACGAGCAGTAGCAATTATCAAAATGGGCAATTTGAAGCCACTGGTCATTATACTTCTCCAGGAGGGCCAGAGACAATTCAAGTCAGTTTAACTTTAGAAAATGGTGTTGTGACCGATGCTACGGTTGAACCCCAAGCTGAACTGCCTACTTCTCAGCAATTTCAAAGCATTTTCACCAATAATTACAAAGAATATGTAGTTGGCCAAAATATTGCGGATTTAAAACTTGATAAGGTTTCTGGTTCTTCACTGACCCCTAAGGGTTTTAATGATGCAGTCGAGCAAATTAAAGCTGAAGCCAAAGTAAGTTAACGTAACGAGTACAAGTAATCATGACGGAGTCTTTTTCATTTGAGGCCATTGGCACCCACTGGCAAATTGATTTTGCTGTAGACGAAAGTTCAGTTCCATTAACGAACCTTTCCAGCACTATTCATCAACTCATTGAAGATTATGATCGACACTATTCACGATTCCGATCTGATTCACTCGTTTCTCAATTTACTCAGCAAGCTGGGCAATGGCAGATGCCAGCTGATTTTGGACCGTTGTTTGAACTCTATGAGCAACTTTATCAAATCACTCAGGGTAAATTTACTCCACTGATTGGTCAAACCCTCGTTGACGCCGGTTATGATGCTCAATACTCGTTACAACCACACCACCCGTTGAATCCTCCCCCTAGCCTAGATATTTTGGAGTGGCATGCTCCATATTTAACCCTGTCTCAACCCGTTTTACTTGATTTCGGAGCCGCCGGCAAAGGCTACTTAGTTGATTTGTTAGCTCAAATCCTCCAAGATCATCAGATTACTCATTTCACCATTGACGCCGGCGGCGACATTTTTCATACCTCACCGACACCTTTACACATTGGTTTAGAGAATCCGCAAAACTTTGATCAAGCCATAGGGGTAGTTACTTTACCTCCACATCAATCGCTGGCTGGTTCGGCTGGTTCCCGCCGTCAGTGGGATCACTATCATCATATTCTTGATCCTGGCAGTCTGATCTCGCCCACCCACAAACTCGCTACTTGGGTGATAGCTGACTCAGCCCAAGTCAGCGATGCTCTCGCCACCAGTCTCTTTTTAACTAACCCAGAGGATCTTTTACCCTATTTCAAACTCGAGTATCTGATACTCTATTCAGATTTTTCCATTAATCAGTCGAGTAATTTCCCAGGAGAGTTATTTATAAAAAATTAAAACATAAAAATTCAACCAAAGTGATCAAAACATTATGACGCGACTTCTTAACGTCATCCCGAATTTAATTCGGGATCTAGGGTGAATTAAATAAACCTAGATTCTGAGTCAAGCATGTCATGGCGACATGCCATGGCTCAGAATGACGATAAACAATTATTTGAAGCGTTCACACTTATAACCATACCTATATGAAAACCATCAATCACTTCCTCAACTCCATCACCATGTATCGCCTTCTTGTTTACAGCTTAGGATTGTTAGCCACGCTGAGCCTCCTCTTAAGTTTTTTCGGCCTACTTAGTTTCACTCCGTTTCAGTTGCTGAGTTCACTCATGATGATTATCACTACCTCTTTCCTGGCCAATCAGCTGCTGGCCACTCTTTATCGAGCTACACCCAATCACGAATCTTTTCTCATCACCGCTCTTATTCTTTTTTTCCTCTTTTCCCCAGCTACTAATTTAATGGGCATAAGTAGTTTGGTCTTAGCTAGTATTTTTGCCATGTCTTCAAAATATCTCTTTGCCTACAAAGCAAAACATCTGTTCAACCCAGCCGCAATCAGTGCTGTTCTAATGGGACTACTACCTTTTACCGCTGCCACTTGGTGGGTAGCCAATCCTTACTTAGCAATCCCCACTCTTATTTTGGGACTTTTAATTGTTAAAAAAATCCGTCGTTTATCACTCTTTCTCAGTTTTTTGACAGTCAATAGTATTGCTATTACCCTTACCAATTGGGCATTTATTGATCAGCCACTTGCCTTTTTCTGGGAAATTCTCACCTCTTGGCCCATCCTCTTCTTTGGGACCATCATGGTTACTGAACCTTTGACAACACCACCTACTCAAAAACTCCAAATCTTGTATGGGGGTTTGGTGGGATTCCTGGCCGGAATTCGGTTTCAGGTTGGACCATTTTTTTCAACACCTGAGCTGGCTTTAGTGATCGGAAATATTTTCTCCTTTCTCGTCAGTTCTAAAGCTAAATTCGTACTCTCTCTCCACACAAAAGAAGAGCTTGCTCCCTACACTTGGCAATTTTCTTTTAACAAGCCACATGATTTTCATTTTCAACCTGGACAATATTTAGAATGGACACTCCCCAATGTCCCCCTTGATTCCAGAGGGAATCGTCGCTACTTTACTATCGCCTCAGCACCTACTCACCAGTCGCTTGATCTCAGCATCAAATATAATCAGCCAGCCAGTAGTTTCAAGCAACAATTGATGAGCCTGCAATCAGGTCATACCATCACCACTGGCCAGCTAGCCGGTGACTTTGTACTGCCATCAGATCCTCATCAGAAACTCGTCTTCATCGCCGGTGGAATTGGCATCACTCCTTTTCATAGTATGATTCAGTACCTAGCTGAAACCGATCAATCAAGAGACATCACTCTTTTTTATGCAGCCAGCAACAAAGAGGATCTTGCCTATCGCCAGTATTTCGAAAAAGTAAAAATAAAAATCAACCTAAAGCCCATCTACATCCTTGGACACGAAACAACCATACCGAAAAACTGGTACGGCTACTTGGGTCGACTTAACTCTTCAATTCTGAAAACTGAACTTAAAAACCCCACCGAATATACTTACTATCTTTCTGGACCAGAAGCGATGGTAGAAGCTTATAAAAAACTACTTAGTCAACTCAAAGTGCCCATTAGTCAAATCAAGATAGATTATTTTCCCGGGTTTTAAGATACCTGTAGTTTTTTTCACTCGAATTAATGGTTATTTATCCGATGAATTAGTCATAAAAGTGAAACCAAACTGATCAAAAGGAGCGTCAAAGCACTGACCATTACTTACTGAAGAATATTGTCGTTCATCTATGGGAAGTGATTTGCCGAGTCCGGAGAAGGTGCCGGACGTCTCCTGTGAGCAGTTTGGTGAACTTTTAAATCAAGGTTATACTCTTTTCCCACCTTGACAATCACCCAATATATATTCACAATTGCGAATATGTATCAACAAATCTTCGAACAGCATGCTGAGTTACTCAAAGCCCTAGCTCATCCTCGACGATTAGAAATTCTCAATTTATTGAGAGATCAAGAACTGTGTGTAAGTGACATTCACCAAATGCTTGACTTGCCTCAGGCAAATGTCAGTCAGCACCTTCGATTACTCAGAGAAATTAAAGTTCTCAAAACGAGAAAAAAGGGAAAGCAAATTTACTATCAAGTGATTCGCCCCCAGTTTATCGAAGCCTGTGATCTTATCCGACAAATACTCATTGACCAAAATACAGATCATGTTCCCACCGAACTGATGAAACCCCTAGCTGAATTAGTACCCTTAGTCCATGACCCCGTCTGTCAAATGAGAATTTCGCCCAAGACAGCTAGTTTTCAAACTGAATATCAGAATAAGAATTATTACTTTTGTGCCAGTGGTTGTTATCACCAATTTGTAACTCATCCCGAAAAATATGCCCAAACCAAATAATACTCTCTCGTTTCACGTCTCTGGTATGCATTGTGCCAGTTGTGCCGTCAATATTCAACGTAAACTGCAAAAAACCAAAGGTATTGCCGGGGCCACAGTGAACTATGCCAATGAACAAGCCACTGTTACCTTTGAGGGAAAAAACGCTCCTGTCAAACAAATTGCTGCTGCGGTCAATTCCTTAGGCTACAAAGCTCAATTAGGACATGACCATGACGGACTCGATTTGGCTGATCAAGAGCGCCAACAAACACTCAAAGTATTAAGGATCAAGCTCATTTTGAGTGGGGTGGTGAGTGTACTCCTTATGGTCAGTATGATTCCTTTTGCACCAAGTTGGTTACAAAATCCCTGGTGGTTACTCCTCATAACCACTCCTGTCCAGTTTTGGGCTGGTCGACAATTTTACCAAGGCGCGTGGTCCGGTCTCAAAAATGTAACCGCCAATATGGATACCTTAGTGGCTCTCGGGACTTCGGTGGCGTATTTCTACTCAACTGCAGCCGTGCTTTTTCACGATTGGTTTCTCCAAGTAGGGTTGGAACCACATCTTTATTTTGAAGCTTCAGCGGTCGTCATTTTCTTTATCTTACTGGGGAAATATTTAGAAAATCGTGCCAAAGCTCAAACTTCGGCTGCTCTCAAAAAACTGATTGGACTCCAACCAACTACTGCCCATCGCAAACAGAATCGAGGCTGGCAAGATGTGCCCCTGTCTGAAGTCAGAGTAGGTGATCGCTTGCTTATCAAACCTGGAGAAAAAATTCCAGTCGATGGCCTGATTCAAAAAGGAAAATCTTCTGTTGATGAAAGTATGGTCACTGGAGAAAGCATTCCCGTAACTAAAAAGGCCGGAGATACGGTGATTGGAGCCACGGTGAATACCAACGGAGTCTTGGAAATTACCGCTCAAAAAGTGGGTGATGAAACTCTGTTGGCCAATATTATTAAATTAGTGAAAACAGCTCAAGGTTCTCGGCCTCCTATTCAAAATTTAGTCGATCAAGTGGCAGCAGTATTTGTCCCAACCGTAATTGTCTTATCATTATTAACTTTCGTAATCTGGTGGTGGTTTGGATCTGCGCCAGTCTTGCCGCATGCTTTGGTGAGCATGATTAATGTGCTCATTATTGCTTGTCCCTGTGCGTTGGGTTTGGCTACTCCGACATCACTCATGGTAGGAGTAGGTCGAGGCGCAAACTTAGGTATTTTGATTAAAGATGCTCAATCATTGGAAGTAGCCAATAAAATTAAAGCCATTATTTTTGATAAAACTGGCACCTTGACTACAGGCAAACCAACGGTCAAACAAGCCTGGCTTTCCCAATCTAAGTTTGCATCTCTGATTTCCGCAGTCGAAACTCAATCTCATCATCCTTTAGCCCAAGCTGTGGTGGAATACCTATCCTCCTCACCTAAAAAAGCACCGGTCATTCCTATCAGGAATTTTAAAGATTTACCTGGTAAAGGAGTAACCGCCTCTGGCGGAAAAAACCAAACCATAGCCATTGGAAACAAAGCCTTAATGACTCTCAAAAAAGCTACTCTCACCACTGAAGTGAAAAATAAAGCTGACCAATGGCAACGAGATGGAATGACTACCATCTATGTGGCTATCAACAACCGGGTAGAGGCTCTTTTTGGATTGGCTGATCAGTTACAACCCGCTACTCAAGCAACTTTACATCAGCTTCACCGCAGGCATATTCATACTATTATGATGACGGGTGACACGACCCAAACTGCTCAAGCCATTGCCAGAGAAGTAAAAATAGATGAATTTAAAGCAGAAGTTTTACCAGAAGACAAACATCAAGCGGTGGCTGAACTTCGAAAAAAATATGGCGTAGTGGCCATGGTGGGTGATGGCATTAATGATGCTCCCGCTTTAGCCGCAGCCGATGTGGGTATTGCCATGGGGAATGGAACGGATGTAGCCATTGAGTCAGCTGGAATTATTTTATTAAGAAGCGATATTAGTTTAGTACCTCAAGCAATTAAACTTTCTCAGGCCACCATGACTAACATTCGTCAGAATCTACTGTGGGCTTTTGGTTATAATGTCATCTTAATTCCGGTGGCCATGGGAATTCTCTACCCTCTTTGGGGAATCTTATTGAATCCAATGTTAGCTGGAGCTGCCATGGCCTTTTCCAGCGTCTCAGTAGTAGCTAACGCCCTGCGTCTTAAGCGGGTTTCACTAAAATAACTATGAATCTTGGAGTCGTTTTTCTTACTGGATTAACTAGTGGCGGTCTAGCCTGTTTAGCCGTTCAAGGAGGCCTGCTTGCTAGTATAGTAGCCAACCAAAAAAAACAGGAATTAGGCAAATCAACCCAAAAACTTTCCCCTTCAGCGCAAACTTTCGACAGAAATGACTGGTTACCAGTAGTGCTTTTTTTAGTGGCTAAACTCATTTCTCATTTGATCTTGGGAGTACTGTTAGGTTGGTTGGGTTCTGTCATGGAGCTAAGTCTGGGAGTCAGATTGTTTTTTCAAGCGTTTACCGCTTTTTTCATGTTCAGCACAGCTATGAATCTGCTCAATGTCCATCCTTTTTTCCGGTTTGTCGCTTTTCAACCACCCAAATTTATTCAACGTTTACTCAAAAATACCAGTAGAAGTAGCACCCTATTTGCCCCCTTTATTTTGGGATTAATGACCATTTTTATTCCCTGTGGTGTTACTCAAGCTATGGAAGTCATGGCTATTAATAGTGGTAATCCCATTCAAGGAATGCTGATTATGGGCACCTTTGTTTTAGGGACAGCCCCTCTATTTGCTGCAGTAGGTATTGCTACTGCCAAGCTCTCAGAAAGTTGGTACCGACGATTTAACAAAGTAGCAGCCTATCTCTTAATTGCGATGGCAGTCTATAGTTTCAATGGTGTCTTAATTGTTCTCAATTCACCCATTACTCTGCAAAAAATCACAAGACCTATCACCTATTTCTTTTCTGATGAACGATTCCAATATAATCGGGTACCGGTCAAAGGAAATCAACAAATAGTCGTAATGAATATTACCAGCAATGGTTATAGTCCTCACAAATTTACAGTCAAAAAAGGAATCCCAGTAGAACTTACTTTAATTACCAAAGATACTTATTCCTGTGCCGCTAGTTTTGTCTTTCCCGAATTTAATATCAAAGCTAATCTAGCCCCCAATGATAAACAAATCGTCACTTTTACTCCTACTCGAACCGGAAAATTCAGTTTTTCCTGTTCGATGGGAATGTACACTGGCATCATGGAGGTAGTGGAATAATCTTAATAAATTATTGAAAAATACTTCAGATGGACTGAAGAAGTCTGAGCCGATCTGTTGTCATGTTTGAAAAATAATCTAAATTTATCGGCGAGATTTACGACTGAAGTACAGATGAAGTATTTTTCAAGAAAACAAACGGAGACATAAACCATGAGTCTTTTCACTTTTTTAAAAAACAAACCAAAAGCACCTACGAGTCAATCACTACAACTCAAGGTCTCAGGCCTTCACTGCACCAGCTGTAGTCTCACCATTGATAATGAGCTTGAAGATTTGCCTGGAGTTATTTCTGCCCAAACTTCCTATGCCAAAGCTACTTCAAAGGTGGAATATGATCCCCATCAAGTTTCGCCCCAAACTATCATCAACACCATATCTCAACTCGGTTACACCGTCGAAGAGTAGCTACTATTACGGGTTTCTTATTTGACCTAATTTTAAAATTCAAACTTCAAAAATCAAAAATCAAACAACTCTCAAATTTCAGGTGTCAAAATCCATTACTCTTAGGCATGGCTGTGAATCGAACTCAATATCTTCAATAACTCGGTCGATTCTTGAACTAATTTTATACGCTGATGATCCTGCCTGTCTCCATTAATTTCAAGTAAAAGCAACCAGTACCGTGACTCTTTAACTTCCTTGACACAAATTTTAATTCTGTGTTTAAAGTCTTTTTGCTGAGTGCTTCATTCGCTTCAATATAATTTGCACCAACAGAACCTGATGACCGCAAAAGTTGGTTGGAATATTGAAAATTGGCGTTACTTCTAGGTATCAAGTGCAAAAAGTCACGAACATTTTTCGCAAACTCAAAGGTTCTTTTTTCTAAATTATGAAAATAGCTTTCCTGGGTTTTGTCTTTTGATTTTTGTTTGGGATCTGAAATTTGAAATTTGATCATTCTTAAACTATATCTATAAAAGGTGACAATAAAGTTAATTTTATTATTAGCCGAAACCGATGAGAAAAATACATTAGAAGTAGAAAAAATTATGGTTGACCACGGGGCCACAGCTAGACCTTAAACCGCCACAACCGATCAGTAGCTTGAGTAATGCCAATACGAGGAGTTAACTCAACCTGTGAGTATTTTTTACCAGTATCTTCAATATACAAAGAAGTTGATTCCACCATATCTATGCCATCCCAAACCTTGGTGAGTCCAAAAGCTTGACACAGTTTCCCAGGACCATTGGTTAAGTTATCTGTTTTCTGGAATACATTTTTAACATGACGATTTTGCATCATCTGATCAATTCCCG
This sequence comes from uncultured Pseudomonadales bacterium, assembly GCA_964625685.1. GTDB lineage: Bacteria > Patescibacteriota > Microgenomatia > UBA1400 > PJMF01 > CAZVBO01. Next base: position 26,273 of record CAZVBO010000005.1, read on the forward strand.
CTATCGGCGTCACTCCTCGAATCAGCACAGCCTCACCCACTCCTTCAGTTTGAGTCACCACATTAAAACAAAAATACACACCATAAATTTGATAGATATAACTTACTCCACCTAAGCGATACATACTAGCATTACGTTGAGTTAAACCTTTAAAAGAATGAGAAGCGGGATCATCTTCGGTATAGGCCTCAGTCTCGTTAATTTCACCAATTAAAGTACCAACAACAGAAGTAAATACCAAGTGTTTTCCCAACAATTGTTCTGCCACTGTCAAAGTTGGCTGAAGAAAAAAATCTCGTGACAGTCTCATATGGGTATTTTAGCAAATAGAAACTAACTTAAAAAACCAAAGTTCAAAATTCAAATTGCAAACAAACTTCAAAACTCAGGAACCAGTTACATTATTAAACATACTGAACTCTATTCGGAGGTATCTCTGGAGACATGTTTTTTGATTTTGAAACTTGTTTTTTTGAATTCTGAGATTTGCCTGCCTACGCAGTCAGGTTTGATTTTTGGTTTTTGAGGTTTGAATTTTCGAATGTAGTGTTTACTACTTTTTAAAAAACGATACTTCCCTTAAGATAGAGCTATGTTTGAAGAATTTAGAAAATTCATTGTTCGCGGAAATTTAGTTGACTTAGCCATTGGTTTTACAGTGGGAGCTGCTTTTAGCACTGTCGCTAAATCGTTGGTGGATGATATTTTGATGCCACCCATTGGCTGGCTGCTGGGCAATACTGATTTTTCTAATTTCTTTATTTTACTTAAAGAAGGGCCCACTACACCTGGACCTTATGCCAGTCTGGAAGCAGCCGAAACTGCAGGAGCGGTCACTATCAACTATGGACGATTTTTTAACAACGTATTAACACTAGTATTAATTGGGGTAGCCATGTTTTTTATCATTAAATTGGTCAACCGTGTTTATGATACGGTGCCAGAAAAAGATAAGCCCAGCACCTCTGCTGCAAAATCTAAATAGTCCCCCAATCTTCTGCCGATGCTATTAACTGCTGCTTGGTCATTTCCATTAAATTAACACCTTGACGAATCCCCACGACAATTCCTTGAACAATTTCGCGGAACTTTTCAGCATCTTGATTCCTTACAAACGTTAATTTCACTTTGTTTGTCGATGTAGACATATCACCTATGACCACCTGAGAAAAAAAAGGGCCTTTATTGACTTTAACGCTTAACATATCACTCAGGGGAATCGTCACAATTCTTTCCGTAAAAAAGAAGTCTCTCTTGACTATATTGATTTTAAATCGATCTAGGACCACGTCATCAGGAAAAAAATCAAAAGGGAAAACAGTAGAAAAAGTAAATAAGGTTTCATTCACCTTGTCCACACTTTGAGGTGTAGGCTGATCGACAATTTGAACTTGATCAGGCATGTCATCCTTTCTCTTCAATTACTAACATACTATGAATTACTCATGTCAAAGATCTGTAAAAAAAAGGTGAGAATTAGATGTGAAAAGTTAGTTTTCTTGAGAAGATGGAGATGCTCCACCCGTGTATTGTAAGAACTGGTCAGCGGCTGAACTGGGTAATAAATCCTGGAAAAAAGGTAAAGCATTAAGAGAAACGAGCAACTGATAAATAATAGCAATCACAATCCCCGCCACTAAAGTGGCCCCTAAGGCTGAACCCATACCTTGAACAATGGATAACGCAAAGTTTCGTTTGAAAGAGTTTTGTTTCGCTAACAATCGATTGGTTTTTTCTACTGCTTGTAAAAGATTTTGATTATCTTGAGAAGATGAAGTCTGTTTTTTAGGCATGTGAAGATTATAACAAGATTATTTTTTTGTAGCTAATACTATTTGATGTGTCTCACGCCCACTCGTATCCATCTCATCTAGATGAATGGAAAATCCTGCTTCGGCAAGTAACTGTCGATTTATAGGTGGTGCAAATTGACTGGACCACATTTTAAAACCATAAAAATCATGCCAACCTTCAAAATTCTTTTCACCACAGGAAATTAACAGTGGCCCTCCCGGAGGTAAATAACTAGCAATGACCTTTAACCATTCTCCATGAATTTTCCGGGGTAAATGAAATAAGGTATAGAGACAAACTACTCCATCCATTTGATATTCGTTTCTCTTTAAAGTGGAAATATCTCTGACTTGATATTCGGCCTGAGGACTGAAACGTCGAGCGCGTCGAATCTGTTCTGGAGAAATATCCAAACCTAAAACGAGATGTCCTTTTTTGAGTAACAGATCGTCCACTGGCACTCCCGCTCCACATCCTAGATCCAGTATCGTTGATCGTGGTTTCAACAGTTGCAGAAATTTCGTTACGTACTTGGCAGTTCGCAGATGCTGACGATCCTGCCCATAAACTTGGGCTGCTTGATCATAGACTTGGCGAATTTGTGACGAAAAATCTGACATCTTAATAGAGATAGATTGTATAGTAAAAAAATAAGCTCATCCCTCCACACTCCACAAACAAAACCTATCGGAATAAGATTTCAGCGAAAAATGACCTTCATTTATCTCGAGAATTGAGTAGATTGCAGGAAAAACTTTTTCTCCAGGAGCCGCAATATTTTCAGTCATGGATGGTAGGGTAAATTGAGGTGGCTGTGATCCTACATTTACTTGTATCCAATGAACATGACCATTGACGGTTAACAGAATTTTAGATTGAAACTCTCTTATAATTTCTTGCACTTCTTGCTGATTTTCATAACAAGCAAAATTTTTTCCTAAAGTTTCAAAATAATAATTCCCAGTAAAGTTTTGATGGTTAAAAGCGTAATGACTCAATAAAACCGCAGGTTGGATACTGTGTTCAAGTTCAGTAGCTAACCATTGTAGCTGATTCTGAGGTAAAAAAGTCCTTTTGTTTCCTTCTACCATCCTAGTTTCTAACCCTAACCAAATAAATCTCACTCCTTGAAATACTTGTGAGCCATATTCTGATTGCTCGATAGAGAGATCTTTCCAGATATCCAGAATATCTTGGTTAGTCAGCTGCCGAATTTCATGATTACCTAATAAATGAATAATCGGCTGACAGCTTTGTTGGAGAATTTCCAAACCCTGTTGATAATTCTTTTTATCTATTTCAACAGTTTCACTTCGAATCACGTCACCTAAGTTAATCCACAGTTCTGGCTGATGCCAACTCGAAATATGATCTAGTAAAGCTGGTAAACGAGAAAATACTAACGAAGAGGCAACTCGAGTCGATTCCTCATTAATAGCAGGATTGGTTAAATCTTTCCCTAAATGAATATCGGTTAAAATAGCAATTTTCATCGTGATTTGGGTATGTTGAGTTTAATGAAAAAATTTCTTTCTGACAAGATCTTTACCTGTTCTTCAATTTTTTCCCAAATACTGTGTCTACACTGATAAGTAATAAGAAAGGAGAAACATGGGAATACTAGAACTTATTTTAGGACTATTTATTTTTCTGCTGTTAGCAAATATTGTCTTTTCTTTTGTCCCTATTCCTCGCGGAATTGCTGGCACTATTGTAGCTCTGCTCATCCTCTATTTGTTATGGACGTGGGTCTTTTAAGCTCAAGAAAGGAAACATATGCCATATAGCTCAGTAAACGATCTACCTGATTCCGTCAAAGACAATTTACCTCACCACGCTCAGGAAATTTATAAGGAAGCATACAATAGCGCGATGGATGAATATGGTGAAGATGAAGCGCGATGTGCTCGTGTTGCTTGGTCAGCGGTTAAAAAGAAATATAAGAAAAATGATAGTGGAAAGTGGGTAGAAAAGTAAGATTAAAATTAATCTCATTTATTGTCTAGAAATTATCTTAGTTTATTTATTGCTAGGAATTTTCTAATTTTGTAGAGAAAAAAGTAACCAAAAAACTAGTGTTGTCAAAATTAGCAACAAAGCAAAAAACAAAAATATCCAGGAAAACTTTTTTGCATGTTTGTTTTGCACAAAGAAAACACCTAAGACAATCAGTCCAGCAATTATAAAAACTAAAGTTAATGGTATTGGCATAATTGGCGGGACTGGTGCATTAAAGTTGGAACACCATCTGAGCTATTTTAGCAAATTCATGCAAACTTACCAGGCCTTAGGAGGTAAGGACAATGAATAAGCTATCTTCTCTGTTTGATGAAAAATCATTCTACCCTGCATTTACAGCTGATTTGGAGAATAGTAAAAGCGAAGTTATCATTGAAAGCCCTTTTATCACTACTGAGCGAATGACTACACTTTGGCCAATTCTTTTAGATTTAATTAACAAAAAAGTTAAAGTTTATGTTATGACCAGAAATCCAGCAGAACATACCTTCGTTTATGCTCAACAATCGGAAGTTGAAATTCAGAAGATGGAAGCAGTTGGAATTCAAGTACTACTGTGTATTGGTAATCATCATCGAAAGTTGGCTATTATTGATAGAAACATTGCGTGGGAAGGTAGTTTAAACATTCTTTCTCAAACAAAAAACAGGTATAATATGGCATGAAAGCCATGCCAAATATAACCTCTGCCAGTCTAAATTCATTACCTTGGAGACAAATTTCACAGATTGTCCATTCTGATAAATTCTCAGATAAGTTTGAAAGTATCCCCGCAGAAACACTCAAGTTTGCTGCAGATGAACAAAATCAAGAGATTCTAGTTAAAGAAGCCTTGAAAAGTCTGAAAATCAGTGATCCAGAGCAAGCAAATATCGAACAGGCAGTTATCGTAGCGGAAATGATGAGAGGCTTTGCCACTCAAATACTCAGGGAAAGAAGTCTCAACTAACTTTTAAGTAATCGTTATCTTCAGTTTCAGGACTTTAGCCAAACTTTGTATTTTTTTATAGGAAGGGTTTACTTCTCCACGTTCAATCATTGCAAAGTAAGTAACGCTCATTTTGGCTTTTTCAACCACTTCTTCTTGAGTTAACTCCAATTTCTCACGAGCTTTTCTAATTTATTGATTAAGTGGAATATTCTTTAGCTTTTTACTGTTCATATATTTATATAACTATTCTAACATCTCTACTCAATACTACTAAAAAAATAAATGTTACCCTCCCAAAAACACCCTTGGATTAACTACACTGTAATACTTACTCTGGGATTTATTCTTTTTGTATTGCTTGAGTTTCTTTGGTTTCAAGGCACGATGAGCTGCATTGTTAATCGTTCAACCCAAAGTGGGACCGTTATTACTTGGGCTGTAGTAAAAGATTGTAGCTACTAATAACTAAACTATGAACAAAAAATTTCTAAAGAAATTCCCCAAATGGTATTTACTGTTTTTGTTAATTCTCCCACTAGGCTTTTGGTTCATTAGATTCTCTTCTCAAGGATCATCCATCGTTCAAGTACTCAATAAACCCCCAGCAATGGATTTTGAAGCACCAGGTAAAGACTGGCCGTCAGAAAAGAAAGTTGAGGATTACTTCATTGAGCATTTGCGAATGACTCCTCAGGAAGCACAAGAGTCACGCTCTCGACCAGGGGCAGATGGCAAAGTTATGTTGCGTATTCGTGAACATACTACTCTTGAGGGTTTACTCAGTAACCTGGAGTATTATGGTTTTGTCAGAAATAAAGAAGCTCTTCGTTATGCTCTGGAGAATACTCCTGATAATCAAATAGGCAAAGCTGATCCCATTATCGTTGGCAATAACACCATCAGTACCTGGTCCTACTACCGCATTTCTGAAAATATGACTGCCTGGGAAATAGCTGACGAACTTCTCAATCAACCTACGTATTTTGCCTATGATGAATACAACTATATGTTCATGCCGTAGGTTTATTCATACCGTAAAGCATTTAAGGCAGAAATTTTAGTGGCTCTCCTGGCCGGGAAATAGCCAGTTACTACACCCACAATCAAAGCCAAAGTCAAAACCACTAGTACGAAGCTAAAAGGAACAACTGATACATCAATAAATCCTACCCCTTTAGCCACAGCCACACTGGACAGTGCCAAACTAATCATTTTTCCAGCTCCGGCTCCAAGCAACAGCCCCAAGACCCCACCGTAGAAACCCATAATCATAGATTCGGTCAGGAAGAGTTCTCGAACTTCATCGGATTTCATGCCCATCGCTTTTAACAAGCCCACTTCTCTGGTTCTCTCCAGAAGGGAAACAGTTAGGGTATTAAACATCCCCAGTGAAGCCACAACCAAACCAACCAGACCCACCACACCAAAGAGGAGCCGAACTGTCCCAAACAAGTTATCAATTTGAGCTACCGTATCAGCTACTGAGACGGTCCCATAGCCCATCGCCTCAATCGCCGAGCGAACTTTCGGTAAATCATTCTTGTTATCCGCAATTACTTTCAGTTGCGAGAACCTATTTAAGCCCAGTGATCTTAGCTCAGTCAGCGGCACATAGACGACAGGGGTATCTTCCTCTGGTGTTACCCCAACAATTTCATAGGTGGTGGGGGCCGACTCAATTCTTTCTGCTTCTCCCTCAATCAAGTCTCCCACTGCCACAAACGTCAGAGTGATGGATTGACCTACTGCCTGATCTTCTGTCAATCCTAAAAGGGTTAAAACTGCTTTATTTACTACTGCTTGTCGTAGCGAACCTTCGGCCACTTTGACGACAGTCTTTTGTTGTTCCACTATCATCCCGGAAGCAGAGGCATTCTCACCCACCAAAGGCAAAGCGTCTGATTCATTTCCTTGAGCTAAGACTGTTGACACCCCTAACACGTCTTCCCTACCCGAGACTTCAGCTACCTGGTCGGGCAGTTGAGCAATATAGCCCACCTCAGTCATTTGTTGTCCTGATGAATCTCTGAGTGGAATATATTGACCATCTTCACATTGAGGGTCAACGGTAATCGAACTTCCTTCCTCCTCCGGTTCACTTACACTGCAAGTCTCATCTTTCCACAACGGAAACTCAGCCTTAATCCACACTGCCAGTGGTTTTCCTTCTTCATCACTTACTTCATCCCCTTCATAGCCAGTGTACCTATCGCCGTAGGTAAAAGTTCCCGATTGAATATCGGTTGTTCTTTTCGTGTATCCGGCAATTTTGTCTTGAGTTGAAGGGCCACTCCGTACTCTCAGCCAAGTGTTTTCACTAATACTGAAATTCATCTTGCGAACCTCTTGACCCGCATGAGGAGGAGAGTTTGGGTCTAAAGATTCTGTGGAGAGAGTGGTTATTGCTCTGTCTCCAACTATTCGGGAGACGTCATGACTTTCAAATACTTTACCGGTAGTTGGCTGGATAGCTGAACTGGTTAGATATTCAGTGGTAGTCCCATATACCGCTAAGTCCGCAATCGAATCTTGATAAGAAATGCGACCCACCACACTAATCAGTGGCAATACCGACTTAATATCAGGCAGATTTTGTAATCGGGACACGACTTCATCATTGAGAGAGAGTTCATCACTTAAGCCTGGCATGACTTCGGTTTGTTGGAGTTCTTCCAATCGAGCTACTCGGGAAGTTACTAAGTCTTGGAGACCATACCCGACCGACATTAAAAGCACAATAAAAGCAATACTGATTGCCATACCACAAATGGTAATAACAGTTCTGGTTCGTTTGGCTTGCATATTACGAAACGACAATTCAATCAGATAAGAACGACTAGCCGTTCCCTCTTTGCCCTTATCAAAGGCCGCAATCATTCTGGTGTAGAAACGATTAAAGCCCCGAGGCAAAAATTGGAATGGTTTGCTCCACCTTTTACCCACCGGAAAAAGAGTCCTTAACAGATTACCCACCGAAAAGCCAATCACCAGAACCACAAAAGCCGTTCCCGTTTGCAACAGATACCAGACTCTTCCCAAACCTGGAATAGTTCTCTTTCTCTGATTCTTATTTCTAATGGCTAAAGAATCTGGTTTGTTTTGGCTGGTGGGCTGTTTGGTTTGTTTAAATTTCATGGCTCAAGATTTTCTACTGTTCCCGTAATACCGCGTTTCAGCGAGTGATGATTTTGCTTAACATACTGACTCGGCTCAGTGACTTCATTGGTAATTTTGCCATCAAACATTTCTAAAGATCGCTGGGCGTAGGAGAGATATTCCAAGTCATGCGTTACCATAATGACGGTTTTGCCGTTTTTATGAAGTACGGATAACAAATTCATCAGCTCCTGACCCGATTCAAAATCAAGATTACCGGTTGGTTCATCGGCAATTAAGACATCTGGGTTAGTGACTACCGCCCGAGCCAGAGCCACTTTTTGTTGTTGCCCTGAACTGAGTTCTGTCGGAATATAATCCTGCCAATCAGCCATTTCCACCAGCTTCAACACTTCCTCAGCTTTTGTTTCAGCCTCTTGAGCCGATATGCCTGAAAGTCGCAGCGGCACCATAATATTTTCTTTGACGGTTAAAGATTTCACCCAGTTTGGTTGCTGATACACCATCCCAATGTGCAGTTTGCGCAAGGTTGAGCGGCCGTCTTCATCATAATCCTGATAAAGATACTTTCCCAAAAACAAGACGTGTCCTTGAGTGGGTGGTTCCAATCCTAAAATAGTATGTAGCAACGTGGATTTCCCACAACCAGATGGTCCGAAGATCACCAAAAACTCGCTGGTGTTCACCACCATATCAATATTCTTTAAGACCATTACATCTTGAGCTTTAACGTAAAAGGTCTTTGAGACATTCTTCGTTTGAAAAATGATATTGTTGGCAGGCAGTGTCATACTTTATTTATTCTTTCAATAATCCTAAAAAGCCGAAAGCGGTTGACAGACTTTCGAGCACCAAGTCAAGGGCCGACTTGGTTGCCTTCGGCGCAATGGTGGTCATGTCCACACTCTGAACGGTATTTCCAGCGGCATCTTTAGAAACTGCTCGAAAATGATAGACTTTACTGGGAGTTAACCCCGAAATAATAGTAGTGTGATTGGTGGTGAGGTTACCGTCCTCTTGAGATTTTTGGCTGTAATTGGTGCCTGCCCCCTCAGCGTATTCTACTTGAGAAGTCGAAGGTTCATCGGTGTCCCAAGTGACCACCAGTTGAGCCTTAATCTCACCAGCGGCAAACCCAACTGGGGGAATCGTCCCACCAATCACTTTTAGATTCATAATTTGAGGCGGACGAGTATCGGTAGCCGTCGTAAAGGTGTAGGTATCAGATACCGCTTCGTTACCCGCTTTATCCCGACCCTTCACGACCAGGCTGTATTGTCGCTGGGGCAAGAGTCCCGAAATTGACATTTCACGATTGCCGGTCAGTAATTTAGCGTCTACTTGATCTTTGGATAAAGCGGGCTCATTCACCGGGGCATAGGTAATAATTGATGACAACGGGGTATTGACCGTCCAACTGACCAAAATAGTGGTTTGAGCGGTTCCCTTTACTTCTTGGAGTTTAACGTTGGTAATTTTGGGGCGGGGCATAGTTTCAAAAGTAAGTGCCTGACCTTCATACTCATAATCTTCACTGTCTACCGGATTAATCTTATAGTAGTACTCGCTGCCGTCTTCCAAGTCAGTCAATTCCGTCGTCATCGCTGATTCATCGGTGGAAGTGGCTACTTCTTTCATCGCTCCAAACTCAGTGCTTCGCCCATAGTAAATCTTTACCTTGCTGGCTCCCTTCACCGTGTAGCGCAAAATGGCACTATCCAACCCAATTTGAGTGGCTTGAGGATCAGTCACGGTCGGAGCCGGTGAAGTGGTAAAGCTTTTTTCTTCACTCTCACCGGTATTACCGTCTTCATCTGTCCAGCGAGCCTTGAAATAATAAGTGGTACCAGGTGAAAGATTGGTCAGTTTAATGGTGTGATCTGTCACTTGGTCGGAATTGGAGGGTTCTTCATCGTAATACTCACCTGATTCTGTTCCAAAAGCGACTTTGGAGTCACTCTTGCGATTGGTGGTCCACTTGATTTCAGCTTTGCGAGTGGTCAAGTTTTCTACTGAGGGTCCCGAGGTTAGCTCAGCCGGGTCTTGATAGCTTCCTTTAGGTGTTAGGGTTACCGCATTGGTATAAGAAGGGGCAGCGATCGAGCTATCAGTGGTATCACTGGTACCAACTCGCCAGTAATATTGCTTTGATTCGCTCACGGTATCCACATAGGCCGTTCCATTGGTGGTGGTGACAGTTTGCCAACTAGTACCATCACTAGAGCGTTGAACGGTATAGGTTAAGGTGCCCGTGCCTTGATAGTCGGGATGATCCCAAGCCAGTGAAGCTCTCCAAAGGGAAGCGGATTTAATTGAAGCGTCCGAAACGGTCAAATCTTTAGCCGGGTCTGGATTACTCGAATCAAGAGTGAAAGATCCAGCGATCACGTTGCTAGGCGAATAGTTCCCGTCTGTATCGACCGCTACCACCCGTACCACATTACTACCCTTATTGACCCCTGCCAACATCCCTTCTGCTATCGAAGTTTGAGTGGTGGCAATATATTTAGCTGGATTACTGGTCAAAGTGGCCAGGGTAGCTGGTGGTGTTTCGTTAATCATGTAGTAGTACTTATCCAGCGTATTGCCACTGGCAGGCACAGCGTCTGGCCAAGACAGCGCAAAACTATTGCTCTCACTGGTGCTAGGAGTCACACTGACACTCGAGCCGTCAGGGAACAATGGGGCGTCACCACCATAGGCGAGACTACCGGTGCGATATGTCGATGGTAATGAGTAATTACCCGCCCTATCAACTGTTCTAAAGTAGATAATGTTGTCACCAATCTCAATCTCGGTATCGGTGTTTGGATCTAAATAGTAAGGTTGTTCATATCCAACCGGAATATAATCAATGTTTAAAGTGGCACTCGCTGTTGCCCCTTTCCAGGTTTCAGCTTCATTAATTTTATATTGCCAACCCAAAACACCACTGGGTATATTGTCACTACTACCACCAGGAGGGCTCGTCGGCCAAGAGAAATTCATATCGGCGATATTGTTAAAGGTGCCACTGGCTGGGTTAATGAAACTCACATTGGTGGGAGAAACGCTATCAAAGTTAAACGAAAAGCTGACCGCAGCTGAGCCATCACTCGCTCCTTCGTTATACGTATTCCCCGCCTCATCAATGGCTTTAATTCTCAAGTAGTAAGTCTCTCCATCGTCAAAGCTGTCACTGAGGTAATCTCCACTGGCTAAATTCAAGCTCAGCCCCGACACGATAAATTGACAGTCTGTCCCATCCGTACTCACCGGAGAGTTAATCAGTAACCCCGAGGTGCCTGATTGACTAATGTGATTTCCTGGGTCTGCCGTTTCATCTGTGCCTAAGTAGAGACAATATCCTTTAATGCCCGAATCAGCGTCAGTGGCTCCATCCCAAGAAAAGACAGGGGTATAACTATTTGACCAACCAGCCTCAGGAATGGTATGTCCACCAGTACTAGCAGATTGCATCGCAATATTACTAGCATTGGCACTCGGTTCAGTGGTATCCACCGGAAAAGTAGTATCGACTCTGACATCATTATCGGTAAAGTTAATCCACCCGATATCCATCGAAAAGGCATAGCCGGTAAAAGTGCCGTCAGTTAGATTGAGGGTCACGGCACTGTTGTAATCACTAAAGTAAATATATTCTCCAGTTGAGATAACATAGGCTTTCCCCGAGAGTAAACCCGTACCCGAATCATACGTCACCGGATCAACATCATTTCCGGAATCACCGTCTTGATTGAGGGGGTTATCTTCATTACTAAAATCAATCCAGCCTAAATCCTCCGACCAAGCAAACCCCGTAAACTCGTGGTGGGTCATATTAAGGTGAATGTTGGCATCTCCCTCAAAGTCCAATATCCCGCCGGTATTTTCAGACACAGCTTGTCCCAACATGGGGAAATTGGCAGCTTCAGCGATGGGGTGAAAGAGATAGAACAAGACTAACAAAACAGACGACAAACCAACTAGTGGGGCGACTCTTTTTTTAGTCATAGTTAAAAAGACAATTTCTGTACTCAGTGTAGCAAATAATGACTACTATGCTCAATAACAAAACAACAAGCGGTCTAATCAAAATATATTCTATTAACAATACTCTTACAATTGCTATTATAGATAGGCCGCATGATAGTTTGGCCAGAGTTCCAAGAGCCATAATGCAACGTTTACGCTTTTGGGAGTGAGGGATAAATAGTTAAAGGCGATTCACTCACCCCGCGTCTGACGCGGGGTAGAACCGTAGTGGTGAATTGAGTGCCGCCAATCACTGGTCTGGCACGACGAACACAACGAATACTCAGAATGCCTGGTACACAAACTTGAGCAATGGCAACACGAACAACAATACCAAGACGAATACCAACTCGTTCCGTTGCGTTCGCCTGCCTGCGCAGGCAGGCTAGCCTAGGACTTTAATTGATTAGCCTATGTTTTATCAAAGCATGCCGCTCTATCTGAGGCTCACAGAACTCTTAAAAATGGAGTATAAGTTGGTGTCGAATTTTCCCAAAGCCTATAAATATTCTTTAGGGGAGGAAATAATCTCATTGACCTGGAATATGCTCGATTTATTTATTGAGGCCCAAACGTGCCCTAGCAAAAGAAAAGAAGACAAATTAGTGGCTATTAGGACGATGGTTCAGAAAAATGACTGTCTCAAATTAAGAATCCGGTTTTGTAGTGAGCTTAAACTCGCTACCTTGAGACAACAAACAAAACTTCAGCAACAGCTCACCGAGGTGGGCAAGATGATTGGCAGCTGGTTAAAAAATGTCTAAAACAGTCTTTACCTATCAAAATGTACTTCGAGCCTATTACCACTGTCGTAAACGCAAACGTCGCACTCTAAGTGCCTTGGGGTTTGAATGCAACCTAGAAGCTAATCTGGCTCACCTAACCCAGGCTTTGCAAACCCGCACCTATGTTCCCGATCGCTCAGTGTACTTTGTCGTTACTAAACCGAAACCTCGGGAAATCTTTGCGGCTGAATTTTTAGATCGCATTACTCATCACATTTTGATTAACGAAGTTGAAAAGATTTGGGAAAAACACATCTTTGTGCCTCATTCGTGTGCTTGTCGCAAGGGCAAAGGTCACCACTATGCTATGCGTTGTTTGAGTCAGCAAATTAAAAACTTCGATTACTTTGGCCAGTTTGATATTTCCAATTTTTTCTCCAGCATTGACAAAGACATTTTGTATACCCTCTTTAGTGAGGTTATTAAAACTCAACACCGGCCTGACTGGTGGAAAGATGATGTCTTATGGCTTTCCCAAGTGATTATCTTTACCGATCCCACCAAGGGTTACTTTTACAAAGGTGACCCTAAACTTAAAGAGCTGGTTCCTCAGCAGAAATCTCTCTTTAATCAGCCCACTGACATTGGGATGCCGATTGGCAATTTAAGCAGTCAATTTTTAGCGAATGTCTATTTACATGAACTCGACGACTATGTTCTCAACACTCTCAAAATCCCAGGGTTTGTGCGTTACGTAGATGACTTTGTGATTTTAAGTAACTCAAAAGAGGAAATTATCTCTGCCCGTAACCAGATCAAAATCTTTCTGGATCATAAACTGGGGATGAAACTTCACCCCAAAAAACAACAAATCCAACCGACCAACCACGGGGTGCCTTTCGTGGGTTATTTTGTGAAACCAACTGGTGTCACAATCAGACGAAATGTCATCAAATCGGCCAAGAAAGAACTCTACTATGCCAAAGTGAGCAATCGCAGGGAACTCATAAAACTGGTTGCAACTCTGAATTCCTATTATGGTCATTTTCGCCAAGCCCGAAGTTATACTTTGCGTCAACACTTGTTCAAACAACATTTGCCGCTGGAGGTTCAATCACAAATGTGGACGATTGGTCCCTGGGAATCTTTTAGACCGGTGAAGAAACTCAATACTTCACAGCCAAGAAAAAAAGGGTCTGTCGATAAACGTCGTTAAACTGTTTTAAAATCACTTTTTCTCCTGCACGAGACAGTCATTTGCTTGTATAATATATGTATGTCAAATGTACTGCCTAGCCAGATAAAAAGATATTTTTGGGGTGATAATCTAAGCGAGCTTTCTTGGTCAAAACATAAAAAATACATTGTTGCCACTCTTTTGGAAAGAGGAAACACTACAGCTTTGAAGTGGTTATTTCAACAAACAAATCGTAATGAAATGAAAGAACTGCTGCCTACTCTAAAGTTATCGCCAAAGTCTAGTAATTTTTGGCAAATATATTTGTCATGAACTATTCACTCTTTACTGATACCCTACCAGCTCGTACTGCTCAACTAACAGCAACCTTTCACCAACACCTTCCGCCCTTTTTTGAGTCTTTTTACTTATCTGGTGGAACTGCTTTATCCTTACAGTTAGGTCACAGAGAATCAGAAGATCTTGACTTTTTTAATCAAAATTCTTTTGATCCTCAACACATTGAGCAAGAGCTACTCAAATTCGGTCCATTGTCGCAAACAGAGCTATCGACAGGGACTCTCAATACTTTTTTGAATTCAGTTAAACTCCAATTTTTAGAATACCCTTATCCGCTTTTGGAACCGACGGTTGATTGGGAAGGTCTAAGACTCAGCTCTATTCTTGATATCGCTTGTACAAAGTTGCAGACCATTGGGATGAGAGGTAGCAAAAAAGATTTCATCGACCTTTATTTTCTCTTAAAAGAATACTCTTTAGAAGAACTTTTTACCGCTACCCAGAAAAAATACGCCCAGAGTGATTACAGTCAAACTCATATTCTTAAAGCTCTAGTCTATTTCGCAGACGCTGATGACCAACCACAACCTCGAATGCATAGAGAAGCAGAGTGGAAAAATATTAAATCTGAACTTATTCAAGCAGTTAAATCAATCTCTTTTACTTAATTATGAAATTTCGCCAAAATTTGTTTTGGGACACAAACCCTCAACAACTAAACACTAGGAAACATGCTACCTATATTATTGAGCGAATCATGGATTTTGGGAAAGATAGTGAGGTCCGTTGGATGAAGAAAACGTATTCCAAATCCCTACTTAGACAAGTAGCTCACAACTCTCGGGTCTTACACCCTAGTAGCAAATCGTTATGGCAACTTTTGACCAAGTAGTTTGAGTTTTATTGCAATTAGTCAGTGGTTTTAGTGAGTATTCATTGCTTTCCCAAACTTTGTTTGTTATGCTATGTTAGACTAAAAACTAGACTAATTTATAGACTAAAATTAGACTAATAATTATGAATACACTTACTACCATCAAACCCTTTACTAAGCCCTTTTTAGATCAGTTAATTTTAACTCCTAATTTACTCCCTTTTTCTGATAGGGAAATTTTCAAGCTAGATCAAGACCTAAATCAATACGAGCAACTCTTTCTCGATCCAGATATTGAGAAAAACTTATTTAGCAAGAATGAACTATTGGCTTCATTTGCCATTTCAAAGGCAGAAAACTCTACTTTAACACTTCAAGAAGCTCAAGATGTTTATAATTTCCTTCTCAAAAACGAGGAGTATTCATTTATCAGCGATAAACTAAAAGCCAACAAAAAGCTGACACGAAAAGACTATGAGAAGTTGGAATTTTTTAATATTGCCAAAACATTTAGAGATGTTCAAACTATCAAAATTGATGACATCACTTCCTCTTTTGTAAAAAACATCCATCAACAAGTAACACAAGGACTTGATGTTTTTCAGGATTATCTACCTTCGTTTGATGTTTATAAATCAGGGAATTGGAGGAATACTGATACTATTCGAGTTGGCTCATACCAACCTGCTCCATATGCTGAAATTGCAACAGGGGTCGAAGAATTAGTTAGTTGGATTAAAAATAATCAAACCATAACTTCAGTAGGTATTTTCCACACTGCACTGTATGCTCTCCATCCATTTAATAATGGCAATAAAAGAGTATCAAGAATTCTTGAACACATCTGTTTACGTTCTTTACATATTAACACTAAAAATTTGTATAGCACTTCATATTATTACCACAAAGAAAAATCTCGATATTACAAATATTTATTATTCTCTTTGGAGCGAAAGAATCTGAATCATTTTGTTTCATTCTTCCAAGAAGCACTCACTTTATCAATACTTTCAGTGATCAAAACCAGTTTAGAAGTAAAGCGTAAGACATTTTTGGACAATCAAGCCACCGACGATCAAGTTAAACGTATTTGTAAACCACTGATTAAAAGACATGAGCTGCAGTTTAAGAATTTGTTAAAAGCAGTAAAGGGTGAAATGGCTCGACAAACATTTGTTAACTACTTACAACAAGCAGTGGATCAAGGCATTGTTATTAGAAGAGAAGAAGGTAAGGCTACTTTCTATAGTTTACAAATTTCTCCTCAAGAAGAAAGTACCTATCGTCATATGCTGGCTTTTCTAAAAACCAAGCTCAATTTTATTCCAGACGAGATAAAATTGGCCTAGCCCTCTAAAAATCGCGAGCCACCCCCGCCAAAGGCGGGGGAAAGTCCAAAAAATCAAAATCCTGTACCAAATGGTACAGGACCAAACCCCGCGTTAGACGCGGGGATCAAGGGCCTAGGCTAGCCTGCCTGCGCAGGCAGGCGAACGCAACGGAACGAGTTGGTATTCGTCTTGGTATTGTTGTTCGTGTTGCCATTGCTCAAGTTTGTGTACCAGGCATTCTGAGTATTCGTTGTGTTCGTCGTGCCAGACCAGTGATAGGCGGCATTGTCTGGTAAATATTGAGACGAGCCATCAATATAAGCTTGCATTAGTTCTTTTTGGTAAGGCAACCTCCAGCCGCCATCTCCCTGGGCTTCACAACCGGTTTTACCTGTAGTCAACTTGACACATTTACAGCCTGGGTCACCGTTACTGGCACAGGCTCCGGGGTTAGCTCCCGACCCTGGCTGGGCACAGTTATTCGCCGTAAACCAGTTATCTGAACTACTAATTCTCTTTGACCAGATTAAACCGGTGTTGGTATCCATTCGGGCTTGAAAAGTACTTTCCATGGTTGAGTCGCCGGTGTCACAATAGTTATTGCCACTGCCACAGACAATCCAGTCGCTATGGTATGACCCACTGGGAAGTGGATCAGCGTCATGGATCCCTCCCTTGTCTTGGGGAAAATCAGTGTTGCCACCATTGGTTAGCCCATTGGCTACAGCGTCATTAAATGGAGCTTGAGCCGCACTACCGATCCGGTTCCAACTCTCGCCCCAATCTTCACTTAAAACAGTACCATTAGGATCGCCATAATTGCTGGCGGTGAGGTTATCTACCAATCGTTTCATTCGACTATCGGAGGAAGAAGTGGGTGAACTACCGGATTGCTCTGCCGCTCGCACCAGCAGAACTTGTCGACCGATGAGAAGCACACCGACAAATACGGAAATAAGCAGTAAAAGAGCAGTCTTTTTGGGGGTAAATCGAAAGTTTTTCATTACACCCCTATAATCTCAAAATATACCGGCAAGTGTCAAGGGAAGAACAAGGCTTAACCATGTCTGGGCAATACAGCTGCAACAAAAATTGATATAATGGTGGCATGAAACCTCAAGATATTATCAAACGAAAACCTTATTTAGCTTGGTATGTAAAAAATCCCAGTAAATTGTCTGATGAATCAGTGTTGGAACATGTCCTTAACTATGGGAATTGGGAAGATGTTCAGACATACATTCATCATGTTGGGTTATCCAAAACAGCAAATATATCCTTCCATAACCGTAAGCCCGTACTTCTTGAAGTCATTGGCATTAGTTCGATCAGACAGTGGTCAGAATCAACCCTTCCTAGCGAATGTCTTTGGTAGTATCTCCTGAGTTCTTTATCTAGAGAGTCCTTACCTTCCAGCTCTAGTAAAGCTTGGATGAGCTTTGTCCAAGTTGGTTGAATCTTTTGCAACTCTTTTTCCGAAAAACCGAGATTCTGGTGATACTCAATACTGTCTACTGTGAAGGACTTCCCAAGTTTTTCCCAAATTAAAATCCTTTGGAAATTTTCTTCTAAACTAGCACCGCCACCCTCTTCTTTCCCAATAAACCAGTATGGTGATGACAAGTTACCATAGCCATAAAAACCACTCATGAATTCAGATAATAGTTGTTTTGAAATTGGGTAGTTCACAATTGTATTTTAGTACATTTTCCTGGCTAGACTTCCAGCACCTTCGCGGTACCTTGTGTCCTAAGAAAGGAAACAAGATGCCGATAAAATACTGCCTATACGCTCGCAAATCTTCAGAGTCTGATGAACGACAAACCATGTCGATTGACTCTCAAATTAAGGAGATGAAGTCACTCGCTGAACGCTAACAACTAAACGTGGTAGAAGTGAGACAAGAAAGTCATTCAGCCAAGAAATCTGGTAACAGACCAGTCTTCGTCCAATTAATCACAGATATCGATAAAGGAATGTTTGATGGCATCCTGGCATGGGCTCCCGACAGATTGAGTCGTAACGCAGGAGACTTAGGGTCACTAGTTGACCTCATGGATCAAGGCAAACTTCAGGAAATTAAAACCTACTCGCAAAGCTTTACGAACAATCCTAACGAAAAATTCTTACTCATGATTTTATGCAGTCAAACAAAACTTGAGAATGACAATCGTGGAGTCAATGTAAAACGTGGCTTGAAAGCAAAATGTGAGATGGGGATTCGACCTGGGACAGCTCCAGTGGGATACTTAAATGTGATGAATAATAAACGCATCAGCGAGGTTGTCCCTGATCCGGAACGAGATAGGGTAGTCAAAGAAATCTATAAGTGAGTTGCCGAACAAGGTCACAGTGGCAGAACTATTAGAAAATGGCTCAAAGAAATAGGATTTGAAACAAGAACTGGGAAACTATTAGCACTTAGTCGCATCTACTCAACATTACAAAACCCTTCTATTATGGAGAGTTTCAATATGGAGATGATTGGTATAAAGGAATTCATGAGCCACTCATAACAAAGGAGCTCTGGGATAAAGTACAGAAACAACTACTTACTCCTCCGAAAAAATGGCACAAGAAAAAGTTCCCATTCAAAACACTTTGTATTTGCGGATCATGTGGCGGTGGGGTTACTGCTGAGGAAAAATATAAGAAGCTTAAATACGGTGGCTATAACAAATATGTTTACTACCATTGCGGTCGATCAGTAGATTATGATTGCGATGAACCGTACATCACTGAAGATGATCTCATCAAACAACTGCTATCTCACATCAATGCAGGGAATGTCAAAATTCATAAAACAAAAATTGCCAAAAAGTTGAGGTCGGATGTAGAGCGATTCCACAGATTGAGATCTGAAGTTCTTCATCAAGAATTTTTGTCAGGAAATCTTGGAGAAATTGAAACCTCTGCAGTTAAGTCCAACGATGAAGAAATGGCGATCAGCTACATTAAACATGTGTTAAAAACTGGAAGCTCGGATGATCGTCGAGAGGCGTTAGGGATGATAAAGAGTCGTTTTACTTTAATAAATAAAGAGTTGAAATTATGATCTAAAATCAACCAATTTTTGGTATTCATCCTCATTACTGAGCTTCTGAATTAAAAAATCCACCCAAGCTTGTGAATATCGATATTCATTTTCAGCAGATTTAAACTCTGCATGCTCACTTTTGTAACCAGATACTTTCTCGTTTGGTCTTGGCTTGTACATTTTCCAAGCCTTAATATGATGACTATTTGCAGCAAATTCTTTTGAAATTGCTTCCTGAACTTTCTTAGCAACTTGGCCAGGACGGAATTGGTAAATATCAGTCCCCACAACAACTTTTCTATTCCGTATTGCTGTGACGGGTACTGCTTGTAAATCACCAACAAGTTTAAGTGTTGGTGCACCAGATTTTTGTGAAAAGTCACCTTCTCTAATAAATTTCAGTTTGGGAAGCAGAGATTCGTCAATAACAACACTCCCACCTTTTCCTGATATTTCTCCTGAGATGGTATCCATCAGAGCGACGTTGAGTGGATCAATATTTGCTGAGATCTCAAAAACTCGCCTCCATGCTTCATTTCTCAATTCAATCTGATCATTCAAGAGCTTTCTTAATTCAGAAAACTTAATTCTCTCAGATCTAGCTCTGTACCTAAAATAGATTTCACCGTCTTTAATATCTCCAGCATTTTTAATAGCAATTACAGGTTTTGTTAACAATGGAAATGTGTAAAGCACTCCAAAACTTAGTCCATCCCAATCATAGGTTGTAATATCCCAGTCAATAGCTGGTTGAAAAATTGAGTGTAGCCCTTGTGTTAATTTAGCTTGATCAATGTCATCAAACTGAGACAGATCAATACCTATGATTCTTCTAGGCTTGTCTTTAATACCAAACACTATATATCCACCCTCATTATTGGCGAATGCAGCCATAGTTTTTGCGTATTCAGGTAAACTGCCAAAAGAAAACACTTCCTTGAACTCTAGAGTTGTAGATTCTCTTGATCCGATTAAATCGGGATTTCGTTGATTTTTTTGAAATATTGCAGCTAGTACTTCGGTATCAAAGTGACTCATTAAGGGTGATTATATCAGCGAAAAGAGGTACTTACACGGCTCTTGAACCAAAAAATGTTGAAATCAGGGAAATTTAGCAAGCCCCATCAACCCATTTAGTCATAAAGGACGGGTCTGTCAGAACTTTTCGATTGTAGCGGAGCATACGGGTCTGGAACCTAAATATCGCTATAATAACATTCTTATGCTTCCGCAATATTACCCATTTTTTCGTAATTTGCGAATGCTTTTTTACTCACTGTATTAGATTAATTTGTTTTACTTTGAACTACAGTAAATGAATCAGCATGTTTAGATTCACTAACTTATAAATAATTCAATAATTGTTCTTTTAGCTCACTTATTCTCTTCTTTGATATTTTTTTACTTCTTTGTTCTTTTGGTATTTCCCAAATTGCAGTCTCACTTTTGGGATCAGACTTTCTTCTCGGTATTAAATGCCAGTGTAAATGAGGATAACTATTCCCCAGTAATTCATAGTTTAATTTATCTGGATTAAAAGCTTTGTAAACTGCTTGAGCAACAATAGCCATCTCATATAAATATTGTTGTTTATATTCTGTATCTAACTCATGTAATTCATGAACATGTACTTTAGATAAAAACAATGTATAACCTTCATAAAATTGATAATCAAAGAGAACAATAAATCCTGTTTCTAATTCTTTAACAAAATAGGGATTCTTACCCTCTTTAATCAAATTAATACGATCACAAACTAAACAGTTACTCATAAGATTTCCTTAAATCTGGTGAGAATATATCATAGCGTATATGTGATTTTAAAACAGATGCTTCTGGATTATCTTTTCGGTACTCTTTTTGAAGATCTTGCATTAATGTCCAATATAACATCACTACAGAACTAATTTTAGGTGAAGTAAAAGGTTCAAACTCAAATCTTGGTGAAATAAGGTTCTGATACATGCCAGGTACTAATAATCTAGATCTGATTGCATATGCTGGCATATTTGAAATAACCTCACTAGCTTCTACTGCATCAAGAACTGAAACTTCATCAGCTCCAAATTCTTCTATATCCCCATTAAAGTTTCTTTGCCTCATTACCTGATGCTTAAATGGTTTTGGTTTGTAATCAAGTAATCTTCTATCTACATCTGCTCCTTGTTTCAAGTCTGCGGAAACTCCATACAGAACTGATTCATAGAAAGTTTTTCGATCCATCATATGCATAGACACATCAAAACCTTGATCGGCTATTGATGCTTTTTGACTTAAAACATCAGCCCTTCCATTTTTCTTCAGATCAATAAACTTTCTGATTCTTTCTTGTAATAACCTCGTTTGTTCAGGATCGAAACCTAATTCAGGAGGTAAAATATTTGTAGCTGTTAAATTAGCTTCTTGTTCATTTTCATATACTAATATTAAATCCAAATCAGATGGATCCTCTCCACCCCTTACATTATAGAATCTTCCATATGACATTGATCCTCCTGAGATACATGAAAGAACTGCAACAGGTAATTGCTCTGTAAAAATGAATAAAAATTTTAGCCGAGCAATTGTTTCTGAAATCGCTTCAGTAAAAGATGGTTGTTGTTTGCCAATTACTTCTTCACCTTTCTCTAGTAAGTCGGGGTTGAATTTTGCTACTACTTTTAATAATTCAGATAGATATGAAAGTGTTTTCAATGAATTAGGACTTCTCCTTTGTAACCAGTATTTGTCAATTTCCCATGCTAACGCTGATCGAACCGACGGATCAGAAACATTTCCAGACTGTGAAAGAACATGGCTAAATATACCTAATGGGTAACTCCATCTCTCAATTAATCCCGGTCTTTCCAAGTAGGTTGTTGGTGAAAGTAGATGCTCTTGTTTTGACATAATTGCATTGCATTATATCAAAACATATTAAGTATATGTGTTTGGCGACGGCAATGGGATTCACTGGCTCACGTTCACAACTTTTTTATTTTAGCATTCACTTGATGCAGTACAAGATATCCCACATTTATGTGTTAAAAAAACGAGCTAAAGCTCATTTTTTTTATACACGGCGGTCCTGGTGGTATGAAGTTAGAACCTACTTCATGACCAATTATGATCCTATTTTAGCCACAAACTTGATCAATATCGAGAATTAAATTTTAGGTTTATCAACTTTTGTACCATATACCATCAGTTTCGTTCTGAATTCAGGTCTGAAAACAATATTATAATCAACTTGACTTTAGGTTCTAATTCTCACTGTGGTTATGGTTTCTGCTTGGGGAAAAAGTGCTGGCGGAGCACCCGGGTCTGGAACCCGTGCGTCGTTATAACTGTCCCATTCCAAAATTGATCTTCCAGGGTAATATTAGCAAAAACGGGACAAATGGGACACTATAAAAAGGGTGTGTCTTGTTTTAAAGGTGATTTATTAAATAGATTATCTCTTAATGCCAATGTATAGCCCACGATTCTTCATCAAGCCGTTTTTAAGGTACTTGGCTTTAAATCCAATACTCTCCATGAGCTCAAGGGTATCTTGAACTTCAAATAAACCCATCTCATGACGATCCACAACATGTCTAACTTCCTGATCTTTTTCAGCGATCAGGTAATTGAGGTCCATGACTGAAATACCATCAACTATTTTTGGCACGCAAGCCCTCACAATTTTAACGGTTTCTGATTCGTATGTTTTTACGCTAGGAACGCCAACAGTATACGTTGCTTTAGTGAACCAAGGCTCAAAGATAACTACACCACCCGTTTTTAAGTGATCTGAAAAGTTTTGCAGCGTCTTCTTTAGTTTCGTCCGAGTTTTAACATAGGCAATAGAACTGTACAGGCTGATAATTACGTCAAACTTTTGATTAAGGTGAAGCTCTGCCATATCCGCTTGCTGTAAATTCAAGTTAGGGTAATGAGATCGAGCAACCTGAAGCATACCCTCATTGATGTCTGTAGCAAGCACTTCGAATTCGCCATCCAATAGAGCAGCATGTTTACCAGTTCCACATCCCGCTTCAAGGAGTGAGTTCCCGCCAGATTTGCAGTATTTTGAAACCAGTCCTTTGATTTTCTCCGATTCTTTTGGATAATTCTTAAAAGAATAAATAAGATCGTAGTATCCTGCTAAATCCCGATAAATGGCCTGTGTTTTCATAAAGAGTATTTTACCACCAGGCGATGAAAACCCGTAGGGTAACTTCTTACAAATTATGATATATTTTCTTTTATGGCTAAAACGTTCTATTTAATTCGTCACGGAGACAAAGTTAAGACCGTTGGTGACCCTCCACTTTCTGAAAAAGGGGTAAATCAAGCCCAAGCGACCGCCAATTATATGACGATTCATCCTATCCAGCAGATTATTGCCAGTCCAATCCTCAGAACTCAACAAACTGCCCGTTATTTGGCAGATAAGCTGGGCTTAGATATCCAGACAGAGCCGCTCCTGCGCGAGCGAGTGAATTGGGGTGATGATCCAGAACAGTCCTTTGATGACTTTTTGGCGATGTGGGAAAAAGCTAGCTTAGAGCGTGACTGGATCCCGCCAGTGGGAGATTCGTCCCGATCGGCTGGTGCACGCATGCAACAAGTTATCGAATCTCACCAAGATCCTCATGAACATATTGCGCTCATTACACATGGCGGAATTATCACTGACTTTGTTTTAAATGTATTCGATGATGAAGAACTGAATAAGGCATTGCCTAATTTTCCCACAACAAAAGAAGATAACGTTTTTGAATGCTCCCTCACCATTGTTGAATATGATCCAATGAGCAAGCAGTACAAGCTTAAATTACTGGCATGTACTGATCACTTAGCTGATCTCTAGGGTGTCTACAACTTTAGCATCAAATGTATTCAAAAACTCTTCAAGGTCTGTATAAACTACCTTCGAAAGAAGTTTTACCACCCAATTTGCTTTCATAGGTGAAATGGTAATAATGGGAACGTTGTTTTGGTGCGCCATCCACATTTCCACAGCCGAACCCATACTTGCTTCAGGCAAGAAGGAAATGAGCAAGTCAACCTCTCCTGCGATATGGCAATATTTCATGAACATGTCCCGGGCTTGTTCATGAGTGTAAGTTAAACGGTCAGGGTCAGTAAGATCAGGGTCAACAACTTCGACGTTCTCAAAAATGCCAGAAAGTTTATTAGTAATAATGCTTCTGTATTCCTGAGAATGGATATTGCTGTCTTTACGATTACCTTGCATGACACCTGCTATGAAAACTTTCATGTTAACGCTCCTTATTTTTTGTAAAGAATTTTTTTATACTATTTGCGACAAAGATGATTTGCTCTTCCGATAAATACGGATGAATCGGTAAAGACAATTCTTCCTGTGACCACTGCTCAGCATTGGGAAAGTCACCTTTATCACCAAGATGTTTAAATGTTTGGACAAAATGGATGGGATAGGGATAATGTATTCCGCTTTCGATTCCATGTCTTGTGAGCCACGTTTTTAAATCCATCCTTTGGCGCGTCTTAATTGGGAAAAGGTGGTAGGTGTGAAGCCTATCATGAGCAGGAATAGGTAATGAAATCTCTGAAATATCTTTCAACATGTCAAGATAAATTGTAGCCAATTGATTCCTCATTTCGATCCACTGTCCGATATATTGTAATTTTTTCAGTAAAAAGGCAGCTTGAAGTTCGTCAAGTCTGCTGTTATGTCCAAGTTCCTCACTTTGATAGCGAGAGGCCTCTCCGTAAGTTCGCAGTCTTCTCAATCGGTCAGCGATGTCGTTATTACTGGTGACAATTGCGCCTCCGTCACCATACGCCCCAAGATTTTTTGTAGGATAGAAGCTAAAAGTAGCCACTGTACCAAAACTGCCAACAGGCTTGCTCTGATAAGTCGCACCGAAAGCTTGGGCACAATCCTCGACGAGATGAAGACTACGTGCTTTGCAGATTCGAGTAATTTGAGAAATATCCACTGGCTGACCGTAAAGATGCACCACCACCACAGCTTTTGTTTTAGGAGTAATGCTCTTTAAGAAACTTTCAGGATCAATATTACCAGTGTCAAGATTAACGTCACATAAGACAGGTTTCACTCCGCTCAAAGCCACGCCAAAAATTGTCGGATAAGAATTTGCTGGCACTATAACCTCATCTGTACCACTCAGCGATAAACTCTTTAATGCAAGCGTGAGAGCGTCTGTACCGTTGGCGCAACTAACGCAGAATTTATTTTCGGTTAAAGTGGCGAGCCGTTGCTCAAATTCGGTGACATTTGGACCGAGTATTAACTGACCAGATGTCCCCACCAATTCTAAAGCATCGAACATTTCAGCCTTAATAGCTCGAAATTCCTCAGATGCTGGAAAGAAAGGAACTTTAGTTCCAGTAGTGGTCTTTGTTTTTTTCATAAAATGAAAAGGTTTTCCGGATGCCATCTTCCAGCGAAGTTCGAGGCTCCCATCCAATAGTATTTTTTATTTTTTTCCAGTCAGCAATAAAATCACCAACTTCAATGGCTTTTCTTTCTTCCGGGAATTCAACACTTAATAGCTCCCCCTTGCCATACACTTTTATGGCGGTATTTACAAATTCCCTCAAGCTAGCTGGGAAGGCTCCAATGTTGTACACCTCGCCCCAAACTTTCTCAGACTCTCCTGCTAGAAGCAGCGCGCTCACGACATCATCAATATAGACACAATCCCTAATTTGGTTTCCTCCTCCGAATAAATCAATTTGTTGCCCATCCATTATTTGCCTAAGGAACCAATTAAGTACTCCTTGACGTGAGTGCTTCATTTGGTGTCGTGGACCATACGTATTACTGAGTCTCAAAGAGCACGACCTCAAGCCATATACACGGTAGTAGAGTATGTGATACCACTCTCCAGCAATACAATTGATGCCATTAACGTCTGTAGGCTCCATAGGGTGGTTTTCATCAACGGGTAAATACTTAGCTCGACCATACTGATTTCTCGTACCAGAATAAACAATCTTGACGTTGGGATTATATTTTCTACATGATTCCAAGAACGTTACTTGGCTCCGACAGTTAATATCAAGGTCAGTAAGAGGATCTTCCATGCTTCCAACGTGACTCAGAGTACCAGCCAAATTAAAAATGAGGTCCTTATCTTTGACTAACACATCAGAGCTATAGGGGTCGCGTAAGTCAGCAATGTTGACTGTAACTTTGTTTTCAATGCCTTGGATGTTATAGCGGTTGCCGCCCATGCCGGGAAGTAATGAGTCAATAATTGTTACCTCCGCACCAAGTTTCACCAAAGCATGAGCCAGACTACTCCCGATAAAACCCAGGCCTCCGGTTATAAGCACCTTTTTATTCTGATAGTAGTCATTAAGTTTAGTCATAGTGTCTAGAGTAATGAAGGTATATCAATATCTTCTAAAGCGTTTCCATCGCTGAGTGAGCGCAATATTTGAAAATGTTGGAATACATATTCTTCGTTTTTGGGATTCGCAGATAAAAATTCTTCAGCATCAAATTCAAAAACTGTTCTCAAAAAAGAAAGTGATCTTAGTCCATGATAGATAAGTCGACGGTCAGGGTATCTGTCTCCAACCTGCCGTTTGTATGTGTAGTGAGAACGGAACTCAGCTTTCTTCTTGAAAAAATCTTTCTTATAGGCAGAAAAGTGCAACCAATTCTCGATATAAGCCACGTCAATTTCGGGGTCGCCACCTAGAGCCTCTTCAGTATCGATGAAGCTTTTTACTCTCCAGGGTTGTCCGTGTTCTTGATCTGCGATAATGTTTTTGAAATGAGCATCGCCATGTGCCAAATTCGGAGCCAATGTGGTAAGTAAGGCGCTTTGAAGAGAACCCACTAGCTTCTGTATTCCCGGTAATAAAGCTTGAACGTCACTGGCTTTGATTCTTCCAAGTTGACTGTCTGGCGATAACTGGGAGGTTAGGCGCACCTCATTACTCAGCTCAGATAAAATAAAACTTGCCCAACTCGGGTAAAGTACTTCTTTTGATCTAGCCAGTTGTCCAAAAATAGCTCCACCATGTTTGTGCATTACACCTAATCGATAGCCTAAATCGCTGGCTAGCGAAGAAAAATCGTGTTCCTTGGTTCTTGTGCGTAGGGCTTTTTCAAGCACAGCATCCAGTTCAGCTCCTTGCACGAATTCTCGAAAAATAAAAGCAATTTTCTCTCCCTCAATATCATCAAATCCTGCATCAAACAATTGAGGCAAGGGAACCTCAGTGTCGCCAGCGATTAAATCTCGGAGTGCAAATTCCTGTTCAACTTTCCACCACAAGAGAGGGTCACGAATGATAGTTAATGCAATAGCAGCTTGTACAGAACCTTCAGCATTCGGTGACACCTTATATGTCTCACTGCTAATGCCACCAGTCAAACGCTTATGAGAATAACCTTGTGCTTCCTGAGGAAGGTGTCTTGAGATAACTGACTCAACCAATTTACTCATAAACGTCAGCGCTTGTTTTGTAGAAATTCGTTAATAAGCTTCACCGTTTCATCGAGTCCATTATTGCCAAGCTCACTCAAGAATTGTTTTTGACGAAGAATTTGCAAATTCTTAGTTTCTTCAGGAAGTGCTAGATATTCATTAATTCGTTTCGCACAGTCCTTAAGAATTTCTGGTGAACTCTCGAATCGACGTAACTCCTCTAAAAACTCTGCCATTATTTTCCGGAGATCTCTTCCTGCTAGGTCTCTGTAGGGGAAGTAGTCAGCAAAATGGATAGAGTTTTCTTTATTGGCAATTCCTCGGGCTCTAAATTCGTCTAATTCGACGTAAGCACTGCTGTTATAGGGTGGCAAAAAGAACATAGGCCGTTCGTGCGAAATAACGTCTAGAGGACCCTCGAGACCGGGGTTAATCAGAATATCTCGGGACTCAGAGATTGCTTTCAACCATTGTTCATGTGGCAACATCCCAAAGATAAATTTTTCATTGCCATATTTAGCATTTAAGTCTGCTGTAATTTTTTCGTTTCCTGCCAAAATGACTTTGTCATAACCACTAGTATCAACTTTTTCTAGCAAAAGCTCTGAAATGGTGTATGGATAGTTACTATCTTTCCCAATCTGGTACCATCCAGCTGCCTCCATTCCCCCAAAAGAGATAAGCAACTGATTCTTTATCTCAGACCCCTTGTAAGCAATGTCAAGAATCGGTCCTACGACGACCATATTTTTAAACTTACCAGCATACTTTTTGGCGTTGCGTTCATTGCGAACAGAATTTTGTTGCAGGTAAAGATCCACATTGAATAAATACTCTGGAATTTCATCCCACCACCAGAAGAGCATGTCTAGCCAAATAACTGGCAAACCTACTTTTTGTGCCAAAATAACACTTGAACGGTCAACACTGGAGAGCAGAGCATCTGCTTCCTTGAATATTTCTTCTCCCCAAGACATGAATTCTTTTGAATCAGTGTCAAATTTGTAAATTTTGTGAAAGTTCAACTTACTGGCTAGTTGATATGCCGTGCCCTCACCAATAAATGTGAGTTCGTGTCCCTGCTCTATAAGTTTTCGGCAAACGGTGACAAGCTTTCCCGCTGGACCGAAGGAAAAGTTTTCTGCTGTCGCAATAATTTTTGCCATAGAGCCTCCTATCTGGTAAATCTAATGATTCTATATACTTCGTATCCTACGTCCCACTCATCCTGGATTACACTCTGAATTCCAGCGAGTTCAGCCTGTATGCGGATGTATTCCATAGGATCGCCCACATACACCGAACAAGCGTTAGAAAAAGCCATGAGAGCATGACCATTATCCGCCAAGTGTTTTGGTAAGCCCGCAATGAATCCACTGGTTAACTTCATTTCAGGACTATCAGCAACTGCCATTTCGAGTAATGTTTCTGGAATTGCTGGTAATAAAGGAGGATTGGCCAAAATCACGTCGAACTTTTCTGTTGGCTTAACAGCCTGCCAAAGACTTCCTTGCCTAAATTCAGATTTATGGCTCACTCCCATTTGTTGAGCATTTTCTGCGGAACACTGAACTGCTTTTGACGAAATATCAACGCCAACCAGCTGAGAAGCTTTTTCTGCTACCGAAAGGCCAACAGCTCCACTACCACAAAACATTTCCAAAACTGATTGACCATCCTGGACGTCTAAATTTCTTGCCAAAAAGCCACTGACCTTGGTGTATGTTGGATTGAAAACTTCCGGGTGAATGAGAAACTGAAAACCCATAAAGTCAACAAAGTAGGGTTCTGTGTGGGCAGCGTGCCTTTGAAGAAGTGCTTCTACTGGTTGTGTATTAAATCGTTCGGCGAGCATAAATTACCTTTGTGTGAATTTCTCCAAATACTTTCTTTTTTCGGCATTGGCTAATACTCCTCGATTTGTGATCAGGACTGGAAAAACGGTGGTTATCGCGGGCTCCCAGGCCTCCATACCATTTGCTTCCAGAGTGTTTCCTGAAACACGAAGGTCAACAATCCCATCCACATTTCTTCCACCGTATTGAAGTAAGGGCATCACTTCAGTGCTGCCTTGTGTACGGATGATTGTTGGTTCGTGGTCAATCGAAGCAAAAAATGCCTCAGCTATTACGGGGTATTGAGTAGCAACAACCAATACTTCAGTTATTGACTGGAACTCAGACGCTTTGGCAGTTGCGAGTACAATTTTCCATTCGCCAGCCTCTCGCAGCTCCCTTGCAACAACTAGCCTGTCAGCAAGTCCTGATTCGTACACTTGGTCTAATCCGACAATGCCTGCGTCTACTGCTCCATGAGCCACGAGTTGGCAAATAGCTTTGTTCCTAGCAAGGGTTACTCCTACATTTTCGCCAACAACTGTATAAAGTTTGCGGCCAGCATCAGGTAGTAATCTAGAGACGTCGCTTTCAGTCGCTGCCCCGAGCGTTGCTAAAGAAATATTGGTCAGTTCTCCATCCTTTTGAAGCGCAAACTTAAAAGACGTAGCTTGAAAAGACTTAATATAAAAATCACTTTCCCTGAGGTGAGGGTTAGGCGGTATAATATGGCTAGTGAACTCAAGTTCAACCGACATAGTTATGTATTGTATAACAATTTATTGATTATGAAAGTCTTCTTTCTTTCCAGCATTGCAGTCAACCAGGAGCTTCGGGATTCTTATCGGACAATTATTAAAATTCTTGAGGAACAAGGTCAAAGAGTATCTGGAAAACACTCGCTTGAGCTACCTTCTGAGGTTGAAAATTTGTCTCCTGAGGACAGCGAGCAACGTGCTAAAAATCTCTTGAAGGAAATGCTGCAATCGGATTTTGTCGTGTTCGAAGGTACAAAGCCCACTACGGGCGGTGGGTATTACCTCAACAGCGCGCTCCAAAGAAGTTTACCTGTCCTGTATTTGACCCAGGAAGAATACAAGGGTTTATATTTAGCATCTTCCAACAGGTTACTAAAAATTAAGCAGTACCACCCATCTGATTTGAAAGAACTCCAGAAAATCATTAAAGACTTCATCAGCTTTACGAATAAGAAAAGATTAAATAATCGTTTCAATTTAATGATCAGTGACACAACAGATGAATTTCTCAACAAGGTGTCAAAAAACTATGGAATCAGTAAAGCAGACTTCATTAGGGATTTGATTTATCGAGCGATGGAGCAGGAATAACTTTCCAGTATTCTTTGCCATACTTATCACGCCGAAGTAATCCACGATCACATAGTTCTCGACGAAGAAACGCAGGGTCACCGAAAAGATGTAAATTATCCAACAGTATGGTTATTTCCTTTTCTGAATATTTTTTACCACTTTCAACATGCGATGCCAGAAAGTTTGTTGCTTCTTGTCTATCCAGCGATTTTGATGGCCACTGCTTGAGTTTGTTGTCTTTGAGGAAGTTTTTGAGCATATAAAATTGCTTAATATTATAACAACAGTCCAGAATATTATTTGACTGCTACTTTGTTTCAAAGCAAACTATAACTTGGCAAAACTGCAATCCAATACTCCGCTAACTATCACTTAGCAATAGTATATTCGTTTTCTGAGAAGTTACCTATATAATAGAAAGTTGATGAAACAAGCAAATAAGACGAAAACTAACCCTGATAAAAAGAAATCTTTTTTAGGACATAAGTTCACCTTAAAATCAGTGACAATTTTTTTTGGATCTCTATGGTTGATGACGATGCTGTTTTTCTTGGCAATTGTGATAGTAGGAACAAATTTCTTTCAAACGACTGTCGATAAGGGCCCACTGCAGGGAGATATCTGGGGTATTGTGATGGTGCTGGATATACTTGGTGGAATCGGATTCTTTTTAGTTTTTTCCATGCTTCTGACTGCATTATCCATGAGATCAAATGACTCTGATAAAAAGAAGTCTTCATTCCTGAGAAAGTTAATTAACTTTTTCCTCTTTTTCATTTATCTGGGAATTCTTCCTTTGTATTTATTGTTCATAGTATGGCAACCAAAAAAATGGTTTGTCTGGTTAAAGAAGATCAAGAACAGTTCCAAAAAAATCGCACTCAAATCCCTTGGTAAAAAATTAGCAATCTCTTTGCCAATACTACTGTTTTTACTCCCTGTTTGGTCAATCGGATATTTTTCTGTGGGAGCAATCGTTGCTGACGAGCTTGGTTTAGTGCCATACCAAATGGAGATTGTTGGCACAGGATCAATGCACCCGACTTTTCCAAAAGGAGATGGCAAAGATCCCAAAGAACTTGCTAAACAAGTTGTTGGTCGTCAGAACATGTTCAATTATCCAAATGGCTTCGTATTTTCAGGAAAACGGTATTTTGGTCACACCATAACTCGTGGTGACATTATTACCGTAGAAGATGAAAAGACAAGAAAAGCTACTGAGGAAACATATGGCGATCCATCAGGATGGCTGAAACGAGTTGTGGCGGTTGCTGGAGATACTTTGGAGTTGAGAGATGGTATTTTCTACCTCAATGGCGAACCACAGAAGGAGCCATATGTAGCTAGAGCACGATCAACATTCGGTCAGTCATTTCTGCAGGAATGTCAGCAAGTAACTGTTCCAGATAATTCAGTATTTATCATGGGAGATAACCGCACTGGAAGTCGAGACTCCAGAGATGTGGGTTTCTTTAACATAGATGACATTAAGTCAGTCTATCCTTTCACTAAACAAGCAGAAAACTTAAGTCAAAACTGGCATGACACCACAAACGATTTGGAAGAATCTGCCAGGATTAAACTTAATAAAGAGGAGTACGTTGAAAAACTCAATCAGAAACGAGAAGAAGAAGGTCTAAAACCGCTCAAATATAATGAAAAATTAGAGCTTTCAGCAGAAAAACGAGGTGTAAAAATTCTTGAACACAATGACTTCTCTTTTGAGGCAACTGCAAGTGGTTATACGATGGAGAAAGCTATCAGAGAAGTTGGTTACCACAATACTTATTGGGGAGAGGCACCGAGCAATGGCTATTATGAAGCAACTGAACTATTAGATTACCAGCTTGAGTTTCCAGAATCTAAAGCTTTTGTTTTTGATAAGCGTTTTCAAGAAATCGGTATTGCTGAAGTACAAGGTGAGATCAATGGTTGTCCAGCGCATGTGATCGTGCAACATTTTGGAGGCTATGTGCCACCCAATTATTCTGCCTCAGACATACAATCATGGGAAGATGCACTGGGATCGTTAAGAAGCGTTCAACCGAGTTGGAATAACTTAAAGAATTCCGGTGATTTTTATAATCGTCATAAGGAGAAAATTGATCGATTAAATCAGATTATCGATATCAGAATTAACAGAATGACTGACATTGTTGGGACCATGAAAGCAAA
>CAZVBO010000006.1:0-56897 GCA_964625685.1 uncultured Pseudomonadales bacterium
GGTCAAAGATGATGATTTAGATTGGAATTTCTCTCGGGCAGGCGGTGCTGGTGGGCAAAACGTGAATAAGGTAAATACGGCAGTAGAACTGACTCATCTGCCAACTGGGATTGTAGTCAAATGCCGCCAAGAACGGAGCCAAGCCCAAAACAAAGAACAAGCTTTGAAAATGCTTAAAGCCCAGTTAGCCAAGATTGAAGAAGAGAAATATCAAGCTGAGATGGCCAAAGTTAAAGGTCAACATGTCAATGCCAGTTGGGGCAATCAGATTCGCAACTATGTACTTCACCCTTATAAATTGGTTAAAGATACTCGAACTGAAGTGGAAACTACTGATACTGAAACCGTACTTGACGGCGATCTAGAGGCTTTTATCCAGGCCGAGATTCGGTTAGGAAAGTAGGAAATCCCCTTTTATTAAAAGGGGCATCAAGTGAGCAAAGCGAACCTGATGGGGCATTTAAACATGTTTTTAAACACCTCTATCATGCTGACGCTTGATGTCTCCTCTTTAATAAGAGGAGATTTTTTTGGCTTTGCACTTTTCAGGCTTTTGGCTTCAAGCTTTTAACTTCGAGTTTTTTCATTCAACTTTGATTCTTAAACTTTCTCTAGCTTTAACCCTGTATCCCTCTAACCCTTCATATACTTTCTTCTTTCTTCTGTATTCTTTACACTTTAGACTGTTTCTGTTTCCCCCTAGTCCAATTCCCCTTCAATGTAGTACCATAGACCATTATGACTGACCCAACCATGCCACAACTTAATACTCAGCAACCACCAGTAACGGCTGTCGATCCTAGTCTCACTACCGATCCTCAAGCTTCAGCTCGACCTGCTCTCAATACCGTTAATTTAGATCAGAAAGGCTCCCGTCCACCGGAGAACAGTAGACTTATGAAAAAGAAATCCAAAATGGTGTATTCATTAATGGTAGTGGCCGTTGTGGCGGGGATTGGCACCGGCTTTGGCCTCCAAAAGCTGTCAGCCAAATCAGGCAACCCGATTTCCGGTTCATCCGGAACACCCATCAGTCAAGTCGCAGGCAGTAATGTCAAAGAAGGCGATGTGTTTGGCTCGCAAAACGAAGATGACTTCAAAGACACGGCTGAAGGCTATCTCGAAAAAGGTGGCATTGAAGAAGAAGGGTCTCATAAACTCCTTCGGGAAGGGGGAGATTCACAAACTGTTTACTTGACCTCTTCAGTTACTGATCTTGATAAATTCGAAGGCATGGAAATTAAGGTCTGGGGAGAAACCTATAAAGCCCAAAAGGCAGGTTGGTTAATGGATGTCGGTCGGGTTAAAGTGATAAAGGTAGAAGGCGAAATGCCGACCGAAGAATAATCAGCTGCACCTTGCTTCGTCAGTAAATTACAAGGTACACTTGAACTGCCCATGATAATATTTGATCACGTCTCCAAACAATTCGGCACCGGTGACTTTGGAGTCCAAAATCTCAATTTTACGGTTGATCCAGGTGAATTTGTGGTCATTACTGGTCCATCTGGGAGTGGTAAAACCACTATCATGCGACTGCTGACTGGCGATTATTTTCCGACTGAAGGCGAGATCACTTTTGATGGTGAAAATTTAAGTCAAATTAAGAAAACTCACATTCATCAGCTGCGTCGAAAAATCGGTGTTATTTTTCAAGATTATAAATTATTACCCGAGTTAAATATTTGGGAAAATATTGCCTTAGCTTTACAGATTTTAGGTAAAAATGAGGCTGAGATTGAAGAGCGAGTTACTGATCTCCTCAACTTAGTCCAAATGCAAGAAAAAGCCTTGCTTTTCCCTAGCCAACTCTCTGGTGGAGAGGCTCAGCGCATTAGCATTGCTCGAGCCTTAGCCACCGCTCCCAATGTGATCTTTGCCGATGAGCCAACCGGTAATCTTGATCCACATACTTCTCTAGCCATTGCCAAACTCCTTCATAAAATTAATCAGCTCGGGACAACCATCATGATGGCCACCCACGATCCTAATGTGATCAATTTCTTGACTGAGGCTCGACATATGACCTTGGAAAAAGGGATGGTCACCCAAGATTCTGGGGCAACCTCTGCTAAATCTTCGACAGAACAGACGGACACTGCACCCCATTCGTCATCCTCGCGTACGCGGGGATCTGGAAAACCTACCGATGTGGGTAAAACCAAAAAATCTCCTCTTGCTAAAGAGGAGACGTCTGGTGCCAGCCTGCGCAGGCAGGACAACCAGACAGAGGTGTTTCAACCCCAGCCAAAAGCGAGTCCATCACGAGCGGGAAAAGTAAAGAAGGACAAAGCCGAGAAAAAATCCGAGGAAGCTCCAAAAAAATCTTTGTGGCCATTTCGTAAAAAGCAATCCAAGGAGACTCCAGCTCCAGAACCAACTCCGGAGTCAGAATCATGAGTCAATTCAGCACCACCCTCACCAATATTCGTCGATCACCTTATCAAAACTTAGCAGCCATGTTACTGCTGATTATTACTTTTTTCGTCGCTTACAGTTTTTCACTGTTCCTCTATTCTACTCAACGCTTACTCCAATACTTTGAAACTCGACCCCAAATTATTGCTTTTTTTGATCTTGATGCCACCCAAGATCAAATTAACCAAACAGATCAAACGATGAAATCAAAAGACTATGTGGAAGGCACCACTGTGGTGAGTAAAGAACAAGCCCTGCAAATTTATCAAGAAACGAATAAAGAAGATCCGTTGTTATTGGAGTTAGTAACGGCTGATATTTTGCCAGCCAGTATTGAAGTTTCAGGTCGAAATGTCGAAGCTTTACCCACTATCAAAGCCGATCTGGAAGCTATGAGCCAAATTGATGAAGTCGTCTTCCAGCAAAACGTGATTGATTCACTCAAGAGCTGGACTCGATCAGTCCGGTACATAGGCTTAGCCGCCATTGCTATTTTAGGCATTACTTCTTTCTTGAATATTATGGTCTTAACGGCTATGAAGATTAGTAATAAACGCAACACCATTAATATTATGCGGATGATTGGAGCTACCCGGTGGTATATCAAAGCTCCCTATTTTTACGAAGGTATTCTCTATGGTCTAGTTAGTTCACTCTTAGGTTGGGCCTTAATGTATGTGGGTTTACTCTACTTAACTCCCTGGCTGCAAAACTTCTTAGGCACGATTCCTCTCTTACCGTTCCCGCCTCAACTATTTGCCATCCAACTCGGAGTAGGCACGTTGATTGGAGTTTTCCTGACTGGGACTGCCAGTACCATTGCGGTTCAGCGAGTCATGCGAAAGTAGTTTGATCTTCACCGACAGAAAAAATATAATGAAAAAGATGAAAACCTGGAAATATCTCCTCACCAGCTGCTTGATCGTCGGCTTGTTTATGGCAAGTCAAGTTAGGGTTCATGCAGAAGTGTGTGATGAATACCAGTGTAAAATTGATGAACAAAGTGAAGATGACTATCTCAAGTGTAACGCTGATAAACAAAGCTGTTTAAAAGGAGTCATCGCCGAAACCCAAAGTAAGGCCAACACGCTTAAAAATACCATTAGTGTCCTCAATGGCCAAGTTCAAATCCAGCAACTCCAGATCAACCAAACTTTAGCCGAGATTCAACAACTCGAGAAGGAAATCACTGAGCTGGGCACCCGGATTGATGGTCTCGAAATTTCTTTAGATCGGATGACCAATCTCTTGGTAGAACGGGTCAATGCTAATTATAGGCACGGCAATGATGATCCCATTTTATTAATGCTCGCCTCCAATTCTTTGAGTGACTTCATGAGTCAGCTCAAATATCTCAAAATTGCCCAAAAACATGTTAGCGAAGTCATGGCAAAGGCCGAAAACCAAAGATTAACCTATGACCAACAAAAATCACTCAAGGAAGAGAAACAAGCCGAAATTGAGCAAAAACGTATTACTTTGCAACAACAACAAAACCAACTGGCTTCTCAAAAACAAGAGCAACAACAACTCTTAAATGTCACCCAAAATGATGAAGCCAAGTATCAAAAGCTGTTGTCTCAAGCTCAAGCCGAAGTCGCTTCCCTTAAAAATTATGCTCAAAGCAAGGGTGGCGGTACAGTTCCCGCCCAGAATAGTCCGGACGGGTGGTACTTTAGTCAACGTGATGAACGCTGGGCAGGCAACAGGATTGGCAATAGTAGCGAAAATATTATGGAGGTGGGCTGTCTGATCAGCAGCACGGCCATGATTAAAAAGAAATTCGGGGAGGACGTCAATCCTGCTAGCATCGCTGCTAACACTAGTTACTTCTTTGCCAGCACCGCTTATATGTTAAAACCCTGGCCCGCTCCCAGTGGCTATCATTATGTGGATGTTGGCTTTTCCCAAAGTCGCTTGGATGAACAACTAGAACAAAATCCGGTGATTCTCAAACTGAGTGCCGGACCTTATGGGACTCACTTTATTGTGATCAAAGAGAAAAAAGACGGCAAATACATCATGCACGACCCATGGGAAGGCTATGATAAAAACTTTTCTGATTACTACTCCTTCGGCCAAGTCATTAGCCTGAGTTATCTGTCGAGGTAAAATTAAAAGCCATTTTTATTCTTTATTCTTTTTTCTTTAATCTTTACACTTTTCTCTAAACCTTTAACCCTCTAGCCCTTTCTGGCTTCCAGCTTCTAACTTTTGGCTTTTTACTTTTTATGCCCTATAACATTTGACAAAATGATTCTCTATGTGTATACTACGTGATATTAAGATATATTTTGGTGGAGAAAATACTATGAAACTACAACTCGCTGCCTCAATGGCCGTTCTTGCTTTGTTTAGTGCTAGCCCAGTGTTGGCTAACACCGTCGAGCAAGATCAAACTCTGAAACAAGAATTTGAAGTGGACTGTGAATCCGGTTCTTATGGGAGTCAAAACTGTCATGTTTCTGGTAAACAAGAAGGCAGTCAATATCAAAAAGTCGCCTTTGTCAGTGACAGTGTTTTAGGGTACACCACCCGTGATGCTGGTTTAAACACTCCTTTAATGGCTGTGGCTGGGTTGATTATGTTGGCTGGAGTGGGTGCTGCTGCTTATCAATTAAAGAGCAGAGCTAAACAAGCCTAATCTTAATGTAATTAAGATTGGCGCAGTCCCGTCGAATGACGGGATCTACCAAACGAAATCTATCCCCTTTTAAGTCTGACTTAAGAGGGGATTTTTGTTACCCCTGTGTTACTTTTCTTTTTTAGAATGAAAGGTTATGGAGTACTATAAGGTAAAATCTAATCCATTATCTGGGACGTCTTATCGAGAAGTCTACAAACAAGCCCACGAATTCTATAAGTTGATTAAACAAAAAACTAAAAGAAGGCCATACATTCGTTCTCGTTACTTCAGAAAGGAAAAAATATTTTTTACCTACTTTTGGGAACATCTTCAACAAAAACGTTACCCAGATCGGATAAGAAGGCTGAAGCTTTTTACATGCGCGATTGAATTGATAGAAAATTCTTTAAAAAAACCAGAAGTAAGTAATTCCAAAAAGGAAATTTATTATCGTTTTTTTGGGATTTGTCCCAATAAACAAAAATTTGTGGTACAAATAAAATCTCAATCTCACAAACAATTAATCTCAATTTTCCCTCAAAAATAAAAAAATCTTCCGCCAGGTGGAGATTCAAAGATCTCGGGCCGAAGATTTCTTAATAAGTTGAGTATAAACCAAGCAGTGAGCTTGTCAAGGAATAAAAAACCTCCGAACAGGTGGAAGTACGAAAGCTTCGTTCGTGAGGTTTCTCTTCGTTTAATATATCAGTATTTTATAAAAAGTCAATAAAAAAACCTCCGCTAGTTGTGGTATATAAACCACTCGCCGAGGTTTTAGTAAGCTCAGTATAGAGGTTTTCTTCATCTTGTCAAGAGATAAATTAATATACTTTGCTATAGTATAATAAGGCTTTGATGCTGTACTGGAGTACCAACACACCACCTTTCAATGGTCAGCGATATGAAGATGTTGAAAAACAGGTGAAAATGCTATTTGCTAACCTGAAATCAATGACAAAACGGAAAGTTCATATCAAATCTAAATATTTTAAAAGGGATAAAGTTTTTTTTGATTACTTTTGGCAACATCTGTTCCAAAAATCTATCTCCCAAAGAAGACAAAGGGCAAGATTGCTTCCTTGTGCCATAGAACTCATTGAAAATTCTACTTACACACCTGAAATAAAAGTGAATCCAAACAAGAAATCTGAAACTTTTTTTCGTTTTTATGGGAAGACTCAATCAGGCCAAAAATTTTCAGTTCAAATAAAAGAACATCAAAAAAGAAAAAACAAACAATTCATGTCTGTTTTCCCTTTAAAATAAAAAAATCTTCACCTGTGTAGTGTAAAAACTACTCGCGAAGATTTCTTTATAAACATATATTACCTTAAACTACCTTTTGTGTCAACAAAAAACCACTGGCAGGATAGATGATGTCTTCATTTTGATTTGAACCGGTAGTGGTGTATTCCATGGGTTTATCATAACGACTGCCAGAACCTGTCCCGTCGAATGACAGAGCCTGCCACAGCGAAAGAAGCGGATTTATCATGGCGAATGCCATGGACCTGTCCCGTCGGATGACAGAGCCTGCCACAGCGAAAGAAGTGGATTTATCATGACGAATGTCATGACCTATAATATTGACAAGTTGGATATTTTTTGATATACTTCTTTTCAGTTAAAGATAAAAATACAGATTCACTTTCATCAATTAAAATGAGAAAGGAATCAATAAAGATACACCAAACTACTTTTTTCCAATTTTGACTCAAAGCGTATTGTTCATTGTATTGAAATGAATAATCCAATTTGAGCCATACTCAAGTTCTTTAACAAGTTGACATATTAAAAAATCCCGACTAAAGTCAGGATTTTTAAGGTAGCGGAAGGCAAGGGGATCGAACCCTATCCCATAAATGGAATCAGTGCGTTCTTAGTGCATGATGTCCACCAGGACACGATACCTTCCTCCAGCTACCAGCTCAAAGTATATAATACTAAAACACAAAATCAATACAAAAAAAGCTCCCTATATAGAAGAGAGCTTGATGATTCCTGGAATAGAATTCCGTGCACTAAGAACAAAGATAGTATAGGAAATAGTAAAAAATATGTCAACTATCAATTATTTAGATAGATTGCTAGCGATCTTGTTTCTTTTATTGAGTAAAAGTGATAATCCGCTGTCAATCTAGCTCTCACCTATTTAGCATTTCGCTGATGATGGTGAAAAAAGAGAGATAGCATTTGGCACTTTGTCTTATTCCTCTCTCAGTTTACTCTGAGCGAATAGAATGAGCGAAGAGCTCTTTAACAAGGTATACAGGAATTCTGCTGGATTTTTATCCACAGCATGGTGGACATTAATTAGACTGTCATCCTGAGCCATGGCATGTCGCCATGACATGCTTGATTCAGGATCCCCTCATTAGTGAATACCACGCTGTGGGTAATAAGTCGCGTTTACTCGAATGAGGACGCGCCTCCCCAGCAGGAAAAATGAATAAGTTGCTAGTTCGCGTATTCATACTTGCTGTCTTTTTGACAGCAAGCGTGGTCGGCACCCCGGCGGCCTTCGCACAGAGCGATGAAATCTGTATCACCGTAGATGGTCACGAAGTTTGTGGCCAACGTGATACGATCATGCAGCTCTTTGAAAGCACGGCAACGCCCGAGGCCACTGGCACGCCTGTGGCAACTCCCGCTGACGAGGCATCCGCTGAGGCGACAGTTGTAACCAATGCCAACATGCCGGTCCTCACGGGTTTTCCTGAAAGCGTTACGCCGTACCGCCTGGCGGATGGGGGCGAAACACACGAGCAGGTCAGCTCAATCGAGGGAACCGAATTCCTTCTCGGAGATCCCGGGGTAATCAGTGCCGACACCCCCGCCGACTGTGAAGGCAACGAAAGTTGCATCGTGATCAATCCGAACACGCAGTCGCTTTTGTGGTCGGAAACGGCCACACTCCTCTGCCCTGAGGGAGGCTATCTCGTAGGGTTTGCCGCTACGGTCGCGTTTTCGGCGGCGGACTGGTCGGTGACACTTCCCCGGGCAGAAGACAAGGCTTGGGGTTTCGCGATCCGGTGCCCGAACGAAGGTCCAGGGGACAAAAACCTGTCCATCGAGATCTCTGATTTCGATCCTGGAGCCATCTTGATCACTCGGTTTCCCGTCCCCGCGGACGCTGGGGCATTCATGAGTGCCGAGTACATCCAACAGAACGTTGACGCCGCTCACGCCAGTCAGAACTGCGGCGGCGGGTCAGATGGCTGCGACACCGTTTCTTTCTTCGGTATGGACAGCAATGATCTCGCTGAGGTCTCGCTGTCTCACACTGAGGACGCAGGGTGGGAACCCCTCAGCACCAATGTGGTGCTTGAGGACTGACTGCCCAACTGTATACCTTTTACTCCCCCTCCGGTTGGAAACCGGAGGGGGAACCCTTGTGCTCTGTACATCTGTAAAGAGTAGAAGCGTTCCCCAAACTGAATGACATCCTAAAACAAAAAGTACGTTTAAAAAAATACGTATGATGAATTGGTTAAAAAAAATTATCCACCATCCTCATCCCACTCTGAAGCATATTCATGGGTGGTTACCGTTAGTGGCAGTAATTTTGACTGGACTCCTGATAGCCCTGACCAATATTCATCCCCAGTTAGCCTATACCGGCTGGGATAACATCCTCGCTGAACTCAACTTTCCTCATTATGTTAATCAGGTGGTAGGGGGTGCTTGGCTGGAACATCAAGGTCTGGGAGCTCCAATGAATCTGACTCATTTGGCAGAAGTCCCTCGCTTACCCATTTTATGGTTGCTCATCACTATTCTGCCAGCAAATCTGGTACGGATTACCTTTATTTTTGCGATGTATATTTTAGGTGGGATAACCATGTATTGGTATCTATCTAAAATCTGGTTAAATCAAAAAAATGAAAAATATAGAAATTGGCTGGCAAGTTTAGGGGCCGTGCTCTATTTGCTCCACATCTTAACCCTTCAACAATTTTATATAGCCTTTGAAATGTTTACCGTTCAGTTTGCATTTTTTCCACTGTTATTACTCTGTCTCCATCAATTTCTTAAACCGGTTACCTCAAAAACAGTCCTCTCTTTTTTGCTGTTGCAACTTTTGATTGCTCCTAGTGCCCACACCGCTACCAACTTTTATTTAGCGGCAATGAGCTCAATAGCATATATCTTTTTCCTCCTTCAGCCAAAAAACATGGTAAAAGCCATTAAGACCAGTTTGATCGTAGGCATGCTGACTTTTGTGGCCAATAGTTATTGGATCATCCCAAATTTTTACTACTTGCTTCAAGACTCCAATTACGTTCATGAAAGCCATGACAATCAATTATTTGCTCCCGAATCCGTTTCTAGTGTCAAAGAAGCTGGAACCTGGTCAAACTTTTTCAAGGGGACTCAATATCTCTTTCAATGGAAAGACTACAGCTTTGTTGATCAAAAACATGAATTTATTTTTAATGATTGGCAAGACCATCTCAACAAACCAATGGTGTCAGGGTTACTAACTAGCATCGGAGTAGCCACTGTTATCGGTGGAATTTGGTTGATTTTCGATCGCTCAAAAGGAAGTAAACGCTGGGCTGTTCTGCTCATTTATGTTGGGTGTGCGAGCTTTATTTGGATGGATCTTTTTCCTTCTAAATACCTGTTTAACCTCCTCTATCAAAGCAATTCTTTTACCGAGGCCTTTCGAAATCCATTCACCAAACTTTCTATCATTTATTCAGTGATGAGTGTCATCCTCTTCATCTCTGGAATCGAAAAAGCCATTTTATTACTCAACAAAAGTAATTATCAAAAATTAGCTACGGTCCTTTCTTCTCTGCTCATTAGTCTCACCCTTTTAGGCATAGGCTATACAGCACTGCCCTCCTTTACTGGCCATTTCATCAGTGAGAAATTACAAGTGAAATATCCAGCACAATATGCTGAACTCTTTACCTATTTAAATTCACAAGATAAAAACCTCAGAATCTTGCCGTTACCACAACTTAATCATGCTGGTTGGGAGTATTATGACTGGCAATTCTTGGGGGTAGATAACGGGTATCAAGGCATGGGCTTTTACTATGCTGGCATTTTTCAACCAGTACTTCACCGAGATTCCGATCGCTGGGTCGAAACATCAGACTTCTTTTATTACGAATTGAAGTACGCTCTGGATAATCAAGATTTAGAACTGTTTATGAATGTGATCAAGAAATACAATGTTGATCTCGTTTTAATAGATGAAACCAAAATAGAACCGGGAGAAAGTATTGATTATCCAGCTGTCCATCAGTTTGTCCAAGAGTCTGGCTTTACAGTTTTATGGCAAAAAGATTTTTTGACTCTTTACGCCAAAAATAGTCTTAGTACCAGCGATATAGTGATACCTGAAGACTACACTCTGGTAGATACCTATCAACAACGTGTCACTCAGGATATTGCCTATGCTACTCAGGGAGATTATATTGAGTCCGAAAAACAATTACCAAGTATCTCCTTTCCTTTTTCAGATCTATTCGGCGAAACAGTGGATCCAATCTATGCCGAAAATAGTGTCAGTATACACCGAACTTTACCAGATACCATTTCTGGTAATCTTGTCTTAACCATTCCGTCCACTCCAGCAAATGTTACCCCTGCAGCTGTGACTTACGCTCGTGGGAAATTATTAGTACAGTTTCCACAAACAGAAATCCAAATAGGAGATCAAATCATCCCGCTTGATTCACCAGTTAACCAAAGTTTTATCCTCAATACATATCCTCACTCAGTCTATGTCATTTTCAATGATCAAGTTGTAGAAATAAGTCAAGATGAAACTAAGCTGATTACATTGGATTTAAGGAATGGAAGTTTTTTCAACTTCTATCTTGCTCCTGTTACCGACCGGGTTACTTATTTAAGTGATGGCAGTATTAATGGTTTGAGTTTAGAATTAACTCCTCTAGGGCAAGTCGGACCTTTCATGTCTCAAACACGAGCTTACCATTTGTCACTTACTCAGGGTACTACCATTAGTGCCACCACTTCATTTCCACAAGCAACTATCGATTTATCTGAAAATAATCCAGAAAACTGTTCTCAACCCATTAGAGGTGAACTGATGACTGATAAGGAAAGTAATACCACTCAATTATATAGTGCAAGTAACTATGCTGTGAGCTGCAGTGGAGTGGTTTTAAATACAATCAGTACTTGGTCAGATTACTTGTTCAGAATTGAAGGTGAAAACATTCAAGGGAGAGGAATTAAACTCTTCATAAATCGTCACTC
The DNA here is from genome assembly GCA_964625685.1 of uncultured Pseudomonadales bacterium. Lineage (GTDB taxonomy): Bacteria > Patescibacteriota > Microgenomatia > UBA1400 > PJMF01 > CAZVBO01. The sequence continues at coordinate 11,285 of CAZVBO010000006.1, forward strand.
AGAGACTCAGGCCGATGATGACATGTTCAGTTCTGCTAAATATGACCAGACACTAGCTTTGCATTCATTTTTAGGGACTCCGGAATCTTCCATTTTCTTAAATTGGGAAACACGTTCTTTTGGACAAGAAGCAGTTGACCGAATCAAAAAAATGAGCGTCACTGCCTTTCCTCTGCAACAACTGGGATCAATTCAGCTCTCGACTGAAAGTGAAAATACAAATATCAACAATTTAGAAGTTACCAATCAAAAAGAACCTTTGCCTTCTTTATACACAATGGAAATGCTCTGTTCTGGTGATGGTTGTTTGTTCGGCCTAGATCAGTCTTATGACTTGGCTTGGCTCTCCTATGCAGTGCCTTCAAATAAATCCCTTTTTTCTGGATCTTGGCTTAATCATTCTAAGCTAAATGGCTGGGCCAATGCCTGGACTGTTCCCCCAGGCGAATACCATATTTATATTTTCTACTGGCCACAGTTACTTGTCTTTGCGGGCTTTGCATTTTTGATTATCACCTTTATTGGTTTAAGCGTAATTGTTATAAAATCAAAACCTCAACTCTCTAACCGAAGGAAACTTAGTTCTCACCTCCGCCAAAAACTGTTGAGTCAGTAAATAACTCTTTTCAATCATAGATTTCATCTTCCGGTAACTTTTAGTATTTAAGATATTGGCATGATGGTATCCCACACTTCAAAAAAGAAAATAAAAACCTTGGCTATCTTGACATTGTGCCTGTATAGGTTGAAAAAAATAGAGGCACAAAGGATTAAAGAGCTAAAGGATTAAGATCTTAGTGAGAAATAATAAAGATGCAAGCAACCAATCTAAAGCTAAACAGGTATGCTGAGCTAAAGGTGGTATCAAAATGTAAATTGTGGGTTGTAAAAGTTTATGATCTCACTAATCATTTTCCCAAATCAGAGCTGTATGGGCTCACTTCTCAAATACGAAGAGCAGCAGTTTCAGTTTTGCTGAATATGGTAGAAGGGCGGAGGAAAAGTAGTGATAAAGATTTTTTAAAATTTTTAGATATTGCAGATGCTTCGCTCGCTGAAACTCAAATAGCTCTAGAACTATCACTTCTCTTAAAGTATGTCTCTAACCCTGATTATGAGCAAATAGAAAAAGAACGTACAGAAATTGCCTACATGTTAAGCTCACTGATCAGAGCTGTTAAGAAAAGACTTTATCCTTCAATTCCACCAAAACCAGCACCTCATAAACTCAGATCCCTCTACCTCTTTATCTCTCTAACCCTTTATACCTGTCTCTCTCCTCAATCAATTTCCGCCAAAGTTATCATCACCGAAGTTTCCCCTGCCCCCTCAACCGGCAACTCCGAGTGGATTGAAATTTACAACGATAGTACCGCACCAGTTGATCTCACCCACTGGGTCCTTCAAGACCAACTCACCACTCCGTCTGTACTCTACACCTTTACCCCTTTATCCCTTGAAGATGATTCTTTCTTACTCATGCCTGAGAGTTATTATGTCGTTACGCTTACCTCATCCAAACTCAATAACTCTGCTGATGGCATTACTTTAATTTCCCCCAAAGGGGGATCCCTCTCTGAGGGAGATCAAGAATATGAAATCATTGATCAAATGTCCTACACTTTCAGTCAAACAAACAAAACTTGGTCTTGGGATGACCAAAACCACAGTTGGGTTTTGTGTGATCCTAGCCCAGGTGAAATTTTATTAGCTAAATGTCTTGTCACAACCGAGCCTTCGCCATCGACCACCCCAGCTCCAACTCCTTCGCCCACTCCTCAGTTAAATTATCAGCTGTCTCTATCAGAAATTTATCCAGCACCTAACAGTGGCGAAACTGAATGGATCGAAATTTATAATAATAGCGGAACCATCATCAAGTTTGACACTTTGAAAATAGTTGACCAAAGTAACAATAAGAAAACCTTAGATCAGGTAATTTTCAATCCTGCCAGCTATACCATTCTCGAGTGGACTGGCAGCTTGTTAAACAATGATGGAGATTCGGTGTCGTTAGTCTACGAAGACCAAGTCTTGCTGACTGCTAGTTTTGAAGCTGGACAAAAAGGAAGCAGTTTTATTCAAGTTGATGGGGACTGGATCTTAACCTCTCTACCTACTCCTGGAAATACCAATCAATTCTTATCAACTGAAGAAGAGCAGAGTGAAACAGAGGCGAGTACTACGGCGGCGGTTGAAGAAACCCCAGTGGAGGAACTTCACTCTTCGCCTTTACCCAGTGCTTCCGGTCCACCAATTCAACACTTACCAGATCAATACCTTAACCAGCTCATACTCACCACTCAACAACCCATTTCTTCTCCCTCCACTGAAATCAATTTGGGCGAATCTCCGTTATCTCTATCCTCCTCCGATCCAGCCACGACCAGTTTTGTCATCTTTGTTCAACTGATGACTGGCGGCTTGTCTGTGGGTTCAATGAGTGGCTTTCAGCTATTAAAACACCTGCAGGCATTTGAGAAAACACAGATTCACTTGTGAAAGTTAAAAGAAGAAAAAGGTATACAGGGCTAAAGGTTTAGAGGGAAAAAAGTTAATAGTGACTAGTTACGAGTTACTAGAAATTGTTTGTTAGTGCAGTCAGTTTTAAGATTTGGAACCTGGAGCTTGGAGCTTGTTTGAAATTTGAATTTTGGAATTTGGATTTTTATTTCTGGCTTCTCGTTTTGGGTTTTTCCCCGTGGTGTTATACTATACATCGTGCCAAAAAAATTACTTCTGATTCTTGATGCTATTCTGCCTCCACTGATTTGGGCCAGTTTTATTTTTATCTTGTCTTCCAACTCAGTTTTAGCCAACCTTGATGTTTCTACCCTAGATTATATTTTCAAAAAATCATCTCACATGATTGTGTATGCCATCCTGTTTGTCCTTGTTCATCGGGCTTTTTTCTTACTAAACTCTTCCAAACTTAAGTCATTTAATTGGTTTTTTACCTTTATGATATGTTTACTCTATGCAGTCAGCGACGAGTACCATCAGTCACTGGTTCCAGGTAGACATCCGGCTTTTAGAGATGTGGGTATTGATATGATCGGCAGCCTAGTTGCATTTTTAAGACTTTACCAATATATTTAATAACTCTTGACCAGTTGCCAAAAAGGTGTGGTATGATACCATTCCATTACTTAACATAGAGTAAAAAACATTAATAATTTATTCAGGAGAAGGAGTTATCATGACCAAATCCCAAATGATTAATATCATTGCCAAGAAAGCGCATTTGACCAAAAAAGCTTCCGAAGAGGCTGTCGAATCACTGTTTGATGAAATTACTCGGTCACTCAAAAAAGGTGAAAAAGTGGTTGTTTCTGGCTTTGGTACTTTCTATGTCAGTAAAGTCAAAGACAAACAAGTGGTCCCCTTTGGCAATGAAAAGAAACGCCAAACCATCAAAGGCCATCGAGTGGTTAATTTCCGAGTCGGGAAACCTCTCAAAAAAGAAGTTTGGTAAACTTTAAAAATTTATATCGAAAAAAAGAACCCCTTACTGAAACAGTGAGGGGTTTTTGTTATACTTAGAAATCGTCATCCCGGCGCAGGCCGGGATCTTTAACAAGGCTGTCTATTCTAAAGATCCCAGACATCCTCGTTTCTCGGATTCTGGGATGACGCTTATTACGAAACACTCGCCATTAACCATTAATATGTCCAAATATCTGCTTCTCATCCAGAAATCCATTCAAAAACGGATTGAGTATCGTTCAGAGATATTAGTTTGGATGACACTCGACATCGTACCTATGCTGTTATTACTCCTGATTTGGTCCGGGATCTATGCTGGTCGTGAAACCATTCAAAACTATACCTTACCCCAACTCCTCCAGTACTATCTTCTAGGAATCATTATTGAAGGCTGCACTGCCAGTCATTTTGAAAGCTTTCGAGTGGAAGAAATCCGACTCGGAAAAATTGATTACTTTCTGACTCGCCCTGTTTCTTATCTAGCACAACTTTTTTTTGATCACTTAGCAAGTAAAATTTTTTATCTTTTATTGGCCATTCCAGTCTATTTAGTGCTCATTTTCTTCATAAACCAACTTATCCCTCTTCCTGCTCTTTCCCTGTCAATCTTTCAATACCTGCAACTTGTATCCATGATCATTCTTGCTTTTTCGATTCAGTTTCTTTTCGCTCTAATTACTGTCTTGCTTGGTTTTTGGTTTGAAGGAGCTGATGGGCTGGAAAACTTTAAATCAATCTTTATCAGTCTACTGAGTGGATTCGTCATACCAGTGAGTATGATGCCTGCTAACTTTCAGCAACTCATACAGTTTTTGCCATTAAAATACCTCTATTCCGTGCCCATTGGGATCATTCAACAAACGTATCATCTTCAAATGAGTGATGTGCTCAATAGTAGCTTATCTCTACTGGCATTACTCGTCGTTACTCAAAGACTATGGCAAGCAGCTAAATACCGATATGCCTCAGCCGGAGGCTAAACCTATGAAAAAGCATTGGGGTTTATTTTGGCAATTCCGAAAGGCTCATTTGATGAGACAGATGGAGTATCGCGCAGATTTTTGGTTTTGGTCATTAGTGTCAGCAGTTTGGACCGGTTTTAATGTTTTCTTTTTCTCGATGATTTTCAATGTGAGTGGCGGTATTGGTGGTTGGAATTTAGCAGAAATGTACCTACTCCTGGCTACCTTTAATATTATGGACTCGTTTACCTGGTCATTTTTTTATCACAATATGAGTCACTATACAGAAGCCATTTTTTCGGGCGAACTGAGTCAGTGGCTAGTAAAACCAGTCAATCTCCAATTTCTCCTGATGACTCAAAGTAATAGTTATTCTAATATTTCTCGGTTCCTTATTGGCTGTGCTATGTTAGGATGGTCTATTCATCAACTTCAACTCGCGCTCAACCCATTTAACATAATAGGATACCTATGTGCACTCGTTATTTCATCAGCTTTTATCTACTTCACTTGGTTTTTGGTTGCCACGTGTGCATTTTGGGTAGAAAAGCTCGAAAATATCAATGAAATTGTTCCTATTATGCGAAGAGTCTATCAAGTTCCGGCGTCTGTCTATACTGGAATCAGTTCTTTTGTATTCACCGTGCTCCTCCCTTTTGGTTTGCTCTCCTCTGTCCCCAGCGAAATCTTACTCAATACCTTCTCCTGGAAAAGTCTGATATACCTGAGTTTATTCACTGGTGGTCTCATTTTGCTGTCTCACTGGTTTTTAAAAATATCAATCAAAAAGTATTCAAGTGTGGGGAATTAATGACTATTGATTATTGTTTAGTGATTAATGGCTAAGAGTAAAAAAACAGTATGTTATCCTGATGAAAATCAGGATCAAGGGTTTTCTATATCATTCTGGATCCTGAATCAAGTTCAGAATGACGGAACCTAATTTTTTGAAATTTGAAAAATTGATCTTTGTTTGAAATTTGGTTTTTTGGAATTTGAAATTTAAGAATATTTATGTCCAAATACTGGCTTGTTTTCAAAATTGCCGTTCTTGATGTTTTTCAATATCGATTTGATTTCTTCATGACCAATCTCAAGTATGCGTTATCGATTTTATTGATGACCTTTGTCTGGATTGCGGTTTCTGAGAGTTCTGATCAAATTCATCAAACTATTCCTCAGTTAGCAGCTTATTTCTTAGCGGGAACTTTTATTTATAGTCTGTCCAATTTTCATACCAACGAGATTGAAGAAGATATTCGCCTAGGAGGCTTAAACAAATACTTAGTTAAACCCATCTCTCCATTTTGGTTTTATCTGACTCACCAATCCGGTCAAGTAGTTTTAGAAATGATTTTTAAGGCCATTTTGTTTTCACCTCTGTTATGGTGGCTGAGAGCTGAGTTTGTCACCGGCTGGCAAGTCGTGATCTTTTTTTTATTTATTCCCAGTATTTATCTATTTGCTTTTTTCCTGCTCACCAGTGTCTCCCAAATGTGCTTTTGGATTCAAGAAGCATACTCACTGCGATGGGCAGTTACGGTTACGAGTCGATTTTTAGCTGGTTTTTTTGCTCCACTCTATTTCTTCCCCGAGTGGTTCCAGAAACTCTCTCCGTTTCTTCCTTTCCAGTACCTGGCTTACTTTCCCATTCAGCTCTTACTGGGAAAAGTTTCGGTGGTCCAAGGCTTAATGGGACTGAGTATTCTTTGGTTTTGGATTTTAGTTTGGGGAGGACTGAATCGTTGGCAATGGCATCAAGGCATTCAAAAATTTGAAGGCACCGGGATATGAAAAAATACGTAACTTTAACCATTAACTTCTTTCTATTTCAACTCAAATCTAAAATGAACTATCGACTTAACTTTTTGATTGAAAGCATCCACGCCCCGATCTACATTGGAGTTCTTTTTTTAACACTTTTGCTAACCTATAGCAAAACTCCCTCACTGGGAGGATTAACTCTTCCCGATGCGCTCTTGATGTTTTTAGTCTTTAATTTCATTTATGCAATCTCCTTTATTTTTTTTATTGATAGTTTTCGTGATTTACTCTGGAGCAAAATTCGACTAGGAGATTTAGATTTGTTAATGGTCAAACCCACAAATCTCAAATTCTTAGTTGGTTTTTCCAAACCAGCGACTGAAGGCTTACTCTATTTAATTACCATTCTGGTGTGTAGTTTCATCTATATTTGGTATTTCCCGATCTCAGCCAGTCTTGGCCAATGGCTAAACTTTGTGATCAGTATTGGCTGCGGCATCATGATTCAGTGGTTAATTTTACTCGTTTATTCGGCAGCAGGATTCTACTTCACCAAAGCCCAACAAATTTATGAAATGTATCACAAAATTGCTGACTTTGGTCAATATCCACTACCACTCTTTCCAACATCAATGCAGTTTATCTTAGTCACCATTTTACCCATGGCTTTTTTAAGTTATTTTCCCACTGCCTTACTTCTGGGGAAAATTTCACCACTGGTGTTGGTCGGGTCAGTCATCTTTATCGGCATACTTTACTTATTACAAAGAATCGTCTGGTATCATGGGCTACGACATTATTCTTCCGCCAGTAGCTAATTTATTGTTTAGTGACTCAGGTACGTCATTCCCTCGAAAGAGGGAATCTGGAAAATTGGTTGAGCCATTCCAGATCCCCGCTTGCGCGAGGATGACAGACGAGAGGTTTTAAGTCTTCAAATCTTTTTGACTTCTGGCTTTCAACTTTTCACTTTTCCCCTTATAATACCCTCATGTCTTCCGATCCCATTATTTCACTGCACCACCTTACTAAATACTTCAAGGTCTATCACAAAGAACCGGGGCTGTGGGGTTCCATTACATCCCTGTGGCACCGAGAGTATGAAGAAGTCAAAGCGGTCGATGATATCAGTTTTGAGATTCAAGCTGGTGAAATCATTGGTTTTATTGGACAAAATGGAGCCGGAAAAACCACTACTCTTAAAATGCTGTCTGGATTAATTTATCCCACCTCGGGAGAGGTATCGGTACTGGGTTTCAATCCTTGGGATCGCAAAAGTGAATTTCAAAAACAGTTTGCCTTAGTCATGGGTCAAAAAAATCAATTATGGTGGGATCTGCCAGCGATGGAAACTTTTTTATTGAATAAAGCCATCTATGAAGTCCCTGAGGCTCAATTTAAAAAAACTTTAGACAAACTAGTGGATTTACTGGATGTCAAAGACATTCTCAATATTCAAGTTCGAAAGTTGTCATTGGGCCAACGGATGAAGTGTGAGTTAATCGCCGCCCTCCTGCATAATCCCAAAGTGCTCTTTTTAGACGAACCAACTATTGGCTTAGATGTGGTCATGCAAAAGGTGCTCCGCGACTTTATTAAGGCATACAACAAAGAATTTGGAGCTACGATCTTGCTGACCAGTCACTATATGGATGATGTCAAAGAGTTATGCAAACGAGCTATCATTATCGACCATGGCCATAAAGTTTTTGATGGTCAATTACAGGACATTATCAAAAATTATGCCCGTAATAAAATTCTATCTCTCACTTTCTCTAGTCCGGTCAAAAAATCTCAACTAACCCCCTTTGGCACGGTCAAAGAACTGAGTGAAGATGGGACCCATTTAACAGCCACTCTCTTAGTCAAGCGGCAAAATGCCACTAAATCAGCGGCTAAACTGCTGAGTGAACTACCGGTCCAAGATCTCAATATTGAAGAACCTCCTATCGAAGCAATTATCCGAGAGGTCTTTCAGGATAAGTCTCTCAAAAGTCAATAACTTCAACTCATGACAGCTTTGAGCAAATATCAAGCCTTATTTCGGCTCTCGTGGCAAAACAGTTTAGTTTATCGAACTAGCTTTATTTTATGGCGGTTTCGTAATTTCTTGAGTAGTTTTATGTCATTGACCGTCTGGAGTGTGATTTATGCCGGACAGGATACTATCCTGTCATACCAAAAATCTGACATGATTAACTATGTCTTTTTAATTTCTTTACTCCAGAGTATCATCTTAACTACTGCCTTGGGGGGACTGGCCAGTGATATCTATAATGGCAAAATTAGTGACTTACTCCTCAAACCACTCAAGTTATTTGGTTACTTTTTTACTCAGGATGTGGCCGATAAACTCCAAAATATCGTTTTCTCAATCGTAGAAATCATGTTACTAGCGGTTATCTTTCATCCCACCATCAATTGGCCTTCGCTCAGTCTGTTCATTCTATTTTTAGTGAGTGTGGTCATTGGGGTCTTACTTTACTTAGTAGTTAATTTACTGTTTGGTAGTATTGGCTTTTGGAGTCCTGAAGTTTGGGCACCTCGCTTTTTGTTCTTTATGTTTCTTGATTTTACGGCAGGCAAACTCTACCCACTGAACATTCTCCCTAAAGTGGTTCAAACCATTCTCTTCTTTACGCCTTTTCCCTACTTTTCCTATATCCAGACTCAAATCTTTCTCCAAAAAGTGACTTTTATGCAGGCACTAGGATGGGTAGGCTTGGCTGGTGTATGGGCGGCAGGTTTATGGTTTCTGTTTGTTAAAGTGTGGCATAAAGGATTAAAAGAATATAACGCTACAGGCTTATGACAAAATATTGGCAAGTTTGGCTACTCAATGCGCAAAATACGCTCCAACTGGCGTTTATTAATCGATGGAGCAATGCTTTATTTTTCTTTGGCAAAGTATTGCGGTTTGCCTTTTCAATGTTGTTTCTATTTATCATTCGGCAAAATGTAACTCAGTTTGCGGGCTATACTACTGACCAATTAATTATTTTCTTTTTAACCTATCAGTTTATTGACCTAATTGCCCAAGTGGTGTATCGAGGGGTCTATGTCTTTTCCAATTATATTCGGAATGGGGATTTCGATTTTATTCTCGCTCAACCCATTAGTCCGCTATTTCGAATGTTAACCAATCAACCTGATATCAACGATACCCTGTTTATTATCCCCACTACTTTGCTGAGTATTTGGATCGCCTTCCACTTGGATGTAACTATTTCTCTCCATTCGTTAGGTTGGTTTTTACTGCTGCTGCTTAATAGTTTTCTGATCGTGACGGCTATTCATATTTTAATTTTATGTACCGGGATTTTGATTACCCAAGTTGATGGAATTCTGTGGCTCTATCGTGATTTAAGTCGATTAGGTCAGTTTCCTGTCTCAATTTACGCTGAGCCACTTCGGCTAGCCCTCTTTTTCTTAGTTCCGATTGGAGTCATGGTAACTATTCCGGCTGAGTATTTACTCAATACATCCCCCACTTATAGTGCCTTCATCGCCACTCTAGTTGGAACTCTCTTTTTCGCTTTTAGTCTGCAAGTGTGGAAATATAGTCTGAGATACTATTCTTCGGCGAGTAGCTGACTCCTAGCCTTAGATGGAGAAACGATTTCTTGATTCGTAGCTGCATCAAAAATAGTTCCTCTAGGATAAACAAGAACTGAAGTAGAATGACTTGGTCCTGCTCCAGATTCAGTCAGTAACCCAGGTAGAGAACGTGCTGCTACTCTGTTGCCAGCAAAAAAGTGAAGCAGGACTTGAGCAAGCTGATCTAAAGTTTCAGCCTCAAACTTTTTAAAAACGCTTTCACCTTCGCGGCCATGAATTAATAATGAATAAGCCATATCTCCCTTTCTCTATCTATCGATAGTAGGAATTTATCATACGATTACAGTATTCTTAATAAAGAAGAAATACAAGCACTAAAGTGAAAATAAATTGATGGTCCAGTTATTTTCTAATAGGTATTTTTTCTGCGGTACTCGCTACATAATTAAACATTTCAGTTGTACCTCTACCTGTCAAAACTACCAACACTGATACTGAATATAACCAATGTTTCCCCAATTCTTTTTTTAGCGCTTCTAAAGCCTCGGCTTCAGTTAGCCCAGTTCCAATTAACTTTAGACCTTCACGCTGAACGATTGCAGTTGCTTTGAAAACTGCTTTTGATTTTTCCTGTTCGACTCCTGTACTCATAATGAGGGTATATCACACTGAAACAACAATACTTTTATTGAAGTAACGCGTCTTTCACCGTTTCATCAAATCCAGAGTAAGCTTGCCCTTGATAAAAGATAAATGGTAAATATTGATAACGGGTAGACACCCCCTCAGTGGTTGGATACTGCTGCTGGTAACTCATTAATAATTCTGAGAAATGAGGTTCGGTCGTTAAGTATTCACTGTACTGCAGCTGATGTTCTTGTAAGAACTGGAGTGCCTCCAAACACATTTCACCCTGACCATTATGAAAGATCACCACTTCATTTTGATCAATACCAGGGATGGCAACATACTCATCCATCTCTTTGGCTGGTTGGGGGTCTACATATTTTACCTCCCGGTTAACTGGAATCTCAGCATTGGCCATCTCTACTTCTGATTGATTGTCTAACCATTGATTAAAGCCTACCCACTTGACTTGATCACTCGATAAAATTTTTCGATACTCATCCCACCATTCCAGCCGTGTCCCACCTAAATAGGCATGAGACACTAAAATCATGTTCGTCGGATGTTTGGCGATACTTTCATCTAAAATTTGAGCAAACTCAGCAGCATCTGCTCCCCGTGCCCACAGACTATAATCACATAATGACCCTCGGCCCATCTCTCCATTTTCAACATTGGTCACGGAAATGATTTTGACTTGATATTCAGCTGGCGCATAAACCAGAGCCGCTACATCCTGGGTCCCCCGAGCCAAAATATACTCTATACCTAAAGCATCGGCAGCTTTCAATGTATTTTCATCGTAAGCAAAGTAGCGACTCCCAAAAACTCGCATTGGTTGATGAGTAATACTTTCGACTAATTCCTTCGACTCTTTCAAATGTTGAAATTGTTCATCATACGGCATATCCCAGAATGCTGCTTCATCATATCCACCCGCAATCTCATACCCTTTACTTGCTAACCGTTCAAAAACTGCTGGATATTCTTCTAAAACATTATTTTGAACTTTGACCATGGCAGTCAGGTTTCGCTGATCGAGTTCTTTCTCCCACTGTAAAATCCCATCAATTTCTTCAAATTCGATTAACATTAACAATCCGTTAATAGGTTGAGAATGGGTAACGTTCATTGAGAACCAATCAGGTCTTATTTTTTTAAGTCCGGCAATGATTACCACACACATCGCACCGAGTATGAGTAAGCCACTTAAAAGTGTCTTGAGTAGTCGTGGCATGAGGAACTCCTTTCTGATCCTTGATCGCAATCGCTTGACCAAGGAGTAAAGCTTGACTTACTTTGTAATGAGCTTGAGCGATAATGCGACTAAACGTAGGTTGAGAAATATGCATTGCCTCAGCCGCTAAATCATGACTGAGTTTATCCACATCGTGGAGTTTGAGGGCTTCGAATTCATCGGCCTCAAGATTGGTTATTTCTAGATGGGCTAAGCAAATACCTTGGGGTTTAAAGAAAAATATTTTAGGAGAGGCATGGAGGACTCGCTGTTTTTTGGTTCTGGGCATACATTATGAATAATAATTCATAATCACTATGCCAGTTTTAAAAGAGTAATTCAAGCTCCAGTTATATTAAAATCCTATCTTTTACAACCATCTCGGAACTGTATCTAAATAATCTAAATATTCTTGACCTAATCTTTGTTTAAGATTTGGCTCCTCCCAATAAACTAAGAACACATTTAATAACAAAAATTCGAACACTACTGCCAGTAGTAATAAAGCATGTCCCAACAAAAAAAATAATCCTGTAGCAAAAATGAGATGACTGAGATACACGGGATTTCTACTTCTGGAATATAAGCCACTCCTAATTATTTTTTAAGTTGGTTCAGTGGGAATAGGAGTTCCAAGTCCTATTCTAGGAAAAATCCGGAAAAGATAAAAATCAACTCCTACTGCTGAAATTAGCAATAAGATGCCTAGAAATTTTAAAAAAAGATTATCTATAATTGGCAACCCTAAAGATTGATTTAACACGATAAATAAGTATGGGAAAATTATCCATAAACCAATCATGAAAACGATGGCGAATAAAAAGGTTGATAACTTCATAAGAAGAATATAAGTAAAAACTACGGTGAAATCAATTCAGAGACAGTTTTCTGTCCATAATTTAGTGCTTGAGTATGGTTCCAATCTGGCTCCCACCATTCTGGAGCTTGATTATCTATTGTGGTTGCTCCTGAACCCAAAATGTATTGACCTTGAGGAAAATCAGGAGTAACAATGACTTTATAGCGAATTAACCAAGATTGAGCTTGATTGTTAATTCTATAACAAATAAAAAAAATGGGAAAACCTTCCTTATTCTGAGTTTCCCAACTAGCCGAAACATCTATCGGTTTGATCCCGGGAATAATAACTTGACGAGGACCAAGTAATAAAGTAGTTAGGTCTATTTCTAATGTGGAAGAGACAATATCAGGCTGATAAAAAGAGTTGCGTCCTTCAGAAAAAGTCATAGAGAACAGCAGAATTTTTACCGCTTTGGACTCTGACGTTTGCGACGGGCTTTACCACCGGTGCCAATTTTGCGGGTTTCTTTCATGCGATCATCGCGAGTTAAGAGTCCCGCTTTTTTCAAGAGAGGACGAAATTCAGGATCAATCTCAACTAAACATCGAGAAATACCATGAACCACCGCCTCTGCTTGAGCGTTCACTCCAGATCCAGTGACATGTACGGTCACTGCAAATTTGCCCATAGTGTCAGTCACCATAAAAGGTCGGTTGTAAACTTGAGAAGCTTGAGGAATATTACTAAAGTAATCCCCTACCACTTGATTGTTGACTACAAAATCACCTGGTTTTTGATACACTCTGACTCGAGCAGTTGCTGTTTTACGTCTGCCCACAGCTTCCACATAGTCAGCTTTGGGAATAGAAAAATTCATTTCCTGCTGAGTTGATTTGGCTGTAGCTCGAGACTTAGGAGCGGTAGCTTTTTTGACAATTTTTTGAACGCTAGTATTTTTTTTCTTCAATTTTTGAGCCATAGTGATTTAGTAGAGATACTGCTCTCCCTTTACTTCCCTAATTGTGATTGATGTTTATGTTCTGCCCCAGCATAAATTTTGAGACGACTCATTCGACCAGTTCGTAATTTATTCTTAGGTACCATATTATAGACTGCTTTTTCAATAACTTTAGTCGGATCAGCTGCCATCATTTCTCCAAAAGTTTTGCTACTCAAGCCTCCTGGGAAATTGGAGTGACGATAATAGACTTTTTTCAATTCTTTGCCACCAGTAACTTCAACCTCAGCGGCATTAATTACCACCACATAATCACCTCCATCTACATGAGGCGTATAGGTGGGTTTATTTTTACCAATCAAGTAAGTAGCAATTTCCACTGCCACATCACCCAAAACTCGTCCCTGTGCATCCACTAAATGCCACTCACGAGTTACTTCTGCTGGTTTTTGAATATACGTTTTTTGCATTATTTCGATACTTTTCGTTTTTGGCTAGTTTTTTTGGCAACTGGTTTGTCAGCAGTTTTTTTGGTTGATTCAGTCTTTTTTGGTTTAGCAGCTGTTTTCTTTGTCTTAACACTGGCTTTGGCTGGAACTGATTTGGTAGTTTTTTCGGCTTTAGCCTTGGTGGCTGAGACTGCTTTTGTTTTTTTCAAACTTCCGACTGTATCAAACTGTTTTACTAAAGATAATTTGACCATGGCAGAGTTATCACCTCGGCGTTTACCCACACTGGAAAGAGTGGTAAACCCAGAAACTCGATCTGACATGCTAGGGGCTACTTTTTCAGTTAAAGTATTCACTACATCGCGTTTGCCAAAAAACTGGTGTAACCCTCGACGAGATTGCACCGAATCTGTCTGGGCCTGGTGAATTAGCTTATCTGCCAGTCGTTTTACTTCCTTGGCTTTTTCTCGAGTTGTTACAATAGCGCCCGTTTCAATTAATGACCGAACTAAATTGACCAATAACGCCTTACGGCTATTGGTATCTCGATTAAATTGTTTTGTCTTAGCTCGATGTCGCATAGTAATATCCTTTTATTCGCCCAAAGTGACTCCCTTTTTCATCAAGGCTTCATTGATCACATCAACACTCTTCTCACCTAAGTTTTTAACTTTGGCAATAGTAGCTTTAGGAGCTCCTGATAAGTCGCCAACCGTTTTAAATCCACCTTTGCGCAGAGCATTAGAAATTCGAGTAGGTAAATCTAGCTCTTCAACCGTTAAGCGTAAAACTTCTGCTTCTTCTGGACTCAAAGAATTATCTTCTTCGACTTCTTCAGGTAAAGTCGGATCAAAAACTTGGGAGAACTGTTTGGCTAAAATTCGAGCCGCCTGTTTAGTGGCTTCTAAAGGCTCAATGGTCCCATCAGTTTGGACTGACAGCATGACTTTATCAAAATCCGTGCGACGTCCTACCCGAGTGGATTCCACATCGTAAGAGACTCTAGTCACACAAGAGAATAAAGCATCAACCAAAATTTCACCAACAATATCAGTTTTGCGATCTTGCGCCATGGAATAACCGATCCCGGCTTCCACAGTCATTTCCATATCTAAGGTTTTTCCTTTAGCTAAGGTCGCTAGGTGCTGATCCTTATTGATAATCTCGAAACCGGCCTCACACTCTATATCAGCTGCAGTGACTTCGGCAGGGCCAGTCACATTTAAACGGAGAGTGCCTTTATCTGAGCCTTCACCTTTAATTCGCAACTGTTTTACATTCAAAATTAACTCCACTACATCTTCAGTCACACCTTCGACGGTAGAGAATTGATGATCAACCCCTTCAATTCGTAAACTGGTTACCGCATATCCAGGTAGTGACGATAACATTACCCGACGCAGGGCATTTCCAATAGTATGACCATAGCCCTGTTCTAAAGGCTCAATGGCTAAAGTTGCATTCCGCCCATCACTTTCCACTTCACTCACAGTAAAAGTGGGATTCATAGGTGGATAGAGGTTGACATTTTGTGACATATTTTTCTCCTTGTTTCTCCTCCCCTCGAGTCAGACTCGAAGAAATCTGTTTCCGGTTTCTCTGGCGTCACCAGAGGATAATTTTTATAATATTATTTCGAATAGTATTCGACGATCATCTGTTCGTCGATAGTTTCCTTAACATCTTTTCGTTCAGGTAACCGAGTAATTTTTAAGACCGGACCTTTGACTTCAATCCAATCCACATTTGGTTTCCGATTTTCTTTAATCGCCTCTGAAGTGAAAGGAATGTTGGTGCCTTTGGTTTTAATTAGAATAACATCCCCCACTTTCACTTGATAAGAAGGAATATTCATTTTTCTGTCATTCACTTTAATATGTGAGTGAGTCACCATTTGGCGAGCCGCTGCTCGAGTCGGAGCCATACCTGATCGATAGACTACATTATCTAAGCGTCGTTCTAAGAGAGACAGCAAAGCCGAACCGGTGGCAGTAGGATTTTTGGTAGCTTCTTTGTACAATTTTACAATTTGCTTTTCTAAAATGCCATAAATATACTTCACCTTTTGTTTTTCTTTGAGTTGTACCCCATAGTCAGACACTTTGCGTCTGCCTTTAGCGCCATGCTGCCCCGGACGAATCGTAACTCGACGAGCAGTTTTTAAGGCATTGGTTTTTAACCCGAGATCTTCACCAATCTTCCGTGAGAGCTTATTTTTGGGTCCAGTATATCGTGCCATAGTTTATAAATCCTTCATTAACGATTATGTTTTTGTTTTCTTGGTTTGGTTCCATTATGGGGAACTGGAGTCATATCAGCAATCATCCCAATTCGGATGCCTTGGGCTCGTAAAACTCGCAATGCCACATCTCTCCCAGGACCAGGACCTTTAATAAATACATCCATGGTTTTCATCCCATAGATTTTAGCCTTATTAATTGCATTTTCCACCGTAATGGTAGCTGCATAAGGGGTTGATTTTCGAGAGCCAGTAAAACCTGACTCACCAGTACTCGACCAACAGAGGACATTACCCTCATCATCTGAAATACTAGCTAAGGTACTATTAAAAGTTGCAGTCACATAAATTCTCCCCTTAGGAATAATTCGACTGACTTTTTTTGATTGAGTGTTTTGCTGTTTTTGAGGAGCTGCCATAATCAAATCCTGTCGTTATTTTGTGCCTTTAGCGGCATCTAATTTTGCAGCCATTTCTTTCGTCATGGCTCCCACAGTTCGACGTTTTCCCCGTCCAGTTCGAGCATTGGAACGAGTTCTTTGACCTCGAACAGGTAAGCCCATACTGTGACGTAAACCACGATATGATTTAATCCGTTTTAAACGATCAACGTTTTCACTAATCAATCGACGCAAATCGCCTTCAGTGTTTACTTTATCGAGTTGGCGCTGAATTCGGTTGATTTCTTCACCAGTCAAATCTTTGGCTCGTTTTTCCCCATCAATCCCGGCTCCTTTTACAATATCAGCCGCAGTTTTAGCTCCCACTCCATAAATATACTGAAGTGAGAAGATGACTTTTTTATTATCTGGAATATCATTTCCGGCAATACGTGGCATAGGGAAAATTATCCTTGTCTTTGTTTGTGCTTGGGATTGGTCTTACATACAACATGCAATACACCTTTCCGTTTGACGAGCTTACAGCTGCGGCACATTTTTTTAACTGATGATTTCACTTTCATAAATTCAATTTTTGTATCAATCTCAAATTGATACTCACCTGTGCTTCTTTTCAAGCAGGAGTGAAATATACAACACTCTTACAAATTTTGAAAGACCCTATTTTACTGCAAGGTACTTTTTGTTGATCTATAGGTTATTTTACACTTTTTGAGGTCATATTTAGAGATATAACCCTTGACTAAGTCACCCGGCATCACCCGGATCCGGTAGAGTCTCATCTTACCTGCTAATGTTCCCAAAACTACTCGATCCACTAACTGAGGCACACTGGCTTGAGTAATATGGACTCGAAACATAGTATTGGGTAAACACTCTTCAACCTCACCTACAATTTCAAATCGGTCGTCACGGTTACTGGCCTCAGCTGTCATATCAACTTGACGCTTGGCCTTAGCTGCTCGTTTATGTTCTTGAACTTTACCCATAATTTTTTACATTCGTCATTCTGAACTTGATTCAGGAAGACACAATTACTATCCTATAAGACTCAAATTATATCATATCCCGGAGGTTAAGTCAGTACCCGTGGTCCATTTTTGGTCACCAACACGGTTTCTTCAAACATTCCCGAAAGTGAACCATCCATGGTTCGAAAAGTCCAGCCGTCGGCATCTTCTTTCAAATCAGGCTCACCAGCAGTATACATAATCTCAATGGCTACGGTTTGACCTTCATAAAATTTAACTTTTTTATCAGCTCGATCTGCTTGACAGGGAATATAAGGATCCATGTGGAGCTCTCGGCCAATTCCATGTCCTGTAAGCTGATATACAGCCCCAAATCCCCGTTTTTCGACATGCTGTTGCATAGCATGGCTAACATCGTAAACACTGGCTCCGACTCGAGCTTTTTGAATTGCCTTTTCCAAAGCCCGATGGCCAATAGCTAGAAACTCTTCAACTTGAGGTGAAATTGCTCCTACCCCAAAAGAAAGAGTGGTATCTAAATGGAACCCTTGATGAATTAAGCCCACGTCTATGGTCATCAAATCTCCTGATTGCACTCGATAGTTGGTAGGAATGCCATGACACAGGGCATCATTGACCATTAAACAAGTCGCCCAATCATATCCCGGTACAGTGGAAAAACTAGGAACACATCCTTCTGCCTTAATCAGTTTTTGAGCTTCTGCCTCAATCTCTGTAAAGCTGACTCCTGGTTGCGTAAAATCTTTTAAAGCCATTTTGACCCGATGAAGTCGAACTCCACCTTCAGTCATAGCTGTAATACGTAGTTTGTCTGCTGACATAATCTCACTCGATTGAGAAAGAATCAGTTATTGTTGAATGCCGTCCATGATTTGAGAAAAAACATGATCCACATCCTGTTCACCGTCTACTTCCACCAATCTGCCTTTTTGTCGATAGTACTCAATCACTGGTTCGGTGTGTTCATGAAACAAAGCAATGCGCTGACGAATCGCTTGAAGAGTTTCATCTTCACGATCACTGACACGACCAGAGATCCGCCACAAGGCTTCTCGATCAGACACATTAATCAAAACTACTTTGTCAGGGCCATTGCCTTCACTAAAGGTTTTAGCTTGAACCACAGTGCGGGGAAAACCGTCAAGGATGTATCCTTTTTCATACTCTGGTTTTTCCAAGTAAGTTAATACAATTTCTAGAGTGGTATCATCTGGAACTAAAGCCCCGGAATTTAAAGTTTCTTTTAACCATCGGCCTAACTTTGTTTTTTCCTTAGCCATTTCGCGAAAGATGTGACCAGAAGAAAGATAAGGGACTCCCAAAGCTTCTGAAAGCATATTTCCTTGGGTCGATTTGCCGGCTCCTTGAATGCCAATTAAAACCAATTTCATGAGTTCAATTCTCCTGTTGTATCATGATTTATAAATATTGCTCGTAATTTTGGCCTACGAGTAAGCTGTCTATTTGTTTGGAAGTCTCTAAAATAACTGAGACTACAATCAGTACACTGGTTCCACCAATCGCCAATGAAGTAATCCCAGTTACATTTTGAGCAATAGATGGCAAGATGGCCACAAAGCCCAAGAAAATAGCTCCAGCTAAAGTAATTCGTGTTACCACGAACTCTAAGTATTTTTTGGTAGGACCACCGGGTCTAATACCAGGAATGAAAGCACCACTTTTCTTTAGCTCATCTGAAATATCCTCGGCATTGAAGAAAATTAGGGCAGAGAAAAAGGTGAATAAAAAGACAATTAAGAAGTAAACGGTCATATAAATCGGAGAAGTCTGGGCAAACCAATAACTTAAGTTCTGACCAAACTGCATTAACTGAGGATTCCCCAATGATGTCAAAATTCGTCCTAAGAAGGCTGGCACCATCATGATAGTTACAGCAAAGATAATCGGTAAAACACCAGCTACATTCACTCGAATCGGTAAATGTGTAGTTTGGCCACCGTACTGACGACTGCCCCGAACTCGACGGGCATATTGAATAGTTACTTTTCTGACAGCTTCATTCATAAAGACCATCGCTCCAATTACGAGAATGAAGACTAAAACAAAACCAATGGCGGTCATGGTTTGTTGTTGTGAAGAAACAGAGAATGCTTGAGCAATAGCAACTGGGAATTGACTTAGGATGCCTGCTAGCAGCATCATCGAAATCCCATTGCCAATTCCGTACAAAGTAATGAGTTCACCTAGCCACATGGTAATCATGGCACCCGCCACTAAGGTAAAGACAATGGCTAATACCATCACTGGTTGACTGAGGTCTATCAAGCTTTGTGATCTGAGCAAAGCAATCACCGAAATACTTTGAACTACCGCTAGTGGAACCGATAACAATCGAGTGTACTGGTTCAACTTTTCTCGACCGGATTCACCCTCTTTCTGCATTTCTTTCAATGAAGGGAAGACCATGGCAGCCAATTGAAACACAATCGATGAGGTAATATAGGGATTGATTCCCACTGCCACCACCGAAAAATTGGCTAAAGTTCCTCCAGAAAAAATATTTAACAGACTTAAAAATTGACTACCGGCAAATAAAGTTTTCAGTTGAACCACATCAACAGCGGGAACTGGGATATGAGCAAGTAATCGGAACACAAAAAAGACTGCAGCGGTAAAAAGTACTTTATTTCGTACCTCAGGAGTTTGGAAAATATTTTGAATAAATTCTTTAATCCGTTTCACGGTAGGTAGACCTTTGGCGTTAGCCTTCTACTTTGCCTCCTGCTTTCTCAATCATTTTTTGGGCAGCTGGAGTTACGGGTAAACCTTGAATAGTTAACTTCTGGCTCAATTCTCCACCCGCAATAATTTTGGCTTTTTTAAATTTTTTGTCAATAATGTTTTCTAGCTTTAAGGTCTCTAAAGTCACTACCTCAGCTTTCATTTTATTTAAAGCCGCTACGTTGACTTCAGCAGTAGGATGTAACACTTTGAACCGAGCTTTTCCTCGGATCATCGGCATGCGTTTAATAATCGGTAACTGACCGCCTTCAAACCACAGAGGAGTATTAGCTCCGGTACGAGAACCTTGACCTTTAGTTCCTCGACTTGAATTATGTCCACCTTTGCCAGAACCATACCCCCGGCCCACTCGTTTGTGAGCTTTCTGAGTAATAGCAGTAAGTTGTGATTGTAATGACATGATGAGTATTGATTAATGTTTATTGATTAATGTTTATGAGTGAGCAATGATCTTCTGTAATTCTTTAAGCCTTTACCTTTTTTTTCTTTGTTTTTTCAACTTTTTTTGGTTTAGCACTTTTCGCTGCCCTGCCTGCAACAACTGTGCTGGAAGCATTGCTGGCAGATGATTTTTGGCTTTTGGAATGTGACTTTTGTTTGGATTTTGGACTTTGGATTTTGGACTTTGCTGGTTTTTCTTTGACCTCTGTATTTGTCTCATCTGCTGCTTGCTTTGCTTTTTCCTGAAGCTCTTGTAGCTTCTTTTCTTCTTCCGCTTCCATTTCTGCAATGGATTTCAGTTTAATACCTTTAATTCGAACTAACGTTTCAATTTGTTTCAATGCTTCAAAGGTAGCATAGACACTGGAAGCTTGATTTTCGCTTCCCATAATTTTGCTGGAAACATCTCGAACTCCAGCCGCATCTACGACCGCTCGAACCGGACCGCCTGCAATGACTCCAGAACCTTTGGGAGCAGGTTTAAGTAAGACTCGACCGGCCCCTTTTTTGACTTCAATTGAAAAAGGAATAGTAGTGCCATCTAACGGCACGGTAATCATCTTTTTCTTAGCTTTTTTAATACCTTTTTTAATAGCAGAAATCACATCACCTGCTTTACCTAAACCAACACCAACTTTCCCTTTTTTATCTCCTACCACCATTAACACAGAAAATCCAATTTTGTTACCGCCTTTGGTTTTTTTAGAAACTCGAGAAATTTGAATAACTTTCTCTTCGTATTCAGTGGTAGTTTGGTTAGTATCGTGATTCATTCTAAATTCCTTTTTGCTGTTTACAGAGCTAAACCTTTATCACGTAAAGTTTCAGCCACCGCTTTCACTCGACCGTGATATTTATAACTGCCTCGATCAAAGGCCAATTGAGTCACTTTTTGTTTCTTGAGATCAGCCGCTACGACTTCAGCCACCTGCTTGGCTTGTTCAAGTTTGGTACCGGTTAGAGCTTTCCCCTGTTTTTTTGCCAATGATAAGCTGTTTTCATTAGCAATAGTTTTGCCAGTTTCATCATTGACTACTTGAACATAGGTATACCGATTGGAACGATGAATAGTGACTCGAGGTCGCTGAGCAGTTCCGGAGAGTTTACTGCGAATTCTTCGCTTACGTTTAATCGCTCGTGATGGATGGTCAATCGTATTCATGATCTTTAAGCAGCTGTCTTACCAGCTTTTCTCCTGACTACTTCGTCTTCATAGCGAATCCCTTTACCTTTATAAGGCTCGGGAGGTCTAATTTTGCGGATATTTGCCGCCACTTGTCCCACACTTTGTTTATCAATCCCAGAAATAATAATGGTGTCAGAACCTTCTACTTTTAAAGTTACTCCTGGAACAGTATCAAATTCTACTTGATGGGAAAAACCAACTGATAAACTCAAACCAGTTCCTTTGGCTGCAACTCGATATCCAGTTCCCACCAATTTGAGTGTTTTCTGGAAACCTTCAGTAACTCCTAAAATGTTATTCGCAATTAAACTTCTAACCAAACCATGATAAGCCTTTGTCTGACCTTCATCGTCTGCTCGAGAAATTTGAACTTCATTTTCTACCACTTTAGCAGTAATTCCAGGCTGAAGTGGAGAAGTCAGTTCCCCTTTAGGTCCCTTAACCATTACTTTATCTCCAGTAACAGTGACGGTAACCCCGGTAGGAATGCTAATAGGTTTATTTCCAATTCTTGACATAAGATATCTTATCCATTACCAAATTTGGCAAAGAATTTCTCCTCCCAAATTCATTTTTCGTGCTTGATTATCAGTAATTACCCCTTTACTCGTAGATACAATTGTAATTCCATACCCACCCAAAGTCTTAGGAATTTCTTTAACTGGGGCGTATACTCGACGGCCTGGTTTGGAAACTCGGCGCACATCGGTGATAGCTGCTGTTTTTCCAATATATTTGAGTTTAACCACAATTTCTGACTGAGGCACAGCCTCTTTGACATCAAAAGCTTCAATATATCCATTGTCCAGTAACAGCTGAGCCACAGCGTGTTTCATCTTAGAGTGAGGAATAGCCACCTCATCTCGACCTGCCAATAAGGCATTCTTTATTCTGATAATCATGTCTGCAATTGGATCAGTCATAGGTATTATTCTTATTTACTTGCTTTCACAACTCCAGGCAATTCACCCTTTGCTGCTAACTCTCTAAAAGTCAAACGGCTCAAACCAAAATAACGCATATATCCACGAGGACGACCTGTAATTTTACATCGATTTACGCCTCGAGTCGAGACTCGATTTGTTTTCTGTTCATTAGCGGTTTCAATTGCTGCCCGTTTTGCGAGCAACTTTTTTGATTTAGCGATTTTAGATTTCTTAGCCATAGTACCAAAAACTCCTTACTTATTGATTTTCTTTAACGAACGGCATTCCCAGCAGTTGTAACATGCGGAAAGATTGTTCGTCACTCTCCGTATTGGTAATAAAAGTAATTTGTAATCCACGAATACTCTCAATATCATCATAGTTAATTTCAGGGAAAACAATTTGTTCTGAAATCCCTAAGTTATAATTTCCACGACCATCAAAGGCTTTATCAGGAACTCCTCGAAAATCTTTAACACGAGGGAGAGTGACTGCAATTAACTTGTCTACAAACTCCCACATAAACAAACCACGTAAAGTTACCATCACTCCCACTGGATCTCCAGCTCTAAGTTTAAAGCCAGCAATTGACTTACGAGCCACCGTAATTTGAGGTTTTTGACCAGTAATTACCTTAAACTGCTCCACTACATTTTCAATTACCCGGCGACGTTCTTTTGGATCTTGAGGGGTAGTTACGCCCATATTTAAAACGACCTTTTGCAACTTAGGAATGGCAAATTGATTACTAATCTTAAATTCGGTGGCTAAGGCAGGAGCAATACTTTCCAAATATTGTTGCTTCAATCTCGGTGTGCTGGTAGGTTGTTGATTCTGTGTCATGATTTATTTCTCTTTACTAGCTGTCGTTTTCTTGGCTGATTGAGCCTCAATAATTTTACCTGTTTTCTTAAAAATTCGAGTTTTAACCCCACTTTTACTGACTGCATAACCAATGCGATCTACTTGACCTTTATCATTAACAATGGCCACTTTCGCCACTGATAAAGGACGTTCCGCCTTAATACGTTCACCAGCTTGACCACCCATCGGCCGAATGTGTTTAACATATAAGTTAGCATCAGCTACTACCACCGTATTTTGATGGGGAAAAACTTTAGTAATAGTTCCTTTTTTCCCTTTATCTTTACCTGCTGTAACAATAACGGTATCACCTACTTTAAATTTCATACTTTTGAGTGTGGTATTTTACCAAACTTCCTTCGCTAAACTTGCAATTTTATTAAAACCAGCGTCTTTTACTTCTCGGGCCACGGGACCAAAGACACGGGTTCCGACAGGATTGGGACTCTTGCGAGACTCAACCACTACCGCGGCATTATCATCAAAGCGGATATATTCTCCACTTGAACGACGCTGTTCTTTCTTAGTTCGAACAATAACCGCTCTCACTTTTTCGCCTTTTTTCACATTACCTTTAGGATCGGCATCAATCACAGAAGCAATCACGATATCACCTACAAATCCAAAGCGTCGTTTAGAGCCACCATACACTTGAATTACACGAAGTTTACGAGCTCCACTGTTATCGGCCACATGCAATACAGTTCTTAATTGAATCATGCTCCTGCCTCCACTTTTTCGACAATTCTAAAATGCTTGGTTTTACTGACTGGTTTACACTCAGCGATCATCACCTCATCATTCTCGGCCACTTTGACCCCTGCTACTTCACAAGCATATTTCTTGGTGCGTTTCACATACTTTTTGTACACTGGATGCATCCAAGACCGCTCAACCAAAACAGTGGCTGTTTGATCGCTTTTGAGTGAGACAATAGTTCCAATCATTGTTTTCATAAATAATCCTTAGACTGCTGAGACTGTCTTTTGGCGAATGACAGTCTTGATGCGAGCAATATCATCGCTCAACTTGGACGGTTTCTTGACATCCTTCAGCTTGTTTGCCATTTTTTCTAACTTCACGGTGGCCATTTCTTTAACGAGTTCATCCAATTTGGTATGAAGTTCGTCTAGGCTCATCTCTTGAAGTTGTGTAATATCAGTTCGTTTCATACTTACTTTTCAATGAAGGTGGTCTTCACTGAGACTTTGTGACCAGCCTTACTTAAAGCGGCTTGAGCCATTTCTTTAGTAACTCCCCCAATTTCAAATAAAATAGTACCTGGTTTGACAATAGCTACATATTTATCGATGTCACCTTTTCCCGAACCCATTTTGACTCCGACTGGTTTATGAGTGACTGGCTTGTGAGGAAATACCCTCACCCAATACTTACCCATTCTTTTCGTTGCATAGGTAATCTTTTTTCGAGCAGCTTCAATCTCTTTCGAAGATACCCAGCCAGTTGACTGAGATTTTAAGGCAAATTCTCCAAAAGCGATGGTTGAACCATTAATCGCTTTACCACGACGTTTGCCTCTAAATGTTTTTCGGTATTTTGTTTTCTTCGGTTGTAACATGATGTTTGTAAACTTATTCTATTTAAATAAGTTCACCCTTATAAATCCAAACTTTAATCCCCACATATCCTGATCGAGTTCGAGCGGGAGTTTGATGATAATCAATGTTGGCTCGAATAGTTTGAGTTGGTACTTTCCCCTCAAAATATTTTTCATTCCGGCCAATTTCAGCTCCCCCAATTCGGCCAGACAACTGGATCTTTACACCCTGAGCTCCTGCGCCCATAACTTTTTCTAAAGCTTGACTGACTGCTCGACGATGAGGAAATCGCTTGATCAGCTGATCTCGAATTCGCTCAGCAACTAACTTAGCACTCAAGTCAGCCGTTTTAAACTCTTCAACTCGTAAATCTACTTTAACTTTATCTTTTTTACTCTTTGATACATTTAAGATTTTTTCAACTTCTTTTTTAATGCTTTCCAAATTTGAACCACCTTTTCCAATCACTACACCTGGTCGAGACACTACGAGAATTACTTTAATAGCAGTTAAAGATCGTTCAATCTCCACTTGGACAACGCCCGCATTAGCCAATTTTTCATTTAAGAATTTTCGAAGTTTAAAATCTTCTAAAACCTTATCTGAATAACTGTCAACCGGTGAGAACCAACGAGACTTCCAGGTGAAAGTGCTGCCGATTCTAAAGTTAGTAGGATTTACTTTTTGTCCCATAAGAGTTTATCTTTACTTAAATGCTACTTTTGTTTCTCACGTTTCGTGTGGTTTTAGTATTTATTGCTTTCTGAGTTACCTTACGATTTCGAGCTGCTGAGGCTTGATTCTTTTGGTCGGTTGCTTCAGCTATAACATCTGGATTATCTGCTTTTTTAACTGGCTCAGCGGTAGTTTGCTTTTTGGGCTGGGTTTTGGCTTGAGCAGTTTCTCCAGCGTTCAAAATCACCGTAATATGACTACTTCGCTTCAATACTCCATGACCTCTGCCCCGACTAACCGCTCGATAGCGTTTGTAGGTCGGACCTTCAGTCACCACAATGTTTTTCAACTCCAAATCGCTAAAAGCAAATCCATGATTATTGGTGGCATTTGCAATCGCTTGTTTCACGGTTTTCAAAATGACAACGGTTGATCGTCTTTCAATAACCGCCAATTGTTGTAAAGCTTTGTCCAAAGGCAAGTTCTTGACAGCATTGGCCACTATTCGAACTTTTCTGGGTGCTTGTCTAGTGTTTTTTTGAGTTGCCGTAATTAACATTTTAATCCATTTCTCACTTTTTATGTCTTAGTTAAGAGACGTTTCACCATTTTCCCGTGACCTCTAAAAGTACGAGTTGGTGCAAACTCACCTAATTTATGACCCACCATTGATTCATTTACAAAAATTTCCACGAAATTTTTGCCTTGGTGAATTAAAAAAGTATGACCCACAAAATCAGGTGCCACAGTTGAGGAACGGCTCCAAGTTTTGATAGGGCTTTTATCACCGCTACTTTTCTGTTTCATGACTTTCTTAATTAAGTTGAAGTCAATGTATGGTCCTTTTTTACTTGATCGTGACATAAAATGTTATGAATTATTTTTTCCGTCTGTCCTTAATAATGTACTTATTAGTCTTTTTATTCTTTTTGCGAGTCTTGGTACCCAAAGCATGTTTGCCCCAAGGAGTCTTCGGATATTTAAGACCTACTCCAGATCTACCTTCACCACCACCATGAGGATGACTATTAGGATGCTGGGCAGTACCTCGAACACCAGGTCGGATTCCCATCAAGCGTTTCAAACCTGCTTTCCCAATTTTACGGTTTTTCCAATCTTGATTCCCGACTTGGCCGATTGTAGCGAAACAATCACCACTAATCAATCTGATTTCTTTAGAAGGGAGTTGCACAATTACGTGATCACCTTCTTTAGATTGGATGTAGGCTGCAGTTCCTGCTCCTCTCACAATCTGAGCACCCCGACCAGGTCGTAACTCCAAATTATGAATCGGTACCCCAACTGGGATGCTTTTCAAAGGTAAACTGTTGCCAGCCTTAATATCTGCTTGAGCACTCACCATAACCGTATCGTCCACTTTCAAACCATCAGGGGCTAACATGTATCGCTTTTCACCATCACTATAGACAATTAAAGCTAAATTGGCACTTCGCATGGGGTCGTATTCGATTCGATCGACCCGACCTACGATATCAGTTTTATTCCGTTTCCAATCAATCACTCTCAACCGTTTCTTGACTCCGCCACCACGATGGCGAACTGTAATATGTCCTTGAGAACCTCGGCCCTGGCGTTTCTTATGACCTGAAACTAACAGTGATTTTTCAGGGGCACCTTTATGAAGATGACTTCGATCAACTGCTAATTGATGGCGTCGGCCGCTGGTAGTGGGCTTTCGTTTAATTAACATACTTATTCATTACCTCCAAGATCAAACAAATTGATTTTCTGACCTTTTTTCACAGTCACCATAGCTTTTTTGGTGAGTCCCATTAAAGATTTCATTCTTTTGCGGCCAGTGGTTTTCTGAACTCGATACTTGGTAGAAGTTCGAACAGCTAGTACTTCGACGCCAAATAATTTTTCCACTAATTCTTTGATTTGATCTCGAGTCGCTGCTCGATCAACTTCAAAGGTATAAATATTATCCTGATTTGCCAAAAGTAAGGTTTTTTCAGTAACGTGTGGTCGTTTAATCAAATGAGCATTCATACAATTGCTTACTTTCCTTTAGCCTCTGTTTTGGCTTTACGAGTTGAAGTTGACTTCTTGGTAGCAGCGGGAGTTTCCTTTACTCCCGAAACGGTAGTTACTCCCAATCTTGCTTCAAGCGCTTCGAGTGCTTTTTTAGTAAAAACTAAAGTATCTGCATAAAAAACTTCAAGTGTATTGAGCCGTTGCGCCCGAGTCACTACCACATTCTCTAAATTTTGGAGACTGCGTAAAGCTCGATCGTCAATTTGATCAGCCACCACTAAGATTCGATGTGAATCAGGGGCAATGGCTTTTAACAACCTGGCCCCAGAACTCGCTTTGCCGTCTAACTTTTCAATATCGCTGCAGACCACACATTGTTTAGCTTGGGCACTTAAAGCCGTAATCAGTGCTTTTTGTTTAACGGCTTGAGACAACTTTAAATTCCAGTTGGCTGTTCCATTGGGCCCATGAGCGACACCCCCACCCACAAAGATGTTGGGTTTGCGTGAGCCATGGCGAGCATTACCGGTACCCTTTTGCTTAAACCATTTCTTGGTCGTCCGGGTAACTTCTGCTCGAGTTTTTACCTTACTCGTACCTTGACGCAAACGAGACAGATAAATTCGAACAACTTGAGATAAAAGAGGTTTATTCTCAGGCTGACCAAACACCTCATCGCTGACAGTCATGGTACTATTTTTGCCGGTAGTGTTATGAACGGTTAATTTCATGATGTTGCGGTATCTTCACTCTTTTCTGCTTGGGTATCTTCAGAAACTTCTTTCTCTGAAATCCCTGATGCTTTTTTGTCTAAAGTAATTTCTTTTTTTTGACCTACAGGTGAGATCACCACTGCTGATTGGATACTACCAGGGATAGGTCCATTCAACCAAAGTTCTCCACTATCTTGATCAAAATGGATTACTACTAATCCTCTAACAGTCGAAGTCGTATTTCCATATTGGCCGGGCATTCTCTTACCTTTCCAAACTCTTCCCGGAGTAGTTCCAGAACCAATGGAACCAACCGCGCGAGAACGATCAGATTGTCCGTGGGTAGCAGGACCACCATGAAAACCATGACGTTTCATTCCACCTGCGAAACCTCGACCCTTAATGGTACCTTGAACTTTTACTACATCACCTACTGATACCACTTGATCAGGGGCAATTACGGTGCCAACAGTCAGCTTTTCAGCTGACTCATCAGCTGCAGCAATCCCCTTTAATTGTTGGACGCCTAACGAAAAACCACTCTTTTCGATGATAGATCTGAGTGGTTTCGACATGTTTTTAAGTTTTTTGGAACCATAACCCACAATATACCGAGTATCTTGAGTTCCTAAGATCACGTTCGGTTGAACGCGACACTTAGTAATCGCAATACGCTTCCCATTGGTATCCCACCCTTGGGTCATGCCGATCTTGGTCGCAAAAATACTTTTTAACATACGTACCTTTATATTTCTGTTTGTCTACTACATAGATCACAGAGTGAAGTGATTCACTCTGGAAAATTATTTTCCATTCAGTTACATTTTAATCTGAATATCAACTCCCGCAGGTAACTCTAAATGCATCAGTGAATCAATCGTCTTGCTGGTAGGATTCATAATATCCATCAAGCGCTTATGAGTTCGAATCTGATAGTGTTCCTGCGCATTTTTATCAGTGTGTGGTGATACCAACACTGTAAAATGTTTAATGTGGGTGGGCAGTGGAACTGGACCAACCACACCAGCACCAGTGGAAATAGCTGTTTCAATGATCTTCTTACTGGCTTCATCTATCACACGATGATCATAAGCTTTAAGCCGAACACGGATCTTATATGCAGCTTGTGTACCTGACGCTTGTTTTGCCATATTCAAATTAACTTTTCAATTACTTATTTCTTACTTATTTGATAATCACAGGAGGGAATTATACACTTTTCTCTATCTGGTGTAAAGAGTATTTCACTGAAATTCTCTGGGGTTTCTGTGAGAGGAATAGTATAAAGGAAGTCGAGAAAGAATGCAAATGGGAAATTAGGGCCACATCGCAAAAAATAAACCCCCTTCCTGTTAACAGGGAGGGGGCAATTTACAAAAAATAAATCTGGTTCAGCAGTTTATTTTAAAACTTTAGTGATAGCACCAGCACCAATGGTGTGGCCACCCTCACGGATAGCAAAGCGCAAACCTTCATCTAAAGCTACTGGTACAATCAATTTCACACTCATTTTCGCATTGTCACCAGGCATAACCATTTCTACTCCTTCAGGGAGTTTAATTTCACCAGTCACATCAGTGGTTCCAATGTAGAATTGAGGTCGGTATCCAGTAAAGAAAGGTTTGTGTCGTCCGCCTTCTTCTTTGGTTAAAATTAAGACTTCAGCTTCGAACTCAGTATGAGGTTTAGCTGAACCTGGTTTAGCCAAAACTTGACCACGCTCGACATCTTCTTTACCTAAGCCTCGAAGTAAAATTCCCACGTTATCACCGGCCTGACCTTCATCCAGTAATTTGCGGAACATTTCCACACCGGTAACGGTGGTTTTCTGAGTATCTCGAATACCCACAATTTCCACTTCGTCACCCACTTTAATTTTACCGGCTGCAATTTTACCAGTAACCACAGTCCCTCGACCTTTGATCGAAAAGACATCTTCAATAGGCATGTAAAATGGCTTGTCAAGATCACGAACAGGTTCAGGAATAGTTTCGTCAACGGCATCCATTAATTTCATAACTTGATCTTGAGCCGCGGCGTCACCTTCCAAAGCTTTAAGAGCAGAAACTCGGATGATAGGAGTATTGTCACCATCAAAACCATATTTGGTTAAGAGCTCACGAACTTCCATTTCCACTAAATCAAGCAGTTCTTCATCGTCGACCATGTCAACTTTGTTTAAAGCTACTACTAACTTAGGCACGTTCACTTGTTTCGCTAACAAAATGTGCTCACGAGTCTGAGGCATAGGACCATCAGTAGCGGCTACCACTAAAATGGCACCATCCATTTGAGCCGCACCAGTAATCATATTCTTGATGTAATCAGCATGACCTGGAGCATCGATGTGTGCATAGTGTCGCTTGGCGGTTTCGTATTCCAAGTGAGAAATGTTAATAGTGACGCCACGAGCTGCTTCTTCTGGAGCATTGTCAATATCGAGGTATCCCATTGCTTTATTGGTATCAGAAGGCATTTTGGCTGCTAAAGTGGTGGTAATCGCAGCAGTTAAAGTGGTCTTACCATGATCAACGTGACCAATAGTACCGATGTTGACATGGGGCTTAGAACGGACAAATTTGTTATCTGCCATATGTTCTCCTTTATGTAATGTAATTGCTAATTTACTTACTACTTGTTAATTTGGTTCGCTCTTCAATAATTTGTTGAGTGATGCTATTTGGAACTTCGTCATAGTGGCTGGGGATCATGACACTATTGGCCCGACCTTTAGTCATTCCTCTCAAGATTGTAACATAGCCTTGCATCTCCGCCAATGGAACAAGTGCGGTAATAATGACGACATTTCCTCGATTAGCTGTTCCTTGAATTTGAGCTCGACGAGAACTCAAATCGCCAATCACATCTCCCATATATTCTTCAGGTGTAGTGACTTCCACCTTCATGATGGGTTCAAGTAACACTAACTCACCTTTCTTGGCAGCAGACTGAAAAGCTATCGAACCAGCCATCTTAAAGGCAATTTCACTGGAGTCCACTTCGTGGTAACTTCCGTCATACAGTGCCACTCTGATATCCACGACAGGATACCCAGCCAAGACACCTCTCTCCATAGCCTCTTGAACTCCTTTTTGAACTGGCATGATAAATTCTCGAGGAATAACTCCACCCTTGATTTCATCCACAAACTCAAATCCAGTCCCTCTGTCCAAAGGTTCAAGTCTTAAGAAACAATGACCATACTGACCTCGACCACCGGATTGTTTAATGTACTTCCCTTCAGCAGAAGCGGTTTTGCGGATAGTTTCGCGGTAGGCAACTTGAGGTTTACCAATATTGGCATCAACTTTAAACTCTCGTTTCATCCGATCTACGATAATATCCAGGTGTAACTCTCCCATTCCGCCCACAATAGTTTGACCTGTTTCATGGTCAACACTGACAGAAAAAGTGGGATCTTCTTCAGATAATTTTGATAAAGCGATGCCCATCTTTTCTTGATCTGATTTCGTCTTCGGTTCAATCGCCAAAGAAATCACTGGTTCAGCAAATTCAATTCGTTCCAATTCGATTGGGTGTTTTTCATCACATAAGGTATCACCAGTTTTGGTGTCTTTTAACCCCACAATGGCCACAATTTCACCAGCTAAAGCATAAGGAATTTCTTCACGCTTATTTGCATGCATCAGCAGTAATCGGCCAACCCGTTCTTTAGTGCCATTAGCATTGTAAACATAACTACCCGAATCTAGGCGGCCTGAATAAATTCGAGTATAAGTCAACTTACCCACATGAGGATCAGTTTGGATTTTAAAAGCTAAAGCAGCAAAGTTTTCTTCTGGGACTAACTGACGAGTCTCTTCTTCACCGGTTTTAGGATTTTTGCCTACGACGTGATCGATATCTTGGGGAGAAGGCAGGTATTCAACAACAGCATCTAACACTGGTTGAATTCCGGTATTTTTAAGTGAAGAACCAGCATAAACTGGGACTAGCTTGTAATCGATGACTGCTTTTCGTAATGCTACCTTGAGTTCATCCACGGTCAATTCTTCTTCAGCAAAAAATTTCTCCATCAGGGCGTCATCATTCTCAGCAATTTGTTCGACCAGAGCATTCCGTAATTCTTGTGCTTTGTCTCTAAATTCCGCTGGAATTTCCAATACTTCTGGTTCAGTAGCGGCTTCATGATCTTCCCAGTAGTAAGCCTTCATGGTTAATAAATCAATTACCCCTTGAAAATTGTTCTCAGAGCCCATCGGCATTACCATAACTGCGGGAGTCACTCCAAATTTAGCTCTAATGTCCTGCACTGTAGCAAAAAAATCAGCACCCAATTTATCCATTTTATTGACAAAACAAATTCGAGGTACGTTGTATTTATCAGCCTGACGCCATACGGTTTCTGACTGAGACTGGACTCCTTCACTGGCATCTAACACCGTGATACCTCCATCAAGCACTCGTAAAGATCGTTCCACTTCTGCTGTAAAATCTACATGCCCTGGAGTATCAATGATATTGAATCGATATTTTCCTTTTGGTAAATGTGATTCAAAATAGGGCTCCCAGAAACAAGTGGTAGCAGCTGAAACGATAGTAATGCCTCGTTCTTGCTCCTGTGCCATCCAGTCCATGGTAGCCGCGCCTTCATGCACTTCTCCAATTTTGTAATTTTTACCCGTATAAAACAAAATTCGCTCAGTTGTCGTGGTTTTGCCCGCATCAATATGCGCAATAATTCCAATATTTCGAATTCTATCGAGTGGTAAATTACGATCATTCGCAGTGTCTGACATACGTACACCTTCAGGCAAGTGCTATCACTGGCCGTTACATTCGTTCATTACTTTATAAAAATTTCCTGTCCACTTAAGCTCACCATCGGAAATGAGCAAAAGCTTTATTGGCTTCTGCCATTTTATGCGAAGTTTCTTTCTTAGCAATGGCACCACCTTGATTATGTAAGGCGTCGATCATTTCAGCTGCTAATTTTTCCGCAAAAGTATGATGAGTTTTATTGGGACGTTTTCGGGCAGCTCCAATGAGCCATCGTAACGCCAGGGAAAAACCTCGTCGTCCTTTGACTGGCATTGGAACCTGATAAGCCGCTCCACCTACTCGGCGAGAACGCACTTCCATTTGAGGGGTTACTGCTTGCAAAACCTGATCAAAAGCTTCCAAAGGAGTTTGATTGGTTTCTTGAGCCAATGCCTCTAAAGCCGCATAAATTTGTTTTTGAGCAACTGATTTTTTGCCATCTTTCATGGCATAGTTAATCAACCGGGCTACTTTAACAGAGTGGTATTTCGTATCGGGTAAAACTTCCCGGATACTCGCTTTTTTCGATCTCATAGTATTGTATTCACCCAAGTCTGACTTGGATTATCAAGTCTGACTTGAATTACTCCTACTTGATTACTTATTATCCTTTTTTCACACCATACTTACTGCGACTGGTTTTCCGCTTATCAACTCCAGCGGCATCATATTTACCACGCACAATGTGATACTTCACACCTGGTAAATCTTTTACCCGGCCACCTCTGACCAACACAATGCTGTGTTCAGACAAATTATGACCCTCACCCATAATGTAAGCGGTTACCTCCATTTTGTTGGAAAGTCTGACACGGGCCACTTTTCGCAGAGCTGAGTTTGGTTTCTTTGGAGTCATGGTCTTAACAATAGTACAAACACCCCGTTTTTGAGGGTTAGTAGTTTTAACTGGTTTGCCAGTCAAACTATTAAAACTTCGGCGCAACGCAGTAGCTTTCACCTTCTGTGGTTTTGACTTTCGTCCACCTTTTCGAATAAGTTGATTAATGGTTGGCATGTAATAAATCCTGTTACTGTTTAGTACTTTCTGAATTCCAGACTAAGAATTGTATCATACTTCGATCTAGGCCTCAATTTCAATTGAAGCTCGCGTTTCATCTGTCGGAATTAAGCGACCAATGATCACATTTTCTTTTAAGCCTTCAAGATAATCAATGGCTCCAGCAGCAGCGGCATCAGTCAACACATTTTTAGTATGTTGGAAAGAAGCGGCTGATAACCAAGAACTGGTATAGAGTGAAGATCGGGTGATACCCAGGATCATCACTTTAGCCGTAGCTGGTTCACCACCGGCCGCCATTACATTCTCATTTTCCTCTACAAACCGAGTCCTCTCTACAATTTCACCCACTAAGAAATCAGTATCGCCAGATTCCTCAATCTGAAGTTTGTCACCCATTTTTCGAATGATCACTTCAAAGTGTTTATCATTAATGGGAATACCTTGAGACTCATAGACTTCTTGAACCTGATCAACAATGTGTTGTTGAGCAAAGAGTGAGCCTTTGATCTGAAGGAGTTCTCGAGCATCAACTGAACCGGCTGTTAGAGGTTGACCAATTGAAACCAAATCACCATTTTCAACCTGTAAGTTAATGTTCTTACCCAAGGTATAAATCTTTTCTTCAACTGGCTGGGATGTTGTCTTAATGGTTAACTCAATTTCATCATCAGTTTCTTTAATAGACACTTTACCAGAAATATCAGCCAATAAAGCTGGATTTTTGGGATTGCGTGCTTCTAACAGTTCCTCTACCCGAGGCAAACCTTGAGTCACGTCAGTTCCTACAATACCACCAGAATGTTTCACTCGCATGGTTAATTGAGTTCCTGGCTCACCAATAGACTGGGCTGCAATAACTCCGACTGGGACACCCATCTCCACCATATCTCGGGTTGAAAAATCCCAACCATAACAAGCCGCACACACTCCTTTGGGAGCTTGGCAAGTTAGAGGCGACCGAATCCAGACTGATTCAATACCAGCTTGATTGATTTGTGCTGCTAATTCTGGAGTAATAATATCTCCAGCTTTGACCAAAACTTGTTTGGCTTGTTTCACGTCTCGTAAGGCAACTCGGCCAGTCAATCTA
This sequence comes from uncultured Pseudomonadales bacterium, assembly GCA_964625685.1. GTDB lineage: Bacteria > Patescibacteriota > Microgenomatia > UBA1400 > PJMF01 > CAZVBO01. The sequence continues at coordinate 46,778 of CAZVBO010000006.1, forward strand.
GCTTCAAAAACATCTTTACGAGGTTGTTTGACAATTTCAATGCCTTCATGTGTTCCACAGTCATGCATTCTGATAATAACATCATGGGAAACATCAATTAATCTTCGAGTCAAATAACCAGCATCAGCCGTTTTCAAAGCTGAGTCAGTTAATCCTTTTCGAGATCCTCGAGCAGAAGTCACGTACTCAAAAATGGATAAACCCTGACGGAAGTTAGATTTGGTAGGCATTTCTACAATCTTACCTAATGGATCCACCACCAACCCCCGCATAGCAGCGAGCTGTTTTACCTGATCTTTTGAAGCCCGAGTTCCACCCGAGTTAATCATGACTTTAACCGCATTATCCTCAGAATAAGAATTCCATGTCTTTTCTGCCACTTCATCGGTAGTTTTCATCCAAATATCAAAAGTCAGTCGTTTTCGCTCTTCAGAAGTAATCAAACCATTTAAGTAATTATCTTGAACATCACCAGCTTTTTTATTGGCTTCTTCAATAATCGTGTCTTTTTCTTCAATGGTCTTACAGTCAGTTACTGACACAGATAATCCTGAAAGAGTGGCACTTTCAAAACCAAGCGTTTTAATATCATCAATCAATTTCGCCACTCGTTCCTGAGGTAAAAGCTTGATCGCATCCGTCACTAAACTCTTAATCTTTTTGGCATTAATAGTTTCATTAATGAAGCCGAATTCTTCAGGTAAAGTATCATTAAAGACAATTCGACCCATAGTGGTCTCAACCACCTGCATTTTGCCTTCAATCATCAATCGAACTTTGATCAATTGACGTTGATCAATATGTTTTGTTTGCCAGGCAAAGTAGGCTTCATCTTTGGAACCAAATATGGTGGGAGCAACTGCTAAATGTTCATTAATAGAAGTTTGATAAAAAGCTCCCATAGCCATATCTTTATTTGGCACCGTAATTGGTTCGCCATTGGCTGGTTTCAATAAGTTATTGGAAGACATCATCAGTGTTCGAGCTTCTTCTTGGGCTTCTTGAGTTAAAGGCAAATGAACTGCCACTTGGTCACCATCAAAGTCAGCATTGTATCCAGAACAAACACAAGGATGCAATCGAATGGCCTTCCCTTCAATCAAGATGGGATAGAAAGCCTGCATACCTAATTTATGCAAAGTAGGTGCCCGGTTAATAATCACCGGGTGGTTTTCCGTTACTTTCTCTAAAATGTCATACACTTCAGGATCACGTTTTTCCAAGAGATGTTTAGCACTTTTAACATTGGGGGCAATTCCGTTATGAATCAGTTCTCGTAACACATAGGGTTTAAACATCTCCAAAGCCATATCTTTAGGAATACCACATTGATTAAGATCTAGTTCAGGACCCACCACAATCACACTTCGACCAGAATAGTCAACCCGTTTTCCTAATAAGTTTTGACGGAATCGGCCTTGTTTTCCTTTGAGCATTTCTGACAAAGATCGAAGTGGTTTTCGATTGGACCGTCGTCGAGATTGTCGAGCCTGAGTACTATCGATAAGAGAATCCACTGCTTCTTGAAGCATTCGTTTCTCATTCCGCAAAATAATATCAGGTGCCCCTAAATCAATCAGGTGTTTTAATCGATTATTTCGATTAATGACTCGGCGATATAAATCATTCAGATCAGAAGTCGCAAATCGACCACCAGAAAGCTGGACCATGGGCCGAAGATCTGGAGGCAACACTGGTAAAATTGTCAAGAACATCCAACTAGGATCAAGATCAGCTTTACGCAATCCTTCAGCTACTCGGAGTCGTTTAATGGCTTTAATGCGCTTGGCTCCTTTACTTTCATTCATCTCAACACGCAGTTTTTGCACTAAATCATCCAAATCAATATCTCGCACTAGCTCCATCACACTTTCAGCTCCCATTCCCACTCGGATATGATCCACTGCACTGTATTCTTCGAGCTTCAAATATTCATCTTCACTCAACACCGTCCCTTTTCGGATCTTTTTGACCATGGTTTTAATGGCCTCATAGACTTCTTCGGTTTGTGCCAATTGCGTTTCCAGCTGCTCTTTGGCCGTAGTCATCTTTTGTTTGGCCTTGAGCTTCAACTCTTCTGTTTTTAAGAGTAATGTTTCTTTATTTTTAACTTTTTCTTTAACTTTTCCTAAATCTGCATCTAACGCATCTTTAATATTTTGAACTTCTTGAGCGGCTGTTTCCTTCAAACTTTCTTGAGCGGCTACCATATCCACTTCAAGTTGCTCTAAAACTTGAGCTTTAGCCTCATTGTCCATTTCCAACACAATGTATTGTGAGAAGTAAATAATGGAAGCCAAAATTCGAGGAGAGATGTCAAGGAGTAATGACAATTTTGAAGGAGCTCCTTTAAAGAACCAAATATGAGCGACCGGAGCTGCTAAAGAAATGTGTCCCATTCGTTCTCGACGAACTTTAGATTGGGTAACTTCAACTCCACATTTGTCACAAATAATACCTTTGTAACGAATCCGTTTGTACTTACCACAGTAACATTCGTAATCCTTAACCGGACCGAAAATTTTCTCATCAAATAAACCATCTTTTTCGGTTTTTAAAGATCGGTAGTTAATGGTCTCTGGCTTTTTGACTTCACCATGTGACCATCCTTTAATGATGTCAGGAGAAGCAATTTTTATTTGGAGAGCGGTAAAATCAACTACTTGTTTCATACTAATTCCTCCTCTTCATTCATTGCTAAATCAGCTGAATCATCTGGATCAGCTATATCATCATCACCCATTCCTGAATCATCACTTTGACTTGTATCATCACTCATCCCAGCTTCATCGGTCATCACCTCATTCATGTCCATATCTTCAGCCGCAATCATGGGCTCACTCTTTTCTTCTTCAGGTTCTTCAGTCTCTTCGCGCTCATGCTCAAAGATATCTAAGCCTAAAGAATTCAGCTCACGTTTCATCACTTTGAAAGCTTCAGGAACAGTTGGAGCCGGAATCTTAATTCCTTTAACAATGGCTTCAAATGCTTTAGCCCGACCCATCACGTCATCAGATTTAATGGTCAACATTTCTTGGAGCGTATGAGCAGCTCGGTGTGCTTCTAAAGCCCAAACTTCCATTTCTCCTAACCGCTGTCCCCCCATTTGAGCTTTTCCACCCAAAGGTTGCTGTGTCACCAGGGAGTAAGGCCCAGTTGAACGAGCGTGTGTCTTGTCTTCAACCATGTGACTCAGTTTCAAAATATAGGCCACACCCACTACGGTTTCTTCTTTGAAAGGTTCACCTGTTCGACCATCAATTAATTGAATTTTACCCGAGCGAGGTAAGCTTGCTTTATCCAGTTCATCCCAAATTCGGTCTTCATCAATCGGTTCAAAAGCGGGGACCGCTACTGAGTAACCCAGTTTCTGAGCAGCCCAACCTAAGTGAGCTTCTAATAACTGTCCCATATTCATACGAGCTAAGACTGAAAGAGGAGAAATGATAATATCAACAGCTGTCCCATCCTCTAAATGAGGCATGTCAGATACTGGCACAATTTTAGAAATAACACCTTTATTGCCATGTCGACCTGCTAATTTGTCACCGACTGTGATTTTTCGCATCTGAGCCACTTTAACAATTACTTCTTTAATAGTTCCGGGATCAAGTTCATCACCCAAATCTCGATCTAAGACTTGGACATCAATGACTGTTCCCCGTTGACCATGTGGCATTCGCAACGAAGTATCTCGAACTTCTCGAGATTTTTCCCCAAAGATAGCTCTTAAGAGTCGTTCTTCTGGAGTCAGTTCCGTTTCTCCTTTGGGAGCAATCTTTCCCACTAAGATATCTCCTGAAGAAACTTCAGATCCAATCCGGATAATGCCATCTAAAGTCAAATTACTCAAAAAGTTTTCAGAAACATTGGGAATATCATTCGTCAATTCTTCTTCACCCAATTTCGTATCCATCACTTGAGCCCGATATTCACTAATCTGGATAGAGGTTAATAGATCTTCTTTAACTACTCGGTCTGAGATCACAATGGCGTCTTCAAAACCTAAGCCCTCAAAAGAACAGTAGGCAATCACCATATTACTACCCAGAGCCAGTTCTCCATTATCAGAAGAAGGACCATCAATCAGGGTTTCACCCGCTACTACTTTCTGTCCGACGGTCACAATTGGTTTCTGAGAATAGGAAGTACTCTGTGAGGTTCGAACAAATTTTTCGAGAGTATATGTTTCTCGACCGTCTTTGACAGAAGCATATTCTAAGTTATCTCGGGTATCATCTTCTTCTGCTTTTTTGACTTGAGAGGCATCCAATTTAATCACAATTTGATTGGCATCAACATATTCCACAGTTCCTTTATGACGAGCTTGCAGAGTCCGACCCATAGCCTGGGCTACGGCTTGTTCCATACCTGTTCCAATCACTGGTGCCTCTGGTTTGATTAAAGGCACGGCTTGACACTGCATGTGAGTGCCCATTAAAGCTCGGTTAGCTTCATCATGAGCAATAAAAGGAATCAGTGATGCAGAAGTTCCAATCACTTGTCGAGGAATGACATCAATGTACTCCACATCTTCAATCGGACCTTCAATAAAGTCATTCATGTAGCGCATAGGTACCCATTCATCTTGAATGAAACCTTTGTCGTCTACCTTAATTCCAGCGTGAGTAATCTTGTAGTCTTCTTCTTCATCTGCAGAGAGATACACAATCTCATCGGACACTTTAAATTTGTTGCCCAATTTCTCCACCTTATTATAAGGGGCTTCTAAAAAGCCATATTTATTTACTTGAGTATATAAAGCTAAATACGTGACTAATCCAATATTTGGACCTTCTGGAGATCGGACTGGGTCAATTCTTGAATACTGAGAAGCATTAATATCTCGCATTGAGAAACTGGCACGTTCTCGGGTAACTCCACCAGATCCCATCACTGACAAGCGACGTAAGTTATCAATTTCAGCTAAAGGATTGGTTTGATCTAAAATAGTAGATAAACGATTTCGTCGGAAAAATTCGGAAATAGTAGCAATCAGTGGCCGAGCATTCACTAATGCAGCCGGACTAAGTGATTCATCTGTCTTAGTGAGCGACATCTTTTCTCGGATGGATCTTTCCAGCCGAATCAAGCCTACTCGAAAAGCGTTGGCTTGAACTAATTCGCCAATTCGACGAACTCGACGGTTACTTAAATGATCAATATCATCAACTTTGCCTTGACCATTTTGTAAGGCCACCAGGTAGTGAACGGCCGCTACAATATCCTCTTTGGTTAAAACAGTCGTATTTTCATCAGCACTCACTTTTAAGCGTCGGTTAAGCTTGTAACGACCCACCACCCCCAAATCATACCGACGAGGATCAAAAAATAATTGATGGAGGTATTGCTTAGCCGTATCTAAAACCGCTGGCTCACCAGGACGCATCTTGGTGTAGAGCTCTAATAAAGCTTCGGCTTCAGTTTGAGTATTATCTTTTTCTAAAGTGTGAGCAATCAAATCATACTCATCTTTATCCTTTAAATCTGAGAACAAGTCTAAAATTTCTTCATCGGTACCATAGCCAATCGCTCGCAATAAAACGGTCACGGGCATTTTACGACGTCGATCAATCTTGACGGTAATGACATCTCGCTTACCTACACTGACCTCAATCCAAGAACCACGCAACGGTCTCAATTCCGCTCGATACAAAACTCGATTAATCACAGGATCTTCATCTCCCGAAAAGAAAATACCCGGAGAACGAACGAGTTGAGTCACCACGGCTCGCTCAATACCATTGATGATAAAAGTCCCCACTGGCGTCATTTTAGGAATATCACCCAAGAAAACTTCTTGAGTTTTTTCTTCACCAGTGCGTTTGTTAATTAAAGTTGCTTCAACATACAGAGGAAAATCATAACTGACTGCTTTGTTTTTCGCTTGAGAAGGAGTGTATTTGGTCTTACCAAAACGGTAATTTCCAAATTTAAGTGTCCAGTTTTTCCCAGTAAAGTCTTCAATGCCCTTTTGACTATTCACTTCTTCAAGTGATTCTTTAATCCCTTGTTCCAAAAATTCGACATAAGAATCACGCTGAATTTTGGTGAGATCAAGTTCTGGGAGATTTGTTTTTTGTTTTCCCCAATAGGCACGAGTTGACTGCGACATGAAGACTCCTTATCCATCTTCTCGATTTACTCGAGATTAATCGTATTGATACTGATTTTCCTGACAACACCAAAAAATCCACACCTGAGGTGCGTCTGCCACTTTTGAGTACTTAGTCAGAAAGTTTACTAAAAATCAAAGAAATTTCCTTTTACTTTTTTGAAAAAAGAGATAAAGGGAATTGTAACAAGAAATAAGAAAGAAAACAAGTACCCAAACGGGCTGTTTTATGCACGAAGATATACCAAATCTGACTCAATGTACTGAGAATACCGATTCTGGAACCATTTGTAAAGACCAAATTTATCGTAAATAGGTGTTCACATTCTGGTTATGCTCATCCAGTGTTTGAGCATAATGCATCACCCCAGTCTCATCATGAATGTAAAACAAATCATCAGTTGAAATAGGGTCTAAGGTAGCTTTGATGGCATCCAGTCCAGGATTACAGATTGGTCTGGGTGGCAAACCCATGTTGAGATAAGTATTAAAAGGAGAAACCATTTCTTTATCGGCAGCTGTGGGAGTAACCCACCAATCATCTTGCGACTGACTGTAACCTTTCACATATTGCAAGGTAGCATCTACTTGAAGAGGCATCCCAATAGCAATTCGATGCCATAAAATTCCAGCTACATGGCGCTGTTGATCATAGACTTTGGCTTCTCGCTGCACAATGGACGCCATAATCATCACTTGATCAAAAGAGCGATCTGAATCCGCAATCTCGGTCGCTAAACCCACTTTTATCTTTTTATCAAAAGTTGAGGTTAACAAGGTAAAAAGTTGTTGGGCTGTAGTTTCTCGAGGAATAAGGTAAGTATCGGGAAAAAGATACCCTTCTTCTCCCGCTGCTAAATCTAAAAATTCAGTCTTACTAAATTCAGGCAATTCCTGTCGCGCTGCCATATCAGCAATTTCTTCCACTCTCCACCCTTCAGGAATCGTAATCCAAATATCTTCTGTCCCTTTAGTGAAAACTTGGGCGATCTGAAAGGGGTTCATATTCGGAGAAATTTCAAAGGAACCGGCTTGAATCTTATTATCCAGTCCCTGTTGCTTAACCGCAATTTTAAACACGAGCGGATGCTTGATAAAGTGTTGTTCATACAGTTGATTGGCAATACCGGTCACTGATTCGCCTTTGGCAATCACAAACCGAGTTAAAGCTTGATCAGAAGTAGCTACAGGCTGAAACAATGAATAGGTATACCATCCAACAAAAAGTCCACCAATCAGAATAATCAGACCGAGATATGGGAAAAAACGTTTCCATTTTTGCATGTGTGTGAGTATACCTATTCTTTAGGGGGTTTGTAAATTGGAATCAAGCCATTCTTGGAGTAACTGAGCGGCGACCAGGTGATCAATTGGAGCTTGTTTCTTCTTCATCTTGGCAGATCGTAATTTTAAATGCATTTCATAAGAACTAAGTGTTTCATCAATAAATACCACTGGCATTTTTACCAACTGTTGAAGTGAATGTACGAACTGGTGAGTCAGGTCTGCCATCTTATTTTCTGAGAGTCCCACCACTATTTGTTCAATATGGTGTTTTTCCACCAGCTGAACTAACTCTGCCAATAAATGATCGTTATTTTCCAGAATAGCCAAAGGCTCAGCCAATGGTCCCTCAGCCAGTGCCACCCCAACACGTTTGGTGCCATAATCGATCCCCATTAGAATTTTGTTCATAGTGATGAGTATAATACAAAAAGCATGTCAAATCACAAACTGGATCATCTGAGGCTTCAACATCCTGAATTCATTTATGAAAGTTATGATTTTCAACCCACCGCTACAGGTCTTAAAATCACTTTTACGTTTCACTTGGGAGATGCCTTAACTTTTAAACCCACCCTCACACTTGAAAATGTTACTCCAAAAGTTCTAGAGAAAATTAACCCTACTCATTTGGAAAATCTCATTTTCCACTTAGGATTGGTAGAACTGATCAGTTATTGGAAGGTAGCGTGTTCGCCTACCATTACCATTCAAGCCGGACAGTTAACTCAACCTCAACTCGATTGGTGGTATAACTTACTGATTAAGGGCTTAGGAGAATTCTTCTATACCAACCAGATTGACTTTACTGAGCCTAATTTTGTGACTTGGCAATCAACCGGACCATCACTTCCTTCTAGCGAAACTAAAATCAATCAAATTTCAAATCAGCAACAAATTTTAGTGCCATTAGGTGGGGGAAAAGACTCGCTGGTCAGTTTAGAAATTCTGAAACGAAGTCTGGCTCCGGAATTAAAACTCATTCCATTCGCTTTAAATCCTATCCCCGCTGTGAAGCAAACTCTCACTTTACATCCTGAACTTCAGTCACTGACCGTCAAACGCTCTATTGACCCCCTTTTACTAGAACTGAATCAACAAAACTATTTCAATGGTCATACTCCCTTTTCCGCTTATTTAGCTTTTTTAACTACTCTAGTGGCCTACCTTTTCAATATTCCACTGATTGCTGTTTCTAATGAAGAGAGTGCCAACGAATGTAATACTACCTTTAAAGGTCATGAAATTAATCACCAATATTCGAAAAGCTTTGAGTTTGAAGAATTGTTTCAACGCTACTGTCAAAAATACCTTGATTTCCCAGGAAGACCTACTTATTTTTCTTTTCTCCGGCCCTTAACTGAAATCCAAATTGCTCAGTTATTTGCTCAGTATGGACAATCGTATTTTGAGCTTTTCCGAAGTTGTAATGTTGGTCAAAAAGAAGGAATCTGGTGTCACCATTGCTCAAAATGCTTATTCGCTTTTCTGATGCTTTTCCCTTTTATTGATGAACAAATATTGACAGAGCAAATTTTTCAACACAACTTATTTGAAGATGATTCACTGATTGAAACTGCCTTGAAGCTGGTCAAGCCTGACGAAACCAAACCTTTTGATTGTGTGGGATCATACGAAGAGTCTCAAGTAGCTTTCTATTTGGCAATTCAAAAGTACCAACAACACCTCTGGTCTTTGCCGAAGATGCTTCAACAGATACAAGCTCAAGTCATTCAACCTCAGTCTGATTGGGAAAAACGAAGTCAACACCTTTTATCATCGTGGAATCCACAGCACTCCCTACCACCTTTTTTAAATTCACTGTTAACTACCGTTCAACAGTTGACTGGGAAAAAGATCGCCTTGTTTGGTCTGGGGCGAGAGGGACTCTCTTCCTATCATCTCTTACGTCAACTCCTTCCCTCAAACCAACCATTAACTTTAGTCGATCAAGCCACTACTGACCAATTATCGACCGAAGTGCAACGCATCATAAAAGATGATCAAGCTGTTACTTACCAACCGGATCTTCCCCAATCCACAGATTTACTTATTAAATCAGCTGGGATTTCCCCTTTTACCACAGAGTTCAAACAAGCGAGCAATTACACTCAATGGACTTCGGCCACGCAACTCTTCTTTGATCTCTGTCCTGGGACTATCATTGGAGTTACAGGCACTAAGGGCAAAAGTACCACCACAGCTTTAATCCATCATCTTTTAAACCAAGCTTTTCCTGATGTGAGATTAGCCGGCAATATCGGAATTCCGATGTTGGACACTTTAGATCACAGTACTGCCCAAACTCTGTTTGTGGTGGAACTCTCCAGCCATCAACTGGTTAACTTAACTAAAAGCCCTCATCTAGCCGTTATCCAAGCCATTACTCCAGAACATCTTGATTACTATCCTGATTTTGATACCTATGTTCACGCAAAATCAAATATTGCACTCCATCAATCACCAAATGACTGGGTGTTTTACAACCATAATTCAGATATGAGTACTGATATCGCCATCCAAAGTCCTGCTCATCATGTTGGTTTTGGGCAAGAAATGATTTCACAGTATCATCAATTGTTAACGGCTTCTTCCCTAAGGGGCGAGCATAATCAGCTCAACTCACTCCCAGCTATCTTAATTGGCAAGCACTTTCAACTGAGCGACAGCCAAATCCAACAAGCGCTTCACTCCTTTCAACCGTTGCCTCATCGGCTTGAG
>CAZVBO010000007.1:0-46716 GCA_964625685.1 uncultured Pseudomonadales bacterium
TCCCCAGCCCGAGGCTGGTCCCCGCCCGCCGGCGGGCAGGCGCCTTGGGCGGAAATTTCAAACTACATGTTAAGCAACATTGTAGTAGGAATCCAGTTGTTTGACTATTAACCTTAGTTCCAGATATTACGGTCTTACCCGGCTTGATCTACTTTTCTTGTTATCTCAAAAATTTCTCCAAGCACCTTTGCCAGTGATAGTGGCTTGAGCGGTTTTATGAATTAAGGAAATTATACACTAGTTTCGAGGTTGTTCCAATAAAGTTGATTGAGAATAAAATCTCTTAATTTAGTATCCAGGAGTCCTGTATTAAGAAAACAAGAATCCAGATGAATAAGGTGACTAGTGAGCTATAAGCAAAAGAAGTTCTATTAAAAAACATTTTTCTGCCTTTTTTTACAGATAGTAGAAGACAAGATCCTAGGAAAAAAATACCAGTCATAAAAAAATAATTAATGAAGTAATAAGGAGAATCATTAGATTGGTAAAGTTTCAAATAAATATCATTTACAAGTGGAAGTTGAAGAAAAATAGAAACAAGAAATATCATCAAAAAAGAGCCTAGAAGACCAGTCATTGTATTTGAAACGGTGATTATTATGTCTAACAGTGGCTTTTTTTTCATTTTATTTAAATAATACTATCATTTTTGTCTCAGTCCTTGTTTAGTGATACAATAAGGATGTCTCTGATGAAAACTCGTTCCTACAATTTTTTTTCTAATCCTCTTAAAGCAGGTCTGACAGCAGGTACTGGTGCTTTTTTGTTTTCTCTTTTTATTTTAGGTGGGTTTGTTTTTTTCTTTTCCTCTGTAACAACTTCAGCAAGTCTATTTTCATTTAGTTATTGGTCTAGATTCCTTTTGCTTTTTACGATGCTAAACGTGCCCCTATTTTTTGTTTGGGCTATTGTAGCTTCTATTTTCTCAGCTTTATTTGTCCCACCCTTAACAAAGAAGGGAAGTAGATCTTTTTTCATAAAAAGTTTTTTAATTTCACTGTTAGCTTTATTTATTTGTGATTTCATATTAGCTCTGATCCCTTTTTTGCCATTAATTGAGGCCTATTTTTAATAACCTACAAAATATAAAAAAGGGCAGTGATTTTAAACACTGCCCTTGAATGTACGTGAAGAGATTACTTGCTGTTAGTGAAGTCTGTCGGAATGAGTGATTGGACAAGGGATGCGCTTACATACTGTCCAGAAGTTGCAATGCTCCTTCCTAGGTCGCTTTGGTCCTCATCATCCTGTGGATTAAGCATTTGATCTTCGTTCCACTGAATGATATCTGCGATTGTATGGCTTGTCCATTCATTGACAACTATGGAGAAATAGCCATAAAGTACGTTTCCTAGCCCATACCGATCCATCCATCTATTTTCACTGAGAACATAGTAGAAGGTTCGGCAGCCAGTCTGTCGAAGCATAAACGACTCAGTCGCAACTCGGAAAGTGTCAATAGCACCCTCGTTTTTGAGGTAAAGAACGAGTGCGATATCTCCACTAATATTTCCCTCGCGGTTATAGATTTCCTCCATTTCATCGTGAGCACGATTGATTTCTTGGGCAACAATTTCATCTCCGTTGAGGACTGCACAAGTGTCCGTGTTGACTAGAAAAGTGTAGTCCTCGTTGAAAGGTGAGTAATGGTAGGTAACCTCAGTAGTATTACTTTGAGGTGCTGTCGTGTCAGACGAACTGCCCCCTATTCTCACCACCCAGTAGTCGGTGCCTTGGCCTTCGGCAGTCCAGCCGGTGGTGCCGTTGTAACGGACCCGCCACCACCAGTAACCTTTTTTGCAGAAATAGCTATCTTTTAAGGATTAATGTTACAATAAAGACATCTCTGATGAAAACTCATTCCTACAATTTTTTTTCTAGTCCTGTTAAAGCAGGTCTGACAGCAGGTATTGGTGGCTTTTTGTTTTCAATTCTTATTCTTCTTTTTTATGCAGTTTATTTAATATTGTTTTCAGATGTAATCAATTCTGCTTCAAATTTTTTGGTATATGTAAAAGGTGTATTGTTTGTTTCATCATTATTTGCTTGGGTAGTAGGTGCTCTGATATTGATTTTCTTATTTAAACCGGTATCTCACTTTTCAAGAAAATTAATTATTTATGGACAAGCCTTTGTGACATCATTATTAACAGTCTTTTTTTTAATGCTACTTTTTAATTTATTATTTACTTTTATCATTATTTCTGTTTATTTAATTGAAGGCAGAGACTTATCTCTGTTTCTTTTTCGATATTAGAGGTCATAAAGTAGTATGCAACAGACTTATTTATTTCAAAAAAATTGGAAAGTTTTAACCTCAGTAATTTGGACTATTTTAATTACATTTAGCTTTTGGGAAAGTTTACCTGGATTATATCTAACGGATAGAAATGGTTTATTAAAAGCAGTGATTTTTTTCTGTTTATTTATCATTCTTTCAGTGTGTCTTTTTACTTTTAATAAAAAATTATTATTGAAAATTTGGGCGTTGATAGCAGTTATTAGTTTTGTAATTTGGAGCAGTTTCTTTTTTTTAGCTTTATTTATGAGTATTTAATGAAAATATGTTCTTAACTGAATCACTCACGGTCAAAAAACTCTTGTCAAAAAGATTTCAATATGCTCATTATTCTATGTTTTTGGGTACAATTTTATTTTTCATTGGATATCTGATATGGCGAATATCTTACCCTTACGATATTTTTGATGGTTCAGAAACAGTGAAATGGTATGTAGCCATTTATCAAGAAATAACGGTAATGGTTTTTTGGTTTATCACCTCTTTTCCCAGATGGTTTGCTTTAATCGAGCTTTCTTCGATAGTAATAGCCCTTTTGTATGTAAAAGAAAACAGATTTAGTAAATGGTGGGAAATATTTTTAAGTAACGTACCATTATTTATACTGATGGTATCAGTTGTGACTTTAATGTATATATCAGTGTTTTTGTTTTTAGTCCTTGTTAGCAAATTGATTCTGTAAATGCATTGTTTTTAAAAAAAGAAATGGGGGATGAGTTTTTCATCCCCCACCATATTAAGATGTGAAGAGTTTAGTCATTCTGACAGAAGAAGTTAGCATATTCTGCTGCTTCTTCTACTAAGCTAGCTCCAAGGTACCGACCAGATATCACTTGGTTTGCGATATATTCACCTCCTCTCCGCTGAGCTACATCATCTGGATTATCAGAAGTTTGACCAAATGAATTTGGATTTATCGACTGGTCGAAATTCGCGATACTGTCGTCGATGATGTTTGGTACGGTTACTAGGAAGTACCCAAATGCCACATTGCCAATGCCAGACATGTCCATGCAGTAGCCACCCACATCATATTTAATCGCTTTTTGTGAGCAGCCAGTAGCTGAAGCAACCTTTCGGCTTAGCTCTCCCCGAAGTCCTTCAACCTGTCCAAACAATGGAGCCAAGTAGCCTGCAGCTCTAGCAGAACTCCACGCTGGGGTCATGCTATCGGTTACCTGATTTGTGAAGCGATTTAGTTCATCCGCTGTCACGTCAGCTCCGTTGGTGATAGTGCAAGTGTTAGGATCCACTACCAGATGATAGGTGAAGTTGAACGGCTGGTAATAGACATCCAGATAGAGTGTATCTGCCCAGCTGCCTGATGCGCCACTTCCTCCGGAGCTTCCTCCTCCAAAGGTGGAGGGAACTCTCACCACCCAGTAGTCGGTGCCTTGGCGGAAGCAGGTCTGACAGCAGGTACTGGTGCTTTTTTGTTTTCTCTTTTTATTTTAGGTGGGTTTGTTTTTTGGAGTATGGACAACCTTTGCCACCGTTTGTATATCGGTTGGGATAGTGATAATTAATTTTGTTTTACACAGAATTAAAAGAGTGTAAATATGATTGAGTTGCAGTCTAAAAATGAAGATAAAAATAGAGAAATTATGTTAAAATACACTGGATATGTTGAAGAATACAAAAAATAATCCCCGGGAATTGGGAACATTTATTGGCAGTATAAACTTTTTAGGTTCTATTGTTGGTTTTGGTATTTATACTATTTTTGAAGACTTTGCTAATACAAGATTAAATATATTTTCTGTAGAGTTTTTAGAAAATTTTTGGTCCGCTTGTATAATTTTGGGTTTACATCTCTTTCCATTTTTATTGATGGTCAACGCACTTGCCATAGCTTTTTTGGTTCCTAAAAAATTTCAAAGAACTAAACAGTCTATGTTTTTTTTCAAAAGTTTTTTTGTATCTTGTGGGATTTTGATTGCATTATTTATTTTTTTCTTAATTATTATAATCGTTCTTCCTATATTGTGGAATTTATTGTAGGTAAATAACTTGATCTGTTTTTTTCTTTTCCTCTGTAACAACTTCAGCAAGTCTATTTTCATTTAATTATTGGTCTAGATTCCTTTTGCTTTTTACGATGCTAAACGTGCCCCTATTTTTTGTTTGGGCTATTGTAGCTTCTATTTTCTCAGCTTTATTTATTTGTGATTTCATATTAGCTCTGATCCCTTTTTTGCCATTGATTGAGGCCTATTTTTAATAAACCTACAAAACATAAAAAAGGGCAGTGGTTTTAAACACTGCCCTTGAATGTACGTGAAGAGATTACTTGCTGTTAGTGAAACCTGTCGGAATGAGTGATTGAACTGGAGAGCAATAAATAAATCAAACTGATAAAGCTAAACCCGTTACTTCTCCTAAGATTACAATAAAAATTCTCTTTAAGATTAATTAAGAAAGGTTATACGTACATAATAAGTCATTTTTACGTCTGATTATTCATAAAGTTACAAAATTAAAATATGAGTTATGTCATGTTATGATGTATAGTATGCGAAAGTTCTTTAAATTTAATTTAAAAAAGTTAAGCTCATTGCTTGGCGTATTGTTATTAATACTGGCTTTTGTAAAAATTGGTCTTGCTTTTGAACCACATAGTCCTGGAAAATCAATAATATTTTTTATAATTTTTTTGTTATTATCAATTTTCCTTTTTAAATTGAATAGAAAAATGTTTTTTTTGGCATTCTTGATCTGTGGACTACTGGTATGTATTAGCTTTGGTATTTTACTCTGGTTGTCTTTTCAAATTCGTTTGCCTTAGCAGGAGGGGCCGTTAGTAATTGGCCCCTCCTTTGTTAGTGAAGAGAATTAGAATAGGTTGATGTCTTCAGCGATGCGTCCAATTGTTCCCGCTGAATATGAGCCTTGATTAGCAATCTCGCGGCCTAGTTCTCGTTGCTTACGATCGTCTGGGTTATCCCATGGCCAACCCCTCGAGTTATCATTCATGGCTTGGGTTATATCTGCAATTGCTTCTTCGGCCAACCACGGCCATTTCTGCATAGCAAACCCAAAGACAACGTTTCCGATGCCCGAAGTATCCATGGTTTGTTTACCTACAAGGTAAAAAATGGTGTAGCAGTCTGTAGCCTTTTTGATTTCAGATTCAACCTTCAGGCGAAACTGCTCAGTAGCTCCATTATTTACACTGAAGTAGGACACGAATTCATCAAGCTTCAGGTTATCCCTGCTCAGTTGGCCAATTCCGCTGTTGAAGTTTCCGATTTCCTGAGCAAGGATTTCAGCCCCATTCGTAATTCCGCAAGTACGTGGATTTACGGATAGATAGTAGTCCTCATTCCAGTGGTTGGAATGGACTTTGATAACGAGGTCTGATTCAAGTTGAGGAGTGTTGCTTTCTGAAGACGAACTGCCCCCTATTCTCACCACCCAGTAGCTCGAGCTGTCTCCCTCAGCTGTCCAGCCGGTGGTGCCATTATACTTGACTTTCCACCACCAGTAGCCGTTTTTGCAGGAAGGCCCACCCAGGACATCGAATTCGCCCCCAGCCGGGATACTACCCAACTGAGAGCAACTGGTGCCAGCACAAGAGCGGAGCATATTGGCAGCACCCGGGGTGACTTTTCCCCGATCCCCCACGTCAAAAGGTTCAACGTGAGCGGGGCAAGAGTTACCCGAACTGCTGGAGCCAGCGCTTGAGCCGGAACTGCCCGACGAATTGGACGAGCCAGAGGCAGTGGGAATCAGGTTGGGCTTGTTCTGGTAGTTAACTTCAGCTGCCCAGCCGGTGGTGCCATTGTAACGCACCTGCCACCACACCCAGCCATCACGGCAGGTTGGCCCGCTGATGACCGAGACTGTGGAGCGTACCGGAATCTTAACCAGTACCCCATTGCCCAGGCCTGCACCCGAGCGCAGGTTGAGTGGATCAGGAGTGGAGTCACTCACTTTGGCAGATCCCCCGGCAGATAACCGGGAATAGTTGGTGGGACAAGTATTGGTACTCGATCCACCCGAGCTGCCGGAGCCAGAACTCTGTGATCCCGACCCTCCTGATGACTGCTGAGGAGCAGCCGGTTCAGGCTGAGAGGATTGGGGTTGCTGTTGCGGGACGGGAGTGGGCTGGTTGTCAGCCGGAGAGCCCTGAGCCGGTGGCGCAGGAGGCTGTGGCACGGCGGTCAGAGTGACCGTGGTGCAGCTCCGAGCTTCATTGGACCATTCACCAGCAGTGATGCCAAAACAGATCTGATGGCTTCCGGCTGAGTAGCCGGCAGTTCCCCACGACGAGCTGGTAGTATTACCCCCAAACTCGCCCCAGGCAGACCCATCGATGTAAAAACGAGCTGCTCGGGCATTCCCATCACACTGACCAGAACCGGCCAGTTGAATGGAAGAGCCCACCTGAGCCGTGCCGGGTGAAGCTGTAAGGCTAGTCACCCAACAGTGACCGGTGACGGTACTCCCACTGGGAGCTCCCTGCGAACCCTGAACGTATAGACTTTGGCAAGAACGAGCGGCATTCTCCCAACCGCCATCGCCCCGGCCGAGGAAACAGACTTCCAGGGTCCCCGAACCGAACTCCTCAGTTTTGAGGGTCTCGGTTTGATTGGGTGCACCGATCTCGGCTTTAGACTGGCCGTTGACGGTGAACTTGACGGTGCCACAGTTGCTGTGGCCTTCAAGGAACACGTGTGTCCCCAGTGACACGGTGCCGCTGGGGGTCATGGTGAAGCTCGAAATTGAACAGCCTTGGGCGTAGACTATAGTTTGCTCGTTTCCCGAGCCTGCGATGAGCAGGATCAAGGCTACGAACCCGACGAGAACTAGCCACTGCTTTTTCACTGGTTTCTCTCCTGGAGAAACTAAAAATTGGACGATTCTCGCTTGAAATTACGGCGAGCAGACAGCTATCAATATTCAAATAACTCTCTGCTCACCGTAAAATATCTCTTCACATGTTAAAGAACTGAACTCGCTTTGTTCCAAGTTGCTATAACCAGGCGAAACAAGTTCATTGCAAATAGTCATTATAACATTTACTAGGAGATGAATAAAGGACTTTTAGTCAAGAAACACTATTTCCCTTGTCTCAAAAAGGCAGGAATTTCGAATTCATCCTCAAAATCGGAATCAACCTGAGGCTTCTTCGGCTTATCATCATTGTCAGTAGTGGTTGATTGAGAAGGAGGAGTTTGTGGAGCAAAGTTATCTCCAAAAGCTTGAGAGCGTACAAACGGATTCGATTGCGTGTTCTGTTTCGGTTGTGAGATCTGAGACATAGTTTGAGGCTGAGTAAAGCTCCCGGGAGCTCGATCAAATTTAGGCTCTTCTGTGGGAGTTTCTTCGGCTGCGGGTTTGGGTTGAATGCCTAAACGACGCCGCGAGTCTCGTCCAAAAGCTCCAAAAATAGGCCGATTAGAGGCAGCATAACCTAATTGCCGTTCATCAAAGCCAGTAGCAATCACGCTAATCTTAATATTTGAGCCTAAGTCTTCATTGATAGTAGCCCCAAAAATAATGTTGGCTTCAGGATCAGCTGAATTGGAAATAATGGCTGAGGCATCTGAAACTTCACTCATGGTCATATCAGGGCCACCCACAATGTTGTACAAAATGCCGCGAGCGCCATCGATTGACACTTCTAAAAGTGGAGAGGAAATAGCCATTCGGGCTGCTGTCGCTGCTCGATTTTCCCCACTCGCCTGTCCAATTCCCATCAAGGCAGTTCCCGAATCACTCATAATGGTTCTGACATCGGCAAAGTCAACATTAATTAAACCTGGCACAGTAATCAAATCGGAAATACCCTGAACACCTTGGCCTAGGACGTTATCAGCTAAATGAAAAGCATCGATAAGTGTCATTTTCTTATCCACTACATCCATTAAGCGTTGATTCGGAATGACAATCAAGGTATCAACATTATCTTTGAGGGCATCAATTCCCTCTTCGGCGGTTTGCATGCGGCGAATTCCTTCAAACACAAAAGGTTTAGTCACCACGGCCACCGTTAAGGCTCCGGTTTCTTTGGCAATTTCAGCAATGACGGGAGAAGCTCCGGTTCCGGTGCCACCACCCATGCCAGCGGTGATAAAGACCATGTCAGAATCAAAAAGTAAATCTTTGATTTTTTCGCGACTTTCTTCGGCAGCCGCTCGGCCGACTTCAGGATCAGCTCCTGAGCCGAGACCTTTGGTAAAGTTGCTTCCGATCTGGATTTTGGTGTCAGCTTTGGAGGTTAATAAAGCTTGAGCATCGGTATTCACCGCAATAAACTCTACGCCTTGAATTTGATTCGATTCAATCATCGAGTTGACGGCATTTCCGCCGCCACCACCGACCCCGAGGACTTTGATTTTCGCAAAGGTTGTATTGGTTGGTTTAACGAGTGCCACTTGGTTCCTTTTGATGTTTGATTCTTACTTCGTTGTAATTTCGTATCCTAGTGTATCACACCTACTATATTCGCCCACGGGAAAATTGTAAATATCTGACTTTAGGGAAGCAGTGATTTGAAAAATTTGGTGATTTGGCCCCCTAATTGGTTGAGTTTTAAATCCCCCAAGACCGAACTCAAACTCACTGATTTGGATTTCATTGGTGAGCCACCTTGTTTTTTCCCGTAAAAAAGTAAACCAATGCTGGTAGCAAAAGAAGGCTTGTGAATATCTTCGATTAATCCAGCTAAATGAATCGGTTGGCCCACACGGGCCGGCAGATTCAGAGTTCGTTTAGCCACTTCAGTGATTCCCACCGTTTCGGCTCCGCCTCCCGTAATAACCAATCCCGCTGGAATTTGAGACAGAAGATCTTTGTGTTGAAGTTCTTTACCAATCAAGGAAAAGATTTCTTTCATGCGTGGAACCATAATGCCTTCCACCAGAGTTTTTTTAGACAAGGGCTCGTCATGATCAGTAATGCCCAATTTTTCTAAGTCCAACCGATCATCTTTTTGTTTCCGTTTCCGGAAATCATCTTTTGACTCACCAGCTCGAATTTGTAAAGATGACATTTTTTCATTTGACAGAGATAGTTTAATTTTTTCGGCACTATCAAGACTGACTCGGCAACCCAGCGCAATATCTTGAGTAATATGACGTGCTCCAATCGGGAAAACACCAGAATATTCTAAAGCACCTTCCACATAAGCGCAGACCGAAGTGGTGCCGGCTCCAATATCTACGAGTAAGACTCCCAGTTCTTTTTCAGTTTCCGATAAGACCACTTGAGCGGCTGCTAATCCAGAGAAAACAAAGCCATCAATATTCAAACCTAAGTCATGGGCTACTTTTGTTAAGTTTCGGATAGCGGTCCCCATCCCGGTAATGATATGGGCTTCAGTTTCCAAACGAATCCCCGTCATCCCCACTGGGTCTTTGATTCCATCTTGAGCATCAACCGTAAAATCATGCGGAATGACATGCAAAATTTCTCGATCAGCTGGTAAAGAAATTGCTCGGGCAGCTTCAATCACCCGAGAGACATCTTCAGCAGCAATTTCTTGATTGGGAGCAGCTACGGCCACCACGCCTTTAGAATTTTGAGAAGCAATATGAGCGCCAGAAATGGACAGATAGGCACTGGAAACTTCCAAACCAGCCATTCGTTCCGCCGCGTCTAGGCTCTCGGTCAGGGTATCCATTACCTTTTCTAAATCAATAATTTGACTTTTTCGAATACCTTGAGAGGGGGTAGCAGATACGCCCAAAACATTGAGTTGGCCACTGTCTTCATCGACTGAGGCAATCAGAGTGGCACATTTATCCGTTCCTAAATCAATGGCGGTGATGATATTTTTCTTAGGCATGGTTACAAACCGATCTTTTTGGTATATCAGGCTTGCATCAAAATAACATAAGTTGTTCTGAAAGTGTCTTTTTGAGTTTTTTCCTTGGTTTTTATCCTCAAGTAGCAAAGCTACTATTGTCTAAAAAAACTTTGAAAAATTCTCAAACATACTCCTTTCAGTTCCAATTTTTTATTTCACTGCAAGCCTGTTACAAGGATATCAGATTTCTGGACTTTGTGTCGAGGAGCTTTCACTACTCTCACTGGCGGTTTGAGTTTCTAATTCAAATGATTCTGTGTCTATTTTGATTGGATCATCACTATATTTATAGGGTTTGGCTACCGGATCTTTAAACCGAAGGTCAATTTGCTCCGTGTCTACTGGTATGGCAGTCATATCATTGAGAATGACTTTAAGGCGGGCCAACTGGATGTCAATCATGCTTGGTTCTAAAATAAATTGAGGATGATCAGGCAGAGTGATGATAATGGTGTGGTCATTGACCAGCTCAGCTTGAGTGGTCTCTGATTGGGTTTTCAAAAACTGGGCTACCAGCAACAATGCTTGATGTAATGATGGAGAAACTCGCGACTGATCAGTAATTTTTTGGGCCAAGGATGGATCGCTAATCACGATTTGAGGTAAAGGAGTTTGGTCTGTCGACACCGAAGCGAGTTTTCCCGATTGATTAATGGTAAGTAATTCTGAATCAATCATCACCTGATAAGATGTTTGGCTTTGAGTCACTGCTACTGTAATGGTATTCGGTAGAATTTTATGGTATTCAGCTAAATGTACTTGACCTAAAGCAGGTTGTTGTACAAAAAAAGTAGGCAAATCAACTCGAAAAATATTCTGTCCTTTGAGAGAGTTTAAGCTGGTCAAAATTTCCTCAGAACAATTCCCCCGCTGATCTTGGCACTCTATTTCGTGAACTCTAAAGAGGCTCATCAACCCCAAAACACCACCACCCAAAATGACCAGTAATAATAACTGACCTAATCGTAGCCAGGGGAATTTATGACGTGGTGACTTTCTGGAGGACTTCATATATTTTTTCCGCTGCCAGGTCTTGAGAAGTTTCTTCCTGAGGAAACTTTTTCCGAATTTGGTCAAATTGGTTTCGTAGCCAGGTTGTTTTTTTCAATAAGACCTCTGGATTTAGTTTTCGCTGGGGAATAATCACCGCCACCCGTTTTTTGGCTAATGCTTGAGCATTAAGCAGTTGTTCTTGATGATGAGCAAAGGGCAAAGGAATTAAAATACTTGGCAAATGAAAGTGTGCCAGTTCATCAACGGTATTAGCCCCAGCTCGAGATATGACTCCTGCTGCATGCCGATAGATCCATGCCAATTCGGTGGTATCCACCCACGGTTGAACAAAATAACGTTGCTGTTTGCTGGAGGGCAACTGATTCCGTAAGGCTAACAAATTTTTTTGATAATCAGAAGTGGCGGTAGGATTCCCACATTGGTGGATGACGGTCCACTTAGTGGTCAGCTGAGGTAAAATTTGAGAAATCGTATCATTTAAAATTTGGGAACCTTGGTTGCCTCCGGTAATGTAGAGTAATGGGTAGCTTTCACTCAAAGGTGAAGTTAACCATTGAGGTTTTGTAGCCCGAGTAGTAAACAGTTGAGAGCGGATTGGATTTCCCGTCAGAACGACTTTGTGGTGAGGAAAAAACTTACTACTTTCACCATGGGAAATGGCTACTTTTCGAGCAAAACGGGCAATGATTTGATTCGCCAAGCCCGTGGCTCGAGTTTGTTCATGGGTCACTACCGGGATTCTTAGTAGCCAAGCAGTGATGGTCACAGGAATAGCCACATAGCCACCAAAGGCCAGTATGACTTGAGGTCGATAACGACAGATAATTTTAGCTGCCTGAAAAACAGATCCAATCAGTTTGATGAATTCTATCGGGAACCAGAGTGACTTGAGTTCTGTCAATTTTACTGCTGACATCTTGGCGAATGGAACCCCTCGCTGAGTGACTTCTTGTTCCTCCTGAGAGATTTGACGATTGGTTTTTTGAGTCCAACCCGTGCCGACAAACATCAATTTATCCTGAGGATGAGCTGCTTGAATAAAATCAATCACCGCTAAAGCTGGAGTTAAGTGGCCACCACACACTAAAATTTTCATACTTTCCACATTATGATGATTTGGTAAAGGTTTTGGCAAGTACTGCCGTGGCACATAATACCATGACGAGTGACGAACCCCCATAGGAGAAGAAAGGCAAAGGGACCCCCGTTAAAGGAACGAGAGCCACAACTGCTGCTAAATTTAAGACAATTTGGGCACTAATCCAAATAAGAATACCGCCGGCCAGTAAGTACTCAAAACTGTGCGGTTTGATACTTTTTAAAATATGGTATCCAGTTTGAAGATAGAGGAAGAACAGAGCAATCAAGCTGAAACTGCCCACGAAGCCTACTTCTTCAGCCACAATGGCAAAAATTGAGTCAGAGCTCGCTTCTGGAATGTAGGAAAACTTTTGTTTGGAACGGCCAATGCCTTGACCAAACCAGCCACCATTGCCTAAGGCAATGGTGATTTGACGAATATGAAAACTACTCCCTAAGGGATCAAGATCAGGATTGATAAACGTGTGGAGCCGTTGGAGTCGGTAAGGCTGAATCAGAATCAGTCCCAAGATAGCAAAGACCCCTAAGACTGCCAGGAAGGCTAGCTGTTGGAGTTTGCCACCAGCTAAAAAATACATCCCGAAAGCAATGGCCAATACAATCAGTACTGATCCTAAGTCTGGTTGTAAAACTACCAAACTGGTGGGCAATAGAGTTAAAAATAAAAACGGACCAAGTCGCTGGTGTTTGGTCATCCAGGACGCAAAAAAAATAATAATCGAAAATTTTAAGATCTCAACTGGCTGAAAAACCATACCAGCAATCACAAACCATCGGTGAGCTCCATTGAGTTCCATGCCAATACCGGGAATAAAGACTAAGAGCAGGAGCAGTACATTCACTCCATAAATAAAGGGAGCCATTTTTTGTAACCAGGCCAAAGGGAAAAAACTCGCTAAAATCATGACCATCATTCCAATGCCTAACCACAGGGCTTGTTGTTGGACAAAATGGTAGGGATGATTGAAAGTGACATAGGATTCTGCCACCGAAGCTTCAAACACAAACAACAGACCGATCGCCGAAATAACTAAGGCTAAGAGAATCAACATTTTAGCAGGTGAGAACCAGGCAGGGGCAGTTTTTTTCATGCTAAATCACGGCCAGCCATACCCCAAACAAGGTTAACATAATTTGGACTAACCAGGCTCGTTGGACAATCTTGGGTTCTTCCCAACCGTAATTTTGTAAAAAAAGATGGAAGGGAGCGGCCGGAAATATTTTTTTATGTCTGAGTCTCTTTGAAGCCAATTGAGCAAACGAGGTAAAGATTTCAAAAACAAAAATAAAACCAATCACTGCCACCGCAATCGATTTTCCCAGAAGGAGTCCAATGACTGCTAAAGTAGCTCCAAAAGCGAGTGACCCCACATCACCCATAAACATCCGAGCAGGAAAGACATTGAAGTACAGAAAAGAAACTAAGGAACCGATCCAGAGTGCAATAAAAATAGAGACCGGTACATCCAGAATAGAGGCAGATAAGAACCACAGGCCAAACAGAGAAATCATCAGTAAACCACTGGCTAAACCATCTAAGCCATCAGTAATATTGACCGCATTGGTAAAAGCTACAATCACGAAAGTGGCAAAGGGAATATAGAGTGGGCCTAAATGGAAAGTGCCAATGAAGGGAACATTGACGATCGAAATTCCCAGATTAAAGTATAACATGCAGGCAATAATGAGCGATAAGATAATCTGAAGAATAAACTTATGACGTAAGCTCAATCCAAAAAATGCAGCTTGGGTAAAATTAAAGAATTTTTTGACATCGTCATAGAGACCTAAAATGGCAAAAGATAAAAAGGTAAAGAAAATAATATTGATTTCGGCATGGATATTGGCATAGTTGCTGGTCACATCAATCCCAAAAACATACAAGAGTGGTAAAAGGAGTGCAAAGAGGAGTGACACTACCCCGATGACCAGTAGTCCCCCACCCACGGGAACCCCGGCTTTCTTACCATGAAATTTATCAAAAATAGGGGTTCTTTTACCAAAAGCATCTAAAGTAATTTGCTGGGCTCTTTGAAATCTGAGTTTATAGAGAGTATTAATAAACGGCACGATCAAGACGCTGGTGACAATGAAGGAAAAAATTAAAACCCCTAAGACAAGTGATAGTGATCCCATAGTTCGCCTGATGCTCCTTTATTGACGGATAATATCAGCCCCCATTGATTTTAGCCGACCGTCTAAATTTTCGTAACCCCTATCTATTTGACCGATATTGGTCAAGATAGTTTTCCCTTGAGCGGCCATGGCTGCAATTACCAGGGTAGCTCCATGACGCAAGTCTACGACTTCAAACTCGCCCCCTTTCAGCTGAGTTGGCCCGGTAATTTCAATCGCATGTTTATTTTCTGGTTTATCATCTTTGAGATCAAAGTTGTAGACAGTCTCTGGATTCTCAATAGTGGGATTAAAAAACCGAATATCGGCTCCCATTTTAATAAGGGGCTCTACATATTGAAAGCGATTAGACATAATAGTTTCATGGATCACACTCTTCCCGCTGCATTGAGTCAGCACAGTCGCCATTAACGGTTGCCAGTCTGTCATAAAGCCAGGTTCAATTTGGGTAGTAATTTCTGTCGCAGTCAAGGGACCTTTAGCGTAAAATCGAATTCCGTAGTCATCTACTTCTTGACCCGCTCCGATTTCTTCTAAAACTTTTAAGAAAGCAGTCAAGTGTTTGGCTCGAGCATTTTCGACAATGATATCTCCCTGAGTGGCGATTGCGGCACAGGCATAACTGACAACTTCATTTCGATCTGGCATGACTTTATGAATGGCTCCATGCAGATGCTCTACACCTTCAATTTCAATCGTTCGAGGAGAAGTCCGTCGGATCCACGCACCCATTTTATTTAAGAAAGCAATCAGGTCATCAATCTCTGGCTCCTCAGCAGCGTTTTCTAAAATAGTTCGCCCTTTGGCTTTGACTGCAGCCATAATCAAAGTCTCAGTCCCAGTATGAGTGTTTTTATCAAATCGATACGTAGTACCAACTAAGCCATCCGTGGTGGCCACATACATGCTATCTTGGTATTCAATCTGAACACCCAGAGCTTTGAGTCCATCAAAGTGCCGATCTAACGGACGTTTCCCAATTTGATCACCACCGGGAGCAGGCACTTCGGCTCGCCCAAATCGACTCAAGAGGGCTGGGATAAACATCGTAGAGAATCGACCCTGAGCACCATGTTCAGCATTGATATGATAAGAACTTATCTCGGCTGGATTGATAAAAATAGCTCTTTCCCCAGCGTGATTAACGCTTCCACCTAAATAGCTAATGATATTTCCCACTAATTCCACATCACTAATGTGAGAAAAGTTGAGTAACCTTGATTCATCATCCCCCATCATGGAGGCAATCATGAGTTTATAGGAGGCGTTTTTAGCACCACCTACTTTGACTGAGCCGTGCAAGGGTTTGCCGCCCGTAATGATGAATTTAGACATAAAATACCTCTTCTTCTAATTCTACACCGAATTGCTGGTGAACGGTGTGTTTAACTTGACTAATAAGTGCTTTAGCTTGATTAGTGGTCCCAGAGCCATGATTCACCATGAAAGCGGCATGTTTATGACTCACTTCAATTTCTCCTATTTTGGTTCCCTTAAGTCCTGCTTGGTCAATTAAAAAACCTGCCGGCACAAAACTTTTATCGGCGAACTGAGGAAACAGTTGACGTAAATGATCGTTGTTGGGAACATTGCGAAAAATACAGCCCGAACTTGGCAGCCCCAGCGGCTGCGTAGCCGCTCGATATTGAGTTGCTTCTTTTATTTTTTGCTCAGATTCAGTCTTTTTTCCTGGTAATAAAGCAAACTCAACTTCTAAAATAACTTCATGGGAATGGTGAAAGCGAGATTGATCATATCCAAACTGACATTCATCATGATTGAGCCAAGTGGTTTCCCCAGTTTGATCAAGCACTTTGACTCGATGGATGAAATCCCCTATCAACGCTTGAAGGTAGTGTGCATTATTATAGACCGCTCCTCCTAAATTACCCGGCACCCCCAAAAAATATTCCAATCCTTGAAAGCCAGCATCAACAGTTTTGCGAACGAGTAAGGCAGTTTTCAGGCCAGATTCAGCTTGAATAATTGTCCTCTGATCAGCTAGAACTTGATCAGTTACCGTAAACTGATGGTGCTGAGGCTGAATAATAACTTGATTAAGAGGTTCATCCTGGACCAGTAAGTTACTGGCTCCACCAATCACTCGATGTGACAATTGGTGTTGCTGACAAAAATTAATGAGTTGAATGAAGTCTGACTGCGTTTGAGGTTGGATGAAGACTGCTGCTTTTCCCCCGGTTTTGAAATACGTGTGTGAAGCTAAGGGATGATCAAATTGAGGTTTGAGTTCGGCAAAATGATCATGGATGAGCTGTTGGAGATGAGTCATAAGTTAGATACGGTTATGCACTTGGTAAATGTCGCCTGCTCCTAAGGTTAAGACCACGGTTTGAGGGGGTAACGTTTTCAGATATGTCGCTAACTGATCAATGGTATGGTAATTGGTGGCTGTGGTATTGCCTGGTTGGTTGAGGGCCGCACACAATTTATCACTGGAAACAGTAGGATCATCCTGTTCGCGAGCGGAAGCAAAAATATCTATCATGGCGACTTCGTCAGCCAGGGACAAGGCTGTCACAAATTCCTCAAACAGTTGTTTGGTGCGAGAATAGGTGTGTGATTGAAAAGCAATCACTTTCCGCTGAGTCGGATACCATTCATTTAGTGCCTGGATGGCAACGGCAACTTCTGCTGGATGATGGGCATAATCATCGTAATAGATTACGCCATTTTTTTTGCCAATATACTCAAAGCGTCGTTGGGTTGACTGAAACTCTGCTAAAGTAGCGACAGCAGCCTCCAGGGAAAGACCCAATGTATCAATCACTGCTAAAGCCGCGGTAGCATTTAACAGATTATACGTCCCAGGCAACTTCAAAGTGAGTGGCAGTAGTTGATGATTGGCTAATTCAATCTGCCCGGTGGTAATCCCGGCCCGACTGCTAACTTGACTGAGACGAATGGTAGCAGGGTGTTGTCCGAACGTAATCAGCTTTACTTTTTTTTCGGTTGCCACGGTTTGGGCAAGTTCTAACAAAGCTGGGTCCTCTGCGTTGACGATCAGGGTGCCATCACTCGGAAGTTGCCGAAAGAAACTACCAAATTGTTTCTTGGTTTCCTCAAATGACGGGTAAACATCCGGGTGATCATATTTTAAATTGGTACAGACAATCACCTGAGGTTTGAGAAAGGAAAAGCGAGGGGTGATAGCTTGACCTGCCTGAAGTGCGGCTGGATCAATCACATAATCATCCGCTTCAGCCACAAAATAAGGATTGTTTTCATTCCAGCGACCAGTTTTCTCTAAACCAGGAATATTGCCTACTCCTATAGAGAAGGAACAATCAACGCCAGTTTTGTGTAACATCCAGGTAATCATGGCCGAAGTGGTGGATTTTCCGCCCACTCCACAGACCGCTATCCCCTGTTTTTGATTAAATAAATCGGCTAGCGCTTCTGCTTGACTCATCACCGGAATTTTCTTTTTTAAAGCTTGTTGGACTAAAGGGTTGGATTGGGCTTGGTGAGCAGCGGTATAGATAACACAGTCAGTTTTCGCAGGCAGTTCCCCGGCAAAACCAACATCAATGAGTAATGGTAATTTTTTGAGGATGGTGTCAGTGACAAAGTTTTCAGCGACATCAGCTCCCCGAACGCGTTTATTTGCATCCAGCAAACATTGAGCGAATGAAGTCATGGCGACGCCTTTGATTCCGACTAAGTAAAAATATTGGTACTCAAGAATTGACATGGTGTTTGATTAATTTTCTGAGAACTCGCATCAATTTCTGACTGTCATGACGAAGGTAAGATCGGCTTAACGCATCACCCGCTTCTGTTTCTTGAGGAGAATTATTGAGAATCGTAGCTCTAATCACTCGTGGATCACCATTGAGATCATCTTCTACTTGATACTCTTCTCCTTCAGCATA
Source organism: uncultured Pseudomonadales bacterium (assembly GCA_964625685.1). Lineage (GTDB taxonomy): Bacteria > Patescibacteriota > Microgenomatia > UBA1400 > PJMF01 > CAZVBO01. The sequence goes on from CAZVBO010000007.1 coordinate 18,257, forward strand.
ATGCCGCAAAATATCTTCAGGGATTGGTTCAGTATTAATCAAAATAAAATCAACAGCTTTACCAATAGTTTTTTCAATGCCTTTAACGTGATCTCCCGCGGTCATGTGATCGGTTTGCCGGCAACGAGTCATCAAATTGGAGATGTAAAGAATTTTGGCGTGGCTTTTGGCAAATGCAGCTTTACAGCCTCGTGGTAACAAGGTAGCTAATAAACTAGCGTAGTAATCACCCGGTCCGATAATGATCAAATCAGCATCTTGAATCGCATCCACTGCTAGTGGATTAAAAGTAGCGGGGGGAGTCAGCGAAATCTTTTTGACCATCAGATCACTTTTTTCTTCCGGATTAAGGTAGTCTTCGCCCACTTTAGTCGTGCCATCAGTGTAATGGATTTTAATATCAATGTTATCGTGGGTGGAGGGAATAACCTTGCCACTAATTCTGAAAATTTGTTGAGCCTTGGCCAGAGCTTGGCTGGTATTACCGGTCATATCCTGTAGTGCCGTCAGAATTAAATTTCCCAGATTGTGTCCCTTGAGTCCATTTCCGCGCGTAAATCGATAGAGTAATAATTTACTAATCCATTTTTGATCATCACCCTCAGCCATAGCGGCTAGAGATTGTCGCAAATCACCTACGGGTTGAAAACCAAACTCATCTCGGATTCTGCCCGTAGAACCACCGGAATCTGATACGGCGATGATAGTGGTAATTTGGGTTTTAAGGTGTTTTAGAGCAGTGGTAACCGGGAAAATACCTGTTCCACCACCAATAACCACCGTCTTGATGTGTTGTGTCATAACTTAAGGCAGTTTACTTAATATTTCACTAGCGACGGCCACATCACTCCAAGGATACTCAGTGGTCCCATAGCACATACTTTTTTCATGTCCTTTACCAAAAATACCGACAATGTCACCCGGTTGGGCCAGTTGAGTCAGAGCAAATTGAATCGCTTCTTTTCGATCAGGAATAGACACTATTTTTTGGTGACCCCGGGTGAGGTTTTCTTTCATCTGCCGAATAATAGACCAGATGTCCTCGGTTCGAGGATCTTCCGCAGTAAAAACGACTAAATCAGCCATTTCTACACCCACTTTTCCCATCATGGATCGTTTCTGACGATCACGTAAACCGGCACATCCATAGACGGCAATCAACTTGCCTGATCGACGTGGGCGATCCAGTTGTTGGCTGAGTGTATTCAAGGCTTCTTTTAAGGCATTAGGCGTGTGGGCAAAATCAACGATCACCCGAAATTTGGTGGTAGTTGGTACTTCTTGCATTCGACCGGGAACACCTGGAAAAGTTTGAATAGCTTCGATAAATTCTTGGTTAGAAACGGCTAATTCCTGACTTAAGGCATAGACCAGTCGAGCATTCATTCGATTGTAAGGTTCAGGAAAGTGATCATTGATGGCCTGAACCACCTTGCTGTAAATACGATCACTCTGGGAGTACGTTTTTAGTTTGGTTGGTGTTTGTTTTAATTTTTTACGAAATAAAGAAATGGAATCATCATCAGCATTGACGATCGCTACTGGAGCTTGTGCGACTATTTCGGCCTTAGCTTCAAAATAATTCTGATAGGTGACGTGATAATCGAGATGTTCATGGGTAACATTGGTCACCCCAGCTAGAAAAGGAGAAATACCCCAAGTTCGATATTGGTAAATGCCATGCGAAGTGGCTTCCATGACCAGGTATTCGATTCCTTGATCAACCATTTCTGCCATCAATTGTTGCAATTTATCTGGCTCGGGTGAAGTGACATGAAAGCCCGTATCAATTTCTTTGTCTCCAATGTAAGCTGCCACTGTACTGAGCAAAGCCACTTTTTTGCCAGCATGCTGTAAAACGTGATACAGCATCGTAGCCGAGGTGGTTTTGCCATCAGTGCCTGTAATCACAATCACTTTCAATTTACGACTGGGAAAAGAATAACGAATTTCAGCAGGGAGTCCTTTGAGCAAACCAGTTTTAAAGAAATGGTAAGGTCGTTTTGTCTGGTAGAGAAGCTGATCAAACAACATAAAGTTCATTATACTTTATCTCACTGGTAATTACTCATTAAAACTCTATCACTTATCCGGTTGGATATCCATTAATAAAAACAATTTATTGGCCACATCGTACCACAGCGGAGCGGCGGTTTCCGCCGCCCACGGTGAAGTCGATGGTTCGTTGAGTTTAACCAACATCACAAATTTAGGATCATACGCAGGGGCAAACCCAATGAAACTAGCGATTGTTTTAGTCGGATCATAACCACCTTCGATGGGAACTTGAGAAGTTCCGGTTTTGCCGGCAATGTTATATGTCTTGGAAGCTACCCATTGGGCTTCTCCATGTGCTGCCGAGGCAATCATCATTTCAGTAACTGTTTTTGCGGTTTGGGCCGAAATAACTTCTCCTTCAGCAATGGCTTCTGGAATCATTTCTTTTTGGGTGGAAGGTTCTACTACTTTTTCAATAATGGTTGGCCGAACCATGATGCCTTGATTGGCGATGGTCCCCACAGCCCGGACCATTTGGAGACTATTGGTGGAAATTCCTTGGCCAAAGGAATTGGTGGCTAAATCAATATCGCCCCACTTTTGACGCATGGGGGTAGTGGTGTCTTCTTGTAAATCAATATGAATCTCGTCGCCAATTTTAAAACGATGAAGATATTCAATAAACTTTTCTTTGCCTAACAAGCGTGCCACATAGACCATGGCAGTGTTATCCGACTTTTCCAAAGCTCCGGTCATGGTGATATTAGGGTTATAGACTTGGTTCCAGGTTTTAATTTGATACTGACCAATCTGAATCGGTCCAGTACAGATTGGGCATTCTGTGTCAGGAGTGATCACTCCTTCATTAATCCCCGCAGACACAGTCAAGGTTTTGAAAGTTGATCCTGGTTCATAGGTATTTGCCAAAGCAGGATTTTTATAGAGACTGGGATCATAGTCATAGAAATGGGCTTGGTCGTAATGTGGGTAAGCTGCTAGACCCAAAATTTTACCCGTTTTAGGCTCCATCACAATAATTTCTCCTGACTGAGCCCCATACTGCTCTACTCCTTTTTTCAGTTGAGCTTCCAGCACACTTTGAATATCTCGTTTGATAGTCAAAACAACATCTCGACCTGGAGTATCAGCTGAAGGGTTAGGTTGAGAAAAAAATAAGTTAAGTCCAAAGGCATCTTTTTCGGCTTGAGTTTTGATGGTTCTCCCCTGGAGTTCCTTGTCGAGTGCTCCTTCGATCCCAAAATAACCAGTATCTTGGCCATCTTCATTTTTGCCTACAAAACCGGTCACATGTGCGGCCATCGAAGCTTCGGGGTAGTAACGGACTTCGTATGGATCAAATCCTAGGCCTGAAATATTTTGTTGACTTAATTTTTGCCGGGTTTCATCAGAAATTTTTGATTTTAAGAGCACCCAACTTTTATCGGTTTGGGCTAATTTTTCACTTAAAGTCTGTTCAATATTGGCCGCTAAGGTTTCTCGCACCGCACTGTCAGTTGCTTGCGTGTATTCTTCATAATCATCGAGCAATAATGGAGTAATTTGTTGAGCAGTACTTTCAGGATTTTGGGTAAAAAGTTTAGGTTCTAGAAAAAGACGATAGACTGTTTGATTACCCACGAGTAAGTAATTATCGGCGGTAAAAATGCGACCTCGGGAGAAGGTAATTTTATCCAAAGCACTATATTGACTTTCGGCAGCAGCTTGGAGGGCATTCCCTCGAATGACTTGCCAGTAGAAAAGTCGTCCCAAGACGATCGTAAACAAAAGGTACCACACTCCCAGTAATACTTTTGATCGGGGCGTATCATTGGCCGTGGTTTTTTTGTTCAGCCGTTGACGAGTTTTCTTTGTCATCGTGAAGCTACAATGTTTGTCTGATCAGTAATAGCTACTGGTTGATGAACGGCAATAAAACCCTCATTTTTCGTAAAATTAGTGACAGAAGCCAGAGAGACTTCTTGGGCTAATTGATTTTGGAGTTGGGCTTGTTGGGAGATCAGAGCTTTTTTTTGGGTTTCTAAAGTGGCCATTTTCCGACCATAGGCGATGTGCCGACTGCCTTCATACACCGTTTGGACTACGGAAGCAGCTAAAATGATGGCTAAGAGGGTGTAATAAAGGCTAAAAAGTTTGGTTGATTTCATTGTTTTTCGAAAATGCGCAATTTGGCACTCCTCGCTCTTGGATTCTTGTTAATTTCTTGTTCTGAAGGACCAATTGGTTTTTGATTGATTCTTTTACCCAGTTGTTGCTGTTCCCACTCGCTAAAAGCTGTTTTGACCAATCGGTCCTCACCTTCATGAAACGAGATAGTAACTATTCTGCCTCCGGTGGTAATTGTTTGGAGGGCCGCGGGTAAAGCTTGCTCAATACTGTCGAGTTCATCATTAACTAAAATTCTCAAAGCTTGGAAGACTTTAGTAGCAGGATGAAGCTTGCCATGACGAGGAACTAGGCGCTCAATCAAGTGGGCTAATTGAGCGGTAGTGATAATAGGTTTTCCTTGTTGCCGATTCTTAACGATAGCCTGGGCAATTTTTTTGGCATGAGTTTCTCCACCGTACGTTTGAAAAACGTCGGTCAATTGGTCAACAGACAAGAGAGCTAACAAGTCTTTGGCTTTGACTCCTAATCGATCATCCATTCGCATGTCAAGTTCAGTATCTGAGTCAAAAGAAAAGCCTCGCTTTTTGTCCATCAGTTGATCCGTACTGGTGCCGAAGTCAAACAACACACCTTGAATAGTGGTGAGTCGGTCGCTCAGTTGATAGTTTTTGACCATTTCAGCCATCTGACTAAAGTTTTCCCTGACAACGATCAGTCGTTCCTGCTTGATTTCGGGACTCAGGAGTTGCTGAGCTTGTTCTATGGCTGCTTGGTCATGATCAAAGGCGAAAACTTTACCACCGGCTTTTAAAATAGCGTGAGTATGGCCGGCACCACCTAAGGTGGCATCTATATACCAAGCATCAGTTTGAATCTGTAGGGCTTCAAGTGCTTCGGTTAACATGACAGGTGTATGGCTCATAATGGGTCTCCGATCTGTTCGGCGATTTGATTTCCAGTTTCTTCTATCGAATCAATATAGGTGTGATAGCGATCACGGTCCCAGATTTCGAGGTAGGTGAAACTGCCCACGATCACTACTTCTTTATGTAAGTGGGCAAATTCTCTCAAGTATTCGGGTAGTAATACTCGACCGTTTTTGTCCACGTTCAGCTGATAAGCGTCGTTGGTCATAAATCGCAAAAAGTCACGATCTTGTTTCTTTGTGAAGGTGCGATTCTGGAGTTCTTGAAGTTGAGTTTGGAAAGTTGTTTCTGGAAAAAGAAATACTCCCCCATCAAGTCCTCGTGTAATCACCCAAGTGTTTTCGGTGTCGCGAAATGGTTTGGGAAGTGAGACTCGGCCTTTTTCTTCAATGGTATGATAATAACGACCGATAAACATTTTTATTTTGTTAAAATACCACTTCTTACCATTTGTTAATATATGAATAATGACAGATTGATACAGGCTTGTAAATACCAAGGAAAGGCGAAACTTGTTGGCTATTGTTTATTGTTTAATGGTTATCGGGTCAGGCTGTGGAAATGGGGATAATTTGTATCAATTGAGAATGCCAAGAAGTCAGTCGTGCACTTGTATTGTCATCCCGGTGCAAACCGGGATCCATACTGAGGGGAAAACTTAGAAATGACACGACAAGATATCCTCTTTCGTCCTACAGCGGCGGGACTATGGAAGGAGAAGGAAAGCCACAAGCCACTGCTGTACGTCATCCTCGCGCATGCGGGGATCTTTGAAAATAGAATGCACGGGGCCATGAACCCACTAAGTTTTTATCAGATCAAACTATATCAAATAATATCTTGATGAATCAATCTAATAAAATTTGAAGAGAAATTAGCAGAGTTAGCACTTCTTTGCTAATATTGAAATTTATCTTTGGAGACTCCTTGACTTTCCAGTAGCAAAACAAACTTTCTCGTTCAATTTTGTGCTGAGGTGAATGAGAGTCTGTAGCTACAAGTTTGTAGTCTGTTCATTGAAATTTGTTTGAACTTTGGAATTTGGTTTTTTTAAATTTATTGTTTTACAACGAGATACGCTTCCATCAGTTGAACTTGAGCCGTAGCCGTTTTACCATCCCGAGTGGTCTCAAACTCGTGCCACTGACTCCCATCCCAGCCCATGATAGTGGATTCAACATCTTCATCGAGTCTCATGGTGAGATCGGCATTGCCAGAGTAACTGGCTAAACCGGGAGCTGCTTCCAGCGTATAAATGTTGGAGTTGAGTTCCCCTTCTAAACTTTTAGGAGCACCGGGTGAGCGATAAATAATCAGATAGCTGGCAGTTTTAAACCCATCAGACTCAATTTGAAATTTTTCATCTTTTGAGCTAAAAGCGGTTTCTTTAGTTTTGTTTTCAAAGTACTTCCACTCGGTTTTATGGGCATAGGCAGTTGGACCATCAAAAGAAACAAGCAGTGTTCCCCCTTTGACATCTTCATGGTAGGTACAGGCACCACCGGCACTACAGCTGCCAAGTAAGACCTCTTTTTTAGCAGGGAAAGAAGTCAGCTCCAGTGAGCCAAAGGCACCTTGTAATAAAGTGCCGGCTTGATACTCTAATTCATAATCCATACTGTCAGCTTCTTTTTTAAGATCATTGACTACGATTTCCACATTATGACCATCACTATGAGGCAGCAGCGTGATATAAGGTCTTTCTTCTACCGGAATGGTATCAAGTTCTGGAGTCAGTTTTTTCTTTTGTTTGGTGCTGTCAGCCGTTTGGTCTGATTTGTTCATCAATTTAGTGGCGGCAAAAATGCCACCAGCTACTAAAACCAATAAACCGATAATAATGGCGATGGTGAGTTTTTTGTTTTGCTTCATAATTGACTACTGTATCATATTTGTCAGGTAAGACTCAATTTCTGAAATAGCGATCCGAGTTTGCTCAGCTGTGTCTCGCTGACGAATCGTAACGGTATTATCTTCGAGCGTCTGATAATCAACGGTAATACAGGCTGGAGTCCCAATTTCATCTTGATACAGATAGCGTTTGCCAATATTGCCTCGATCGTCCCAAGCAACGGCAAATTGTTGGCTTAATTCTGTAAAAAGTTGCTGAGCTTTGGCTGAAATTTCTGGTTTATTTTTGACTAAGGGGAAAACGGCTACCTTATAAGGTGCTAGCCGAGGGTGGAGTTTGAGAACCGTTCGTTGTTTAGCTTCATCAAACCAAAAAGCATCGGTGAGGATCATCAAGAAAAGTCGGTTGATACCGACTGCTGGCTCAATCACATGGGGAATAAACTTTTCACCATTATTGGGATCAGTATACTCCAGTGATTCGCCGGAATGTTCCATGTGTTGTTTCAAATCATAATCAGTCCGATACGCCACTCCCCACAGTTCTTTCCAGCCAAAGGAGAAGTGATAATCCAGATCGTAAGTATCTTTACTATAGTGACTTCGCTCTTTATCAGTATGTTGCCGCCATCGCAAATTCTCTTGATTAATGCCTAAAGTGTGGGTGACAAATTGCCACATGCCATCCTTCCAGTTGGTCATCAATTCTTGCCAGTCAGCTTGATTTGGGTTAAAGAAGTATTCAATTTCAGCTTGCTCAAATTCCAAAGTTCGAAAAACAAATTGGCCGGTGGTGACCTCATTGCGGAAACTTTTACCAATATTGCCAATCCCAAATGGCAACTGGACTCGAGTTGAGTTTAAAACTTGTTTGAAGTTGGTGAAAATGCCTTGGGCTGTTTCCCCTCGTAAATAAACTTTTGATTTTTCCCCTGATACTGAACCAATGGCCGTTTCAAAAAGGAGGTTAAAGGATTTTGGTTGACTGACTGGATTACCATCAGGACTGAGTACGTGATTTTCTTCAATAAACTGACCCATTTCTTCTAAGTTTAAATCTTCCACTTTAAAATCGGCCCAGTTGACCGGTTCAGATTGTTGTTCAATCCACGCTTCAATCAGATGGTCAGCCCGGTAGCGTTTGTGTGTTTTCACATCTTCTACTAGAGGGTCATTGAAAGCGGTCACATGACCGGAAGCTACCCAGGTTTGGGGATGTAACAAAATCTGAGTGTCTAATCCCACCATATCTGGACGTTTGGTAATAAACTCTGTCCACCATAAATTACGAATATTTCGGAGTAGTTCGGCTCCTAAAGGGCCATAGTCATAGGAATTAGCTAAACCACCATAGATTTCACTGGTGGGGTAAACAAAACCGCGACGTTTGGCAAGTGAGGATAAGGTATCAAGAGTGGGTTGCATATTTTTCCTAACTAACATTTGTCAATGCTTCAGAACGAAGTTATATCGTCATTCTGAGCTCGACTCAGAATCTAGGGCCTTTTTCATCCTGGATCCTGACTTTCGTCAGGATGACGATGCACGTAAATAAAAATCGTCCCTTCACAATATAATTTAATAATACTGTAAAGGGACGACTAGGGTAAGCCGCGGTTCCACCCTTTTTGTCTAATAGGTGTTATTAGACCTCTTTGTTTAATTATATCTTACTTTCAGCTTGCCAGGGGCTGAATGAGACTATTATATACTATTCTCTACCTTCAAGTACTCCCAACTATTCATTCGCTTTTCAGAAATTTCGGACACATAATCTAGGAGAGACAAATCAGCTTTTTGGGGAGCGCTAAAACCAAGTTGAGTAATCACGTATTCCAATTGCTGCCGCGTGGAGCGAGCAGATTTGCCTAGATTTTTTAAGACTTGAGAAATAATAGAAAAAAGTGCAGCTTCTTCCTGGCCCTCTACAAATAAGGTATCCACAATCTCTAAAACTTGAGTCAGTTGGCGAATATGTTTTAAGTCCTGTTTGGTATTAGCAAAGTCATCCAGCAGTTTAGCTTGAGTCAGTAATGGTAAAGATTTAGTAGTAATACAAAAAGCAGTAATCAAGTTTCCCGGTTCGAGATAGGCTTTTTTGGCGGAAGTAATTTTGCGAACGCCTTTGGCTACGGTCACTACTTTGCCATAGTCTTCACTCAGCAAAGTTACAATCCGATCTGATTCCCCAATATTGACTCGTTTGAGTACAATCGCCCGAGTCGAAAAAGATTTAATGGCTGACATTGTTTACCTTAGATTAGAACTCCACTTCGTAATGGGTGTCTTGATCAACGGTAATTTTTTCTTGACCACCAGTTACATCCATTAAGGTTTCAAAAGGATCTACTCCACCCTGCTTCCACAGATCAACCCGATACATTTCAGCATCAGTATAAGGCACTTTATAGGTGACTTGAATTTTGGCTTGACCCATGGGCTCTAAAGTAAAGAAACCTTCGATGACCGTATAGTCACCTTCATCATAAACTTGAGAGTCGGTGGTGAAGCCATTGGCACTGACGAGTTGACTGCCTTTGGGGACAAACAGCCGAGTCCAGTTCCGATTGGTAGCATTCAAACACAGTAAGCCAGCTTCTAAGTTACAGTTATCCCCTTTAGCGGTATTTTTATACGTCACCGTAACGGTTTTTTCAATCATGCCATTTTCTGGAGCAGAGACTTCTTGAGTCACATCATAGTGGATAAAGAAATTTGATTTAGCACCACCTAAATTGGCATCCACAATCGCTAAGAAATCATTTCCAGTCGGTTCAGGTAAACGACCCGCCGCATTAATGGCTTCAGCAGCGGTTTGGGTTTGATCATCGAAGAAGTAGAGTTGGACATCTCGCTGTTCCAACTCTTTAATTCCGAACTCGACAATTTGTGGCCACTGCTGTTTAGGAGCCGCATAGGCCTTCGTCAAGATTGCTCGCATCATCGGCCCTAGAATACCTTTCCGATCTTCTCTAATATAAGGAGTCGGCCGAGTAATAATTTCTGACAAAGCATATACCACTTGAGGTAAACCTTTGTACTTGTCTTCATTCACTTCGGCACTATAGGTGCCATATCCGGGAACTTCTACTGGACCTAAAATGTTGAGTAAACCGGTCAGAAAGTTCGTATTCAGGGCAATGATTCCATCTAAATCTTGTGGTTCGCTCTTAATTTTACTGTAGCTTTCATAAAATTGATCCATTGAGAGTTTGAAATCAGGATTGATATTCATATCGCGTAGATTGAACTTACTTTCAGTGGTGAGATAGCGACCCAATTGTTCGGGAATAGGTTGCTTGTTAGGGAGTTTTTTGTCAAGTTCATAAATATCATCAGATTTTTCAGGAGTAACTTTGCCATTTTCAATGTAAATGATGGAATAAGCGGTTAAAAACCCTCCAGTCGGACGGAGTTCTCCATCATTGGTGAACAGAATCAGATACTTTTTACGTTCCCCATCAGCTCCCATAATTTGGGGTAATTGTTCAATGATGGGCCGGTACTGTTGCATACCAGTGACAGCGGCATCACTGAGTTGTTTGACTTGAATAATTCGGGGTCGAATGACTGTGCCTCTAACTGACTCTGGATAGCGATTGGGATCAATCTGAGCCAGTTCAGCGTTGACTGCGTCTAAGTTAGCACTGATCTCATCCAAAACAGGAGTTACTTTTTCTAGAGTTTCTAAGACCAGTTTTAATCGATCTTCAGCCGTTCCTCCCGTAAAAGATCCTTCACCGGAAAAGCCAAGCACATCAGCATAGGGAGTGATAGCTTCAAGTGATTTTAAACCAGCATCTAGACCTGCCTCTCCTGCGTTCAATCCATGAATTCCATCTTGATAATACAGATTAGCAAAGGGAATAAAACGCATGAAGGCTAATTTTTGATAGGTACCGCGAATTTCAGTCAATTTGCCATCCAGGTTTTTGAGCTCAGCCTCGGTAGCGGGTAAGTTTTGATTTTTAAAGTTCGTATAGGCATTCTGAGCAATAGTTTGAGCTTCCATACCTTGGGTTTTGATTTGTTGGGCGACAGTATACGCATACACTCCCACCACTCCAGCCGCGGCGAGTAACATTCCCAAAACAATGATGACTACCAACAGAATTTTTTGCCAGCGTTTTGCCAAAAAGCGACGACGCAGAGGTGACTCTGAAGTTGTGTCCGATTGATCTGGTTCCACCGGTAGAATGTCAGTTGATACAGGCGTTTCTTGGTTGGATAGATTCTCTAGCATAGACATCTAGTATAGCGAACTTTTAGAAAGAAAGAAATAAAGAAACTCCAGAGGTGAGATACTCACTTACCACTTAGAAATCATGGCTTGAGGAGTTTTGAGAATAATCTTGAAGTCTTCAGCGAGACTTTTCCGTTTGGCGTAGTCAGCATCCATCTTGGCACGTTGATTGAAAGGAATTTCATTGCGGCCACTGGTTTGCCACACTCCAGTAATACCTGGCTTGATCGATAGAATATAGGGTAAATAGGCTTTGGTTTCAGGGTATTTTTTCACTTGCTCTTGAAGTTCTTTCTTTAAATATGCTCGAGGGCCAATCATGCTCATATCACCTTTTAAAACATTGTAAAGCTGAGGAAACTCATCAATCGTCAAAGATCGGAGAACTCTCCCTAAACGAGTAATTCGAGGATCGTGTTCCAGTTTCCAGTCTGACTTTTTAAACTCCTCAAGTAATTTTTTATCTTGTTTGTGAAGGACGTCATCGGCATCTTTGACCATAGAGCGAAATTTATAAAGATCAAACTCTTTGCCATTTTTACCTACCCGACGATGAGCGAACAAGACTGGCCGACCGGAGTCAATCAGAATTAGGATGGGGATAATAATCCAGAAAGGCAGAAAAACCACCACCAGAATTAAGGCTAAAATGAGATCAAGGATGCGTTTGGAAGTTTCGTATGGCATAGGAATATTATAAATAATCTTGGCGGTTCTCGGCTTTGAGCTGTTCCACAATTTTTTTGACTTCTTGGCTTCTTTCTTTGGGTACAATCATTAAAATATCGTCAGTATCGACCACAATCATATCATTAACGCCCACCAAAGCCACTAATTTTTTCTCAGCGTGAATGAGATTGCCGGTAGCCTCAATAGCAATGGTTGGTACTTTTTGACCATCTCCCATCACCACATTCCCATCACCATTGGAGTCGTTGAGTTGAGCGACTACTTTCCAATCGCCAACATCGTCCCACCCAAAGTCGCCGGGAATTAAGACCAAATTCGAAGCCTTTTCCGAGATTGCATAATCAATTGAAATTTTTTCCGCATCTTGATAAATTGCTGCTAATTGAGCATGAAACTCTTTGCCCAGCGTATTTTCAAGAGATCGGGTGAGCTGATACATTTCTGGCATGTATTGGGCAAAAGCAGTTTGGATAGTTTGACTATTCCAGACATACATATTCGCATTCCAAAAATATTTGCCGGTAGCTAAATATTTGGTGGCAGTGGTTTCATCTGGTTTTTCGGTAAAGCTTTCAACTTCGTAGACTGGCAGACTGGCATCAAACTGGCGAAGGGTTTTGCCAATTTTAATGTAGCCAAAACCAGTATTGGCAAAGGTGGGCGTAATGCCCACGGTGACTAACTTTTCTTTTTCTTGGGCAACTTCGATGGTAGCTTGCATCACTCTGACAAACTCATCCTCATCGGTGACTATATGATCAGAAGCCATATTGATCACCACTGCCTCAGGATCTTTATTGTAGGCGTACATGGCTCCCACTAACATCGCCATAGCAGTTTCTCTTCGTTCTGGTTCAGCAATAATCTGGTCATCTGGTACATGAGGTAACTGCTTTTTGACTTCGTCTTTATAAAGCGTATTGGTAACGACGATTACATTTTCCCAGGGAACAACTTTGTGAATTCGATTCGCCGCCAATTGCATCATGGTTTTACTGCTAGTGAGTTTGAGAAATTGTTTGGGGGTAGCATTCCGAGACTTAGGCCAGAGTCGGGTGCCTCCGCCTCCAGCTAAAATAATGGCGTAGACATGTGAATTTTGGGGCATAGCTGTTTTTCCTTATTTCAGTTCCAATTGCAGTCGAAAATCTTTTACAAACTGCACTATAGCAGATCGAAAGGTATCTTGAAACTGGTGAGTCCCACAACTTGAGACGATAGCATTGAGTTTGTTCGTATCCATCGAAATATTTTGAATTTCGCTAATGGCCTTGACTACAGCCGCGACGGTTTCTGAATGAAGATGGATACTCCCTACTCCATTGGGAATCAATTCGGCTGCCCCACTCTGATGTTGGAGGATGACTGGGGTACCCAGGCATACCGCCTCTAAGGCGGTAATTCCAAAATCTTCAATTCCGGGCATCAGTAAGGCCGCTGCTTGAGAAAGTAATTGAGCGCTTTCATGTTGTTTAACGGCTGATCGAAAAGAAATGAGATTTGGATAATTTTTAGCTAACTTTTGCAGTTTTCTTTTTTCAGGGCCAGCTCCAACAATGACTAACTTTTGCTGGGTTTGAATACAAGCCTGAATAGCTAAATCAATCCGCTTGTAAGAAACTAAACGTGATAATACTAAAAAATAATTTCGATGAACTGGATTAAGTTTTGACTTGGGGGAAAGTGGAGTGACTGGTGGATAGATGACCGGTTCGGTGGTTCGATGATAGTACTGCTGAGTTCTTTGGGCTACTAAGTGTGAAATGGGAATGATCTTATCGGGTCGAGCTGCGGCCGCTTGGTCCCACCATCTCAGATATTGTAGGAGAATTTTTCCCAAGGGTATAGCGATGATGGGCAAAGTTGCCAAATAGTGTGTTTGATGACTATGCAGGTAGCGAGTGGGTGTCAGTAGATAACAGATATGCAACTGATCTGGACGAGTTAAAATTCCTTTGGCTTCGGCACTGGTGATGGAAATAATCACTTCAAACTCTGAGAAATCAAACGACTCAAATGCGAGTGGCATCATCCAGGCTAGCAGTCTGTGCCGACTTTTAGCTCCGGGAATTTTCTGCAGAAAAGATGACCGAACTTGGAATACTTTCGCCCACTGAGCTTCTTGAGGATTATAGACACTCGTATAGAGAGGTGCCTGAGGAAAAAGCTGGTGCAATGTGAGTAATACTTCTTCTGCTCCACCATGAGGAGTATTCACTCGGTCATAGACGAGTGCCACTTTTAGTGAGGAAAAATCAAGACTCATGTTTACTGCTAATGACTTGTTGATACACGTTTAAAGTTTGGTGCGTCAGAGTATCCCAATTATAACGCTGAGCAACTTGATGTCCTCGTTTGATCAAAGATGCTCGTTTGGTTGGAGTTAATGTTTTGACAGCTTGGCAAAAACTCGCTAAGTCATGAGGATCAAAGTATTGAGCCGCATCCTGATAAATCTCTCGGAAAATTGGAATGTCCGAGGCAATGACTGGGGTGCCTAGAGCCATGGCTTCTACCCCAGTTAAACCAAATCCTTCAGATAGCGAAGGTTGAACCAAAGCATAGGCGCTACTGTAGAGTTGGCTGAGCTGAGTATCATCCACAGATCCTAAAAAATGAACTTGTTGGTTTATGCCTAACTGTTGAACTTGTTGTTTTATTTTGTTGACGAATACATTTCGGGCTCCCACGATGGTGAGTTCAAAGTTAGGCAGTTGAGTCAAAGCCTGTAACACTAGACCAATATTTTTATGGGGATAAAGGGAACCTACATAGAGCAGTTGGTTAGTAGCCTTTTTTGTTTTAGATAATTGGAGGTGTTGATCGATGCCTTCATACGTAACCGTTGTTTTGGTTTTAGCTTGGGGATAATACTGAATTAGCGTTTGCTGAATAGTTTTGGCTGGAACCAGAATTTGACTGGCCTTATGAACAGCCTGGCCAACGGTAAATCGATAGGCTAGATATTTCACCCAATATTGCCAGATGGGTAAAGTAGTGACAGCCGGTCCCTTTTGTTCGTGCCACAGCAAATCATGAATGGTGACCACTAATGATTTTTGGTAAAAAATGGGAATATTAAAATGAGGGATATGTAATAAGTCAAGCTGTTGGGAAGTCAGAACTGAGGGGAACCTTATTTGTTCAGCTAAAGAATAATGTTTGATGGGAACAAAGACTAATTTTACATTCGAGTATTTTTTCCAGTTGGCGATGTCATCAGCTTGCTCAAAGTCATAAAAGAAATAAACGAACTGAACTTCCGGAGCCAACAGGGGTAAACGGATGATTAAATTTTCGATATAACGGCCAATGCCGGCGTGTTTTTTACCAGCTAAGCGGCAATCTATGCCAATTTTTATCATGATGAAACCAAGCCAGCTTATTTACGAACTGTTTTTTTGGTTCGTTTGGTTTTAGAAGCCGTTTTACGACGTGGTTTTTCTTCAGCCACAATTTCATCTACAATTTTTTGAACTTCTGCCAAATCATCATCATTGAGGGTATCCTCACTCAATGCAGCCAATTCAGCTTCCATTCTTTTGACTTGAGTGGCTTTGGAAGTATTCATGAAGACCATGTACAAGAAGTAGGCAATGCCAATTACGAATGAGATGACCGGAATATAAGTCAGTAATTTGGGTTCAGCTAATAACTGTTGATCTGCATAAAAATAGGTGTAAAGCAGTTGAGGCAGGAAAATGGAAATGAATAGAGAGAAGATGAACACTGCTATAGATTCAATGCCTAAGATCATTTTCTCTTTGCGCAGCTGATCAATTTTGAATTGTAAATTTGAATACATATCACGACTCCTTTTGGTGATAATTTAATATTTTTTGTAAAACGATTCGAACTATTTTAGGATAATGAGTTGCATAATATTTATCGTAATACTGCAACATCGTATCATAAAAGTAGTGATTTGTTGTGGCGGCTGTCTTTTTTTCAACTGATTTGCGGCCAGATTTGTTCTTGTGATGAATGATAGCAACTTTTGGATAAAAAACAATCTTGAAACCACTCTGTCGAAAACGGCGACACCAATCTAAATCTTCCGCATACATAAAAAATTGCTCATCTAACAATCCAATTTTGTTAATTGCTGAGGTTCGAACCATCATCGCCGCCCCACTGCAAGCATCGATTTGATGAATTGAAGTGAAGCCTTTATAGGTCTGATGATATTGGCTCAACAACTTGAATTTAGGAAAATATTTTTCTAATTTCGCAAAATACGTCAAGGCAGCCCAAGGAGTTGGCTCTCCCCGGTGGGCTGCTAAATCAAGCTGACCATTATTTAGGAGTAGTTTAGGAGTAATCATGCCAACCTCAGGGTGTTGGTCTAAATAGAAGATTAAGTCATCGAGATTTGACTGGGTAGTAAATTCTAAGTCGGAATTCAGCAGCATCACATAGGGTGAAGTCACTGTTTTAAGGGCGGCATTATTGCCGGCAGCAAAACCCACGTTATGAGGTAAGACCATCAGTTTGACCCAAGAAAATTCTTTTTTAACCATGGCTACTGAATCATCAGTACTTTGATTGTCTACCACGATCGTAGTGACTTTAGTCTCAGTTTTGGTAAGATAAAATTGATGAAGGGTGGTTAAAGTCTGATGAAGCCAGTTTCGACCATTGTAGTTTAAGATAATTAAAGTTAACTCTGGAACTGTCATGTCTTTTGTCCTAATTTCTGGTAGATGGCATCAAGTTTTACCGAAATGTTTTGCCAGTCATAGTTTTCGGTTACAAATTTTTGGCTATTTTTAGCCAATTTTTGTTGAAGCTGTTCATCTTTCAGTAACTGGATGGTTAAGTGAGCAATTTGCGCAGCAGTGTTGCCAATTAAAACATGTTTATGATGTTCTACCCCTAAACCCTCGACTGCTGTAGCAGTGGCTACAATCGGGGTGCAAGAGGCCATCGCTTCCAGAATTTTATAACGGGTGCCTTTGCCACTGAAAACTGGGGCAACCAGGACATGAGCCCCGTTAAAAGCATCACGAATATCGGGAATACCGCCAGTGACGGTGATTGAGGTATCTTTGTGTTGATACTCAATGACTTCTTTAGTGGGAGCATTCCCCACAATCCATAATTTAGCATTGGTCAGCTCCTCTTTAATTTTAGGCCAAACTTTATCCACTAAAAACTGAACAGCTTCGACATTGGGTAGCCACTTAAACGTACCTACCGATAAAACGGTAGGAGCTGTGGGCAGTTTTTTCTTTTTTTGAGCAAACCAGGCGGCATCGACCCCATTGGAGACGACATCAATTTTATGACCATCTCGAATTCTGGTTTTGATATAGTCTTTATCTTCCTGACTCATCACAATTAAACGAGTGCAGGTTTCCCAATAGTGTTTTTCCCACTTTTTAATTTTCTTGATATCAATTTGAAGTAAGGGTTCTAAAAACGGCAGTTTCAGATTTTTAGCAAAACTTTCGTAGCCTAAGTACTCAATCGTCTGCTCTACTAGGATAATTGGAACCTCAGTTTCGGGGATATGAGGCATCATATAAAAGGTTTCAGCATGAATCAGATCATACGGTTCGCGATCGAGTTCTTTTTTAACTTCATCGATCGTTTCTTTGACATGATTGCGAATCACCAAAAAGGGATAGGAAGAAAAGCCAGTTTTTAAAATATTTTTGAGAGTAAATGGTTTTTTGGAACGTTTAAAAAGTTTAATTTTATAGCAGTACTTTTCTAATTCACTGAGATATTGACGTTCGTTATCTTCTTTAATTAAGGCAAATAAAGTAATCTCATGTTTTTTGGATAATTTTTTTAGGAGATTAAACGTTCGAATTTGTCCTCCAGAAAGTAACGGATACGGCAGATAGGGAGTAAGCATTAAAATTTTCATGGTTTAGTCTGAATTCACTTTTGGCTGGGTTAAATCAATGATGACATATTTATCGGTTTTCTCAACCACTTGGTATTGTTCCATCAGTTGATTCGTCTCATCATCAAATGAAGTATTCACATAATACTCAGCCCCATACTTGATTTTGTCATCAATATAAAATCCAATTGGCCAGCCGGTCCGATTGGTTTGAAACAAAAAGATGGTATCCCCAAAAGCCGGGGCAATCACTTTCGCATCGGCCGGCAAAATAGCATCAGCTCGTTGACCAGCTTCGATATATTCCCAATGATTGATATTAAAATAGCCTTTGACCTGGTGCCAAGCTATACTCAAACAAATTACTACAATACCGCCACTTATCAAATAGGTGGTTCTTTTTGAAAATTTTTGCTGAAGGAGTGATATCAGTCCCTCTGTTCCCTTGGCTAAAGAAATGCAAATAATGGGAATCAGTAATACTTGATAGTAATCATGTTGCACATTCCCAGTGGCGATGAGGCTTAGGTAAATCAGCATTCCCAACCACCAGGCTCCATAGATGATCAAGTCTTTGTGTCGTTTTAGAAAAACGAAGGGAAACAATAACACTCCCCCACCCGTAATCAGTTTAGTTAATCGCTCGTAAAACAGCCACCGAAACCAAGCGGGTCGAAACCGAATGTGATTGCTGTTATAAAGCCAATCATTTGCAGGAATACCACTGGGGTATTGCTCAATCCAGTGGCGCCACCAGTACAGCGGGTAAAAAGCCACAAACCCAAAAACGAGAAACCAAAAAATACGAAAAGTCTCTCGCTTGAGTAGATGTGATAAATGGTGTTTCTGTTGGTAAAGTTCCCATAGATATACTATATAGATAGTGAGATAGACGAAGCCCAGAAAGAGTACGAACGGTTTCAATAATGCAGCCAGTGACAAACTAGTGGCTGAGATCAAAAACCAAAGATGGTGATATTTTTTTTGATGAAGCCACTGCCAAAAGCTGAGTAAAGATAGAGTCGAAAAAAACAGCATCGGAGATTCGGGGAGAACCGCTCGGGAATAAAAGATACTGTATGGCAAAAAAGCAAACCAAAAGACACTCCAAGCAGCGGTTTTTGGGGTAGAAATATTCTTGACTAAAAAGTAAAGACTCACCAAAGTGCCTAGTGAAAACAGGATTGAAACTAACCGACTAGTGGGGACGAGCGGTAAAGAAGGAAACCATCGAATCAAGCTTGCGATGCCCGCATTAATAAATGGAAATTCCACCATTCGGTAGCCTTCAATGTTTTCAATTCCTGATTGAATATTACTTAAGTCTTGATAATGTGGATGCAACAAATCTATGCCATGCTTTATGTACTCACGAGTGACAGAAGCGGTATCCACTTGACGAAAGGCATGCCAGTCAGCTAAGGGCTGATTGATTCGGTAGAGTCGTACCAAGAAGGCAGTCAGAATAATCCAAATGAGCAGATATTTATGAAGGTAAGAGCTTATTTGTCTCAACATGGTTTATTTCTTCTTTTTTGTCTGTGACTGTTTAGGTAGGTGAACAGGTTTATTGGTGTTTGCTGGCAGTGGCTTTTGAGAAAAAAGATAACCTAAATACGCTCCACTTACCCCCCAATAACAGAAGGCGACTTTAGAAGCGGCAAAGACATCGATGTAAGCGGCATTGACTAACAGCCCGATAGTGCCTCCCAAAATACCAATACTCAACACGGTGGTTGGTTCTTCATAAGGGCGAATATGGCGAACGGCATAAAATAGGACCAGAGCCACACAACCGTAAAAAGTCAGAAAACCCAAGAGACCAGTCTCGCCTAAGGTTCGTAAGTAATTATTATCGGTACTGTCAGCTTCGGTAAATTGTTCCACACTCTCTTTGGTTAAGGTGGCATACCCGGAGCCAGTGATGGGATTGGTCAAAAAGCCCTCAATCGCTCGAGGCCAGAGCACTTCCTGGCGAATACATAAAGATAACTCTTTTTTCAGAGCACATTCGGAATAGACTCGTTGCTTCTCTTGACGAACAATAATGGTTTCGCCTTCAGCGGACACAGTCGCATACTCTTCAACCTCAGCGGGGACATCTACATAGACATCGCTGGGAACTTGATCGGAGCCAGGAATCACCACCGTTTGAACTTTGGGTGATGGACTTGGTGAGGGTTGGGGTTTAAACGGAATTGGTGGCAGATCACTCAAACTGGCTACATCCTGCGTAGCTGCGGCTGCCGCGGCAATATCATCAGTAGAAATCGAATTTTCGGGAGGACTACCTTTGGGTAAAGCTGCTAAAAGAACTTCTGGAGCAGGAAACACTTTGGCCACGAGGTCGTCTGAAATCACTTTTTTGCGCTGATCATTGAGCTGATTTAAGGTTTGACTGACTTGGGGAATACTATCGACTAGGTGACTCATTCTTTCAATCATGTCCGTTCCAAAGTAGTAGAACATCAAAAAGAGGATGAAGGAATACAAAATCCCCTGGGAGGCAAGAAAACCAATTTTAGGCCAAAACTTGTGTTTGAAGAGGACACTGACCAAAAAAACAATCGCTACTCCAACTAGATATGCTCCAAGTGGTGTTCGAGCCGCACTTAAAATGAGTAACCAGGTCCCCATCCAAAAAATGAAATAAAGCCCCAGTTTGCTCCATTTGTGTTTGGTAAAGATAGCCATACTTAAAATGATAGGCAGCATGATGACCAAATAGGCGGCCATATCATAGTGGCCACCGAAGGTTGACTGGACTCGAGCGTGTTCCGTCAAAATTAAGCGAATGCCTTTGCTAAACTCTCGATTCATGGTGGAATAAACCGGAAAGTAAAAGTACTTTTGGCCATAGCCATAGAGACTAATCGCTAAGACGACTATTGCCCACAGAATCATCACCAGCTTCATTTTTTTAGTAGAAGTGACACTGGAAAAAGCGATGAAAAACAACGAAAAATATTCCAAGTAACGGAAGTAATGAAGAAAAGATTTTCCCATATGGAGTGGTTGCTCGGGAATGGTGTGAATCACAAAAATAGCCACAAAAGTTGATACCAAACCAACCACCGCATAGGCAATCACGAGCCAAAACATGGGCGATTTCCATTGAATTTTTTTGCGAAGGAACTGAATGCCCCACCAACCAGCAGCCAAGAAGACAAACAGGTCTTCCAGCCGGACTCGTACAATATATTGTTCAATCGGACTAAATAAGGGAATTTTTGGCCAGAGGGGAATGAAAGCCATGAGAAAGCAACAGAAGACAAACAGTAAATTTTGATCAAGCCACTTCCCGAGGTGGTTCAGCTTTGGGCTGAAACTTAATATTTTTCGAGGAGTAACTTTGGATAATTTGTTTTTCATAAATTAGCTTTCGTCAATTATGGCTACCGCTTGTCGATAAATATCACGTCGAGTTTTGTCATGCATGATTGTACCAAACAGGAAGACTCTCAGCACTGTCCCCCACCACATCATGCACTTTACCAACCATCCTTGCCAATGAGGTTTGTGTTTAGCCCAGAGATAAATGTAGCCTTTGATTTCACCTAAAATGGCATTTTTTGAAGAAGAACTGGCACTCCCTAAATGAACGACTAAAGCTTGAGGATCAATGCCAATGTCCCAATGGTGGTTTTTGGCTCGTAAACAAAATTCAACATCTTCGCCATACATAAAAATATTTTGATCCAGTGGTCCAATTTCCTCTACCACTTGCCGTTTAACCATCATAGCGGTGCCACCGACCCAATCCTGTTGTTGAAGTTGTGTGGCATCAGTATCTGGGATGAGGTGCTCAAAATTTTTACCGGTATGTTGAGTAGAAGGCAGCCATTTGCCAATCAAGGGCAAATCATCGAGAAAGAACATGTGGTTAAAGAGCGTTAACAAATTAGGGAAAGAGCCGCCCTGTGGTTGAAGCGACCCGTCAGGATTTAACAGAGTAGCCGCCACAATTCCTAGCCGGTCAATTTTCCCTTGCATCGAAGATAACTCAGCCGTAGTTTCATCAATTGGGTATTCACCGAAGTTGGCCAACAGTTGAGTCAAGGCATTGGATTGGACTATGGTATCTGAATTGAGTAACAAAATATATTTACCAGTGGAAGTTTTGATCCCTTGGTTATTAGCCACGGCAAAACCAGCGTTTTGGGAGTTTTCGATGACGGTAAGGTGAAGCTGCTGAGACTGGATTTCGGGTAGGCTTTTGCTAAATTTTTTAATCGTAGGAATGGAATTATCAGTCGAATGATTATCGATGATGATGATCTCGGTTTGTTCAAGGAGCTGAGAGTTCTTTCTGAGTTCAGAAATAACCGACTTGAATGTTTGGAGGGTAATCAGCTCAGTATTATAAGAGACGATGATAATCGACAGTATCATAACTTTATTGAAAGAAACGAGCTCGACCTAAAATATAATGAAATTGTTCAACTGGTCTCTCCCCTATTTCTTTAGCAGGAACTCCAGCCACAATTTTGCCAGCTGGCACATCTTTTGTGACCACACTGCCGGCAGCAACGGCAGCCCCTTTGCCAATGGTGACACCGGGCAAAATGATCACTCGAGGACCAATAAAAACATAATCTTCAATGATCACTTTTTCTTCAATGGTGTGCATTTCGGGGTGGGTCAGATCATGTTCACTGGTCCAGATCATGACTTCACTGGCAATATCAACATGGTTGCCAATCACAATCCCGCTTTGAGAGTTCTTAGTTTGGAGGCGACCATCAAGTGTAATTTTTTCTCCTAAGAGTGAATCTTCCCCGATCTGAATCCCTCGGGCATCATAAATTCGGGCCATCATATGGATAGTAGAACCTTTGCCAATTTTCATGCCTGAGAGCCGATAAAAAAAGCGACGAATGGTATGGAAAGGAATAAAACCCACTCCCCACCAGAGAAAACCAGACACAATTTCTAGCCAAATGGTTGTGAGTCGGTTCCAGATTTTGGCTGGTAATTGTGTCATGGAAACCGGTTTTCCGTGTGAATCGGTGATTGGCATAGTATTAGTATACAGGGTAAATGTCAATGTTCCAAAATTCAAATTTCAAACAAATTCCAATTACCAAATGCTTAACGACAAAATGAAGCAATAACAAACTTTTTCGGCGAAACGACTGAGTCTGAGACGATCTGGCTACTTAGGGTAAAATTGTTATATCTTTTATCGTCGAGATTTACGAAGGAGGAAGACGAGAAAGTTTGTGCTGGGTTTGCAAATTCAAGTATTTAGACAGGGAAGGAGGGATTGGTTTCTGGTTTTCTCGTTTTTATTCCTAAATGTTCATAACCTTTTATGGTCACCACTCGACCTTTGGGTGTTTTTTTAATAAAGCCAATTTGGAGTAAAAAAGGCTCAATGACTTCTTCAATGGTGACTGTATCTTCATGAAGTAAAGCGGCGATGGTGGTTAAACCTAAAGGTCCACCCTGGTGTTTTTCAATAATTGAGGTCAAGTATTTACGGTCGACTTGGTTGAGACCACGTTCATCTACATCTAGTAAAGAAAGTGCTTGAGTGGTTGAATCGGGATTGATGACCCCTCCATTCTTAACTTGAATATAGTCTCGAACTCTTTTAAGAAGCTGTAGCCCAATCCGAGGAGTCCCTCGGGATCTGAGAGCTATTTGCTGGGCACTCTCAGGGTCGAGTTGTATGGTGAGTTTCTTCGCAGCCTCAATCAGAATATCAACTAAGTCAGGTTCAAAGTAATGTTGTAGCCGGTGAACTAAGCCAAAGCGATCTCGAAAAGGGCCGGATAGATTACCATACTTAGTGGTGGCTCCGATCAAGGTAAATTTTGGTAGATCCAGCCGAACGGTGCGAGCAGAGGGACCTTTACCGATCACAATATCAAGCGCAAAATCTTCCATGGCCGAATAGAGCATTTCTTCAACAGTTTTGGGTAATCGGTGGACTTCATCAATAAAAAGGACATCAGCTGGTTCTAAATTGGTTAAGATGGCTGCCAGATCTCCAGATTTAGAGAGGGCTGGTCCTGAAGTCATTTTAATTTGAACGTTCATCGACTTGGCAATTAAATGAGACAGCGTCGTTTTGCCCAAACCCGGTGGCCCATACAGTAGAATGTGGTCAACCGCATCATTTCTCTCCAGAGCAGCCTGGACCGCAATCTGGAGTGATTTTTTGATGGTTTTTTGGCCACGAAACTCATCCCAAGAACTTGCTCTCAGTGAGGTAAACAGTTGTTCGTCCTGAGTATTAGTCATGTTTTCCCAAGTGTTTAATACTTTCTTTAACTGCCTGATCCAGTGGCAATTCATTCACATTTAATTGGTGGAAGATGACGGAAATGCTTTGTTCGTCAAACCCAAGTCCTAACAACGCTTCCCGAACTTGAATTTCCTGAGTCGTTTCTGGTTGAAGGTCTAGCGCTTTAATTTCACCGAGTTTAGTCCGAAGTTCAATGATAATTTTTTGGGCCATCTTCTTCCCTACTCTAGGCAAAGCAGTCAAAAAAGGAGTGTCGGCATTTTGAACAGCAGCCACGACCTGGTCAGGATCTTGGTCAGTAATCAGCAAGGCGGTTTGGGGACCCACTCCAGAAATATCTAAAAACATCCGAAACAGCTTTTTAGCGGCTGGAGTCTGAAAACCATAGAGTTCTAATCGATCCTCACGAACATGAGTGTGAATAAAGAGTTCAGTTTGGGTTTGTCCATTTAAATGGGCGCTCAGTCGAGGTCCAACTTTGACCTCATAGCCGACTCCATTGACGAGCACTGTTAATTCAGTGCCATGGAATATTGGTTGCCCACTCAAGTATGAAATCATAGTACTTCAATATATATCAGTTGACAGAAAGTGAAAAGGTGGGGAAAATATCCTTCCAAAGAGGAGGGATTTGATTATGAGAAATGAAATTTGGCTAAATAAATTGGATCAGACCTTTAGAAGAGGTTTACAGCCTAACATTAATGGTAAGTTTATTGAAGATAAACCTCACTTTATTGGAGCTGTCTTAAATGAGACAGGTGCTGCAATCATAACGACTTTTAAAATCTACTTTGAAGAGCTTGATGTTCCTGAAATGACAGTTCTCTTTTTTGAAATTTTAAGGTCAATTCGTGCGTTAGAAGCTCCACTAGGGTGGAAAGTAGAATTTTTTGAAGAGGGGTCAACTCAGGATCGTTTGATTGATCATATTGAAAATGCTCGAAGCAGAGTCAAGAACGCTGTTTAGCTATTATATCAAAATATATCAAATAATATCTTGATGGATCAATCAAATAAATTTTGAGGCGCAATTAGCAGACTATCATATCAACTGCTAAAATGACTGGTAAAGGACATTGTTGTAGTCATCCTCGCGCAAGCGGGGATCTGGGATACTAGTTGTGCTTTTCCAGATTCTCTCTTTCGAGGGAATGACAAAGGCTTCTTTCTGATTTATCTCTAGTCATTAAACATTAGACATTAATCAATAATCATTAACCAATACTTGGTCGATAGCTCACTATATGAGTGATCAAACACCCCATTGCATCAAGCGTATCATCGATGATTTTTTCCTGTGGGAGTTTCAGTTGAAGCCGGATCAGTTTCTCCATGGCTTTTTTGTCGGCTCGACCGCTACCGGTGACGGCTAATTTAATTTGATTGGGGTTGTATTCAAAAATTTCTAGGCCGGCTTGCAAACAACTGCCCATAATTAAACCACGAGTTTCACTGACTCTCATGGCAGTAGTCGTATTTTTGGAAAAGTAGAGATTTTCCATAGCCAACTGAGTGGGTTGATATTGTTGAATAATTTTGCCTAATTCAAGAATAATTTGCTGGTATCTTTTGAAAATAGGATCAGACTTGTAAGTTTGAATACAGCCGTAAGCAAGTAAAGTAAGTGGTTGAGCTTTGTGGCCAATGGCCCAACCTAAGCGGTCATATCCGGGATCAATCGCTAAAATAATGGGTGAATCATCCATAAGTTATTTTTTCTTGCTTTCTGCTAGTTGAATCAGTTCATCTAAAATAATTTGGGCACTCTTTTTCCAACTAAATTTTTTGAGTTGTTGCCGCATCGCTTTCCGGTATTGAGCTTTTTTGGTGGCGGTCATGGTGATAGCTGTTTTGAGTCCTTCAAAAATTTCAGGGACTGAATAGGGATCAACGGTTAGGCCGGCATCTCCTACTACCTCGGGAAGACTAGTAGTGTTTGAAACCACACTGATAACTCCATACGACATGGCCTCTAGTGGCGGCATGCCAAAGCCCTCATACAGTCCAACGAGTGCCAAGACACTGGCTGATTCATAAAGTAACTGTTTTTCTTTTTCAGATACAAAATCAGTTAAGATAATTTGGTCTTTGAAAGGCGATTGTTTGATTCGATCCAAAATATCTTGAGCCAACCAACCGACTTTGCCCGCAATGACCAATTGGAGTTTATCAGAGTTGGTTTTAGAGTTGGACCGAGCGTGAAGTTTTTGCTTTAATTGTTTCGTTTTAGAACTGGCTTGAGATCTGACAGTAGATTCAAATGCCTCTATTAACCGTACCAGATTTTTGCGAGGTTGGAGGGTACCCAGGTACAAAATGTAATTTTCACCAATGCTATGTTTTTTAAAAAAACTTTTTTTGGTTTTGGCTGAAATATTATATTTTTCAGTCTGGAGTGCGGGATACGCCACCACAATCTCTTTTTTTGATTTGTGATAGTGTTTAGCCACGTCCTGTTTGGTGGCCTCGCTGATAGCGATTACTTTGGCCGCTTTTTTGACGGAGTACTCTGTCCAGTTTTTGAGTTGAAGATAATCATTTTTCCGGAACTGTTCGGGAAAATCTAAGTAAGCGGTGTCCATGACGGTGGAGATATATGGCACTGCGGAGATTCGAGCTGCATAATGACCGGGAGTGAAATAGGCTTGATATTTTTTTTGGTGCAAAAAGAGGTGAATGGGGAGTGCCCATTGGGTCCAGAATGGTTGAGGTCCAATCACTTGATATTGCCAGCGGCTATGAGCTTGAGGGAGATCTGGTAAAGGGGGTTGAGTCAACAGAACGGTGACTTGAATTTCTGGTTTATCTTGGCAGAGTTTAGCTAGGCTTTTTAAAATTTCAAAAGCATAAACGTTACTGCCCACGCGATTGACTACATTGGCTTCATTGCCATCAATTGCTACATGAATTGATTTCATCCTTTCATTGTAAAAGGCGGAAAGCGTTTAGCCAAGATTGAATAGTTTTACACACCCATGATGTATTTGGCCATACTTTGGGGTATAATTCTCCATTATGGTAGAAGAAGAAAAGCAATCACTCGAAGAGAAATCTCAAGAAGTCACCCGGAAGGAAAATGATAATATGCAGGTGCTCAGAGTTATGGCGGCAATTGCTATGTTTGCACTAGTGATTGGAGTTTTAGATATTGTTCCTAGTCCTACTGAGATGGGAGTGGGAATTTTATATAGTATTGCCTATATTTGTGTTAAAGAGGTGGCTGATCTCACTCATGCAGCTATTTATGAAGTGGGTAAAATATTTGTGAAGATTCTGGAAATTCTAGTCACAGGACTGGTTCAAGTAGCAGAGAAATTCCTGCATGCGGTGGCTCATATTTTACTAGAACTTGTTTTAGAGTTTGTTGATATCTTCACAAGAGAAACATAACTTTTCTCATTGAATTGCCTTTTGATACACTTCAATCGTCTGTTGAGCAGTTTTATCCCACGAAAATAATTGCTGTCTTAAAATCATTTTTTGAAGTCGCTCTTGTTGGTTTTTTTTGGATTCATTCAAAATGGTTTCAATGCCTTGTCTAATACTGGTGGCTGATTCTGGATCTACCAATTCGGCCGCACTTCCTCCAACTTCTGCCATCCCTGAATTATTGGAGGTGACTACCGGAGTGCCATGATAAAATGCTTCTAAAATAGGCAAACCAAAGCCTTCATATAAACTTGGATAAACAAAGACCGCGGCTTCACTGTACAGAATCGCCAGTTCCTGATCAGAAACTTTCCCCAGAAATCTGAGGTGTTCTGGATGTTTGGTTTTTATTTTCTCTGTTTCATCCCAACCGCTTTCCCCCGCAATCACCAGTTCAAAATCTTTGGCCAGTGGCTTCCAAGCCTCGATCAGTTTGAGCAGATTTTTGCGCGGTTCACGAGTTCCCACAAAGAACAAAAAGGGGTTGGTTAATTTGAGTTTTTGCAGATAGTAATCGTATTGATCATCAGTAATGCTTTCGGCAGTAGATATAACCTCCCTGGGTAAAGCCTCATAGATTAAATGGACTCGTGAGGGTTCAAATTCTAAAAGTTCAATCACATCTTTGCGAGTACTCCGACTCACGGCAATGACCTGAGCATTTCTCTCCTTCAAGATTTTCCAGGACTCTTGATGCATTCGCAAAAGCTTGGGATGGGCGGTTTCCGGAAATTTCAGAATCGCTAAATCGTGAATGGTTGACACCAGGGGGAGATTTTTGTCAGGTGGTTGAAGTGAGTCCCAGGAGTGAAAGACTTCAACTTTGGGAAGAACTCGTTTGACAGCATTAAAACCCACTTTCCACATAATTTCCTGCAGGGTAGGCGGATATGGTTGAATCACGGCTTTGGTTTTGGGTTCAAACTGTCGAGCAAATACTTCCAGCGTATGTCGC
The DNA here is from genome assembly GCA_964625685.1 of uncultured Pseudomonadales bacterium. Classification (GTDB taxonomy): domain Bacteria; phylum Patescibacteriota; class Microgenomatia; order UBA1400; family PJMF01; genus CAZVBO01. Next base: position 46,586 of record CAZVBO010000007.1, read on the forward strand.
TGCCGAAAGCTAGAGCCATATAACCAGAGGTGATGATCCGGTTGGGCTACGAGCGATTTGACTAAATTCGCTGTATAGCGGGAGACACCGCGTTGATAAATGATAGGAGTAATGTCAAGGCCAATGTTCAT
>CAZVBO010000007.1:46816-48282 GCA_964625685.1 uncultured Pseudomonadales bacterium
GAGCATAAATTCTGATAAAGCCAATATTGGTTTGGTCAAGTGCACCTACCTCAGTGTAGCCGAAATCCTTAAGCGTTTGCAATGTCAGATCGTGAGGATCTGTTAAATCTCTTAAATAATCAAAGACCAGGACATATTGATAAGTGGTCACCACTTTGAGTTGATTGGGCAAATCTTTAACATCCTGAATAGAGAGTTCACCGGTAACTACAGTAGGGTAAGTGGTCCCCGCATACCATCGCCAAGGTGCAAAGGGCACGTCAAATGAGAAAAGTATGACGGTTTCATTAGGCGGAAATTGCCGTTCAATTTGAGCGACTAACTGCCGCCAATTTTCTCTCTGATATTTTTCCTGAGTAAAGTATTGCCCAGTAGAAAATAGATTGATTCCCAGCAGCATGATTATGGGCAAGTAGACCCACTGATGTTTCCATCTTTTATCAAACAAGGCCAAAAATCGTTGAAAAACATTGCTTGGTTGAGACTTAGCCGTTAGGCAGAGGTCAACGATCAGTAAGTAAAAGAATGGCAACACAAAAAGAACTCGTTTGGGTTGAACTACAGGCACCCAAAAAGAAATCAGCCAGCTGGTGAGTAACGGGATCAACAAGGCTGAACTTAAGATGAGCCATCTTTGCCCCCAGGGTTTATGAAGTTGGTGTGGATTTAATTTTTGTTGTTGAGCTAATCGGAAAAGTACCATACTTATACTCCCCAAAACCACGGCGAATACAACCAAGTAGCCCAAAGTTAACTCTAAATCTAAAACGCCAAATATAAATTTACCCAGAACTAACGGGAGGGACTTTAATTGAGTGAAGCTGACTACAGTTTCCCAACCAGGTAGCTCGACACGCCAGCTTTGACCTTTGGCCAGCTGTTGAAAAAAGAGTGGTAACCACGGTAAAAAGGCAACTACACTGGCAAATAAACTCAATAGATAGGTTTTAAAAAGCGAGCGATACTGAAACAAAACTACTCCTAGTTGTGATAGAAGTGCAAAGGGATAGAGGTAACTCGAATACAAGCCGCCTATGGTTAGCAGCGTGTACATGACTAATGCTTTTTTTGATCCTAAGTTTTCAAACCAGTGAAGTAAGCTTAACCAGCTCAACACGGCAAACATAGTCGGTAATGAGTAGGGGCGTAATTCTTGAGAGTAAAAAATATGAAAGGAGTTGGTGGCCAGTAATAATGCAGCGATCGCCCCCAATTGAGAGGAATGAAGTTTTTTCCCGATTTGATAGGTGGCCCAGATGGTCACTAAGCCCGGTAGGAAAGCAGCCCAGAGTCGGAGCCACCACTCGGCTGGAGAAAAATATAGTGCAAAGTGAGTGAGTATGTGGATAAGTGGAGGTTGGAAATCAGGGATAATATCGAGTTGTTGAGAGAGTGGTCGGGCACTCTCGAGTGCTTGGGCGGCTTCATCGAGCCAAAAAGAACCGTTGAGATGAGGTAGCCGTAAC
>CAZVBO010000008.1:0-47177 GCA_964625685.1 uncultured Pseudomonadales bacterium
TTAAATTTTTGTTTTTGGAATTGAGAATTATGATCAAAACCCGCTGGAATTCCGGCGAAACCATTATTGAAATCTAACGTTTTGGTTAGTAGAACAATTTTAATCTGTAAAATCCATTTTTTGGCTGATATACTGAGTAGAGTCTATGTTTTATTATCGACTTATTCACGAGTGATCGGAGAAGGTTTCTCCAATGAAGGTCGACTTTAAAACATGAGGAGAGTAGATGAATCGGATTCACCAGCGACTGCATGAAGAAGCAAAGTTGCTTCAACACCAGCAAAAAAAATTTCCATCTCTCTTCTTTATCATTGTCGGAATTTTGAGCATTATTTGGTTTCTGATTCGCTCTGGAACTAAGCCGTCACGTATTACTTATCCTTGTCAAAGATTTGCGGCCACCAACTCATCGATCTTTATTGCTTGGATTGCGACGCTTTTATTTACTACTACTCTGGGTCGAGTATTTCGCCGAAAACAGCAATTTTTTTACCCATTTTTTGTGGTAAGTGGGGCACTAGTGCTCGTTGCTGGTTACCGCTATTTTGTGCCCAAAAATAATTTATTATCTCCACCTGCTCAGGGAGCAGGAACTTCGACAGTAGTGTGGGTTAATGACTCTAGAGCTGCTACTGGCTGGAGTAGTAATTCAGTCACTAGAGTCAACCAAACGGCTGCCGATGAGATGATGCTATTAGGGATCACCAGGTTGACAGGAACCGCCAATGCCGGGAATGCCTGGGACAAGATTTTTAGAGATCATAATGGGGGAACGGCTTATCAGTCTGGCGAAAAGATTGCCATCAAATTAAATTTCAATAATTCGGGTAATCCGTCTCTGCATAATCCTAATGTGGCAAGTATTAATGCCTTGATTAAAACCTTGGTCGATGCTGGTGTGCCTCAAAATAATATAATTTTGTATGACTCCAGTCGCGACTTTGTTTCTGATTTTGCTCCTGGAGTAAGAGCACGGTTTCCCAATGTTCAGATCAACCCCAGCGAGGCACGTTCTTACTGTGACAATGTTTTTGGGACTAGGCTTACCTGTCTGTTAAATAACGTTACCTATGTGATTAACATGCCCCTGTTGCGAACCCATTATTATTGTGGTGTCACCCTAGCTTTTAAGAACCATTTAGGGAGTACCGAAACTCCGAGCACTTTCCATTACACTTTTCTGGAGTCGGAAATATCGGAAAACGGTTTGGTTCAACTCAATAGTTCTCCAAATATAAAAAACAAGACTGTTCTGGTGGTGACTGATGCCATTTATGGTCTAAAGAGTTCTGGTCCAGACGCTGAACCGACTGGTGAGAAGGGGATTACCAACCCATTTCCCAACGCCTACTTTTTGTCGACAGACCCGGTGGCCAACGATTCAGTAGCTATTGATTACATTGCTTCCAGAGGGGGAGATTTTAGAGCATATGATTCACCGGTTGAGCCTAGAGTCTATCTGGCAGCGGCGGCCGCTGCTGGCTTAGGAAATTACGATACCAATGCCTCTTTTAACTACTCTAGAATCAACCTGATCCGCTGTACAAATGGAGACTGTGCAGGCGGAGGATCAATCCCTACTCCTTCACCCACCCCTACGCCCCCACCCAGTCCAACGCCTCCAGCTAGTCCTGAAGTTTGTATGGGTGACCTGGATGAGAATGGTCAGGTGAATTTACTTGACTACACCATTTTAGTTTCTCACTTTATGGAAACTGGGAGTAATATTGCCGACATCAATCAAGATCAAATAGTCAACTTACTCGACTACACCTTACTGGTTCAACATTTTTTTAAAAACTGTAGTAATTAAGTTATATTTATCTTTGAAGCTATAGTACTAGTGAAGAAGGATATTTAATTAACCTCTTTTGTTATCACATAAATTTGGGTTAATGGAATCTTCGATTCATCAATCCACTCAGAAACATCAAATGAGTGTGGTCTTCTGATTAACCAGGCATAGATCGGCCATAGAGGCAATCGAGTGGTAATTTTTCGAACCAGATTTAATTCTCGTCGACTGACAAAGGCTTGGCCATATATACCGAGTAACTGAAGTTCAGCTTTATTAAATTTTTGGAGTAATTCTTCTCGAGATGGTTCATGTAAATGAAATGGATTCCGAGAAGCACCGGACTTTTCTGGCTGGTCTTTCTTATTTATAAAGGAATAGGGAGTAGGGGAGAAAATGGCAAATGAACGACATTTCCTTGTAGATAGTCAATTTCGACTGAAAAATGGTGTTGTTGAGCTTTTTTTAATGAAGGGAAACTCAAGTCTAAGGCAGTAGTGTGAGCTTGAACATTTTCTCTTTTTAAGATTTTTCGGATAATATCTGGCCCATACCCTGGAGGCAAATAAAGTTTTCATCCAAAAGTCTCGGGTTGGATCAATGTTTTCCACAGCCAGGCGTTTATTGATTTCAATCAGTAGCCGAATCCACAAAGAATCAGTTTGGGGATGTGGTTCGGTTTTTCTTTGTTCCTTTCGCAACATATCAGGATTATACTCTTGATGGGCAACTAACTTTGGTAGATCATAGAAAGTGACAATATGATGATCGCTCAACCTGATAATCACTCTACTTCTTCTAATCCGGTGGGCCGTTTCATGGTAGCGGTGGGCGCTATTATCGAACATGCAGAGACTGGTTTAATTTTGATTGAGCAACGAGCTTCAAATTTGGATTGGCACCCGAATGAATGGGAGATTGGCTATGGTCGAATTGATCAATTTGAAGATCCGGAAGATGGTTTGAAAAGAGAGATGCAGGAAGAATTAGGCTTAACTGATCTGATTATTGGTCAAGTATTTTCGGTGTGGCATATTTATCGCGGTCCCAAAAAGGCGGAGAATGATTTAATTGGGATGACTTTCTATTGTCAAACTCATACCAGTCAGATTCAGTTATCCGATGAACATCAAGCCTATCAGTGGGTAACCCCAGAAGAAGCCATAGAATTAATCAAAATTGTTGGCATTCAACGGGATGTTGACCGCTTCATTCAATTAAAGCGAGATCAAAAGTTGAAAGTTGGTCATGATGTGATTGGGATAGGAGCTGGAGCTTTGTTGTTGAATGACCACAATGAGGTCTTACTCTCACTGCGTGGCCCTTTAGCTAAAAATGAGCGAGGCAAGTGGGAAATTCCGGGGGGACAAATTGAATTTGGGGAAACGATGGAGGAGGGACTGAAGCGAGAAGTGAAAGAAGAATTAGGAATTGAGATTGAAATTGTCAAAATGTTGGATGTGTATAATCATATCTTGCCCGATGAACATCAACATTGGGTGTCGCCGACTTTTATTTGTCGAATTGTTGAGGGAGAACCCACTATTATGGAACCAGGTAAATCCGATCGGGTGGCTTGGTTCAGTCTAGACGAAGCAGAAAAGTTGCCTTTGTCCCAAGTGACAGCCCAGGATATCAAGCGGTTGAGGACGTATTTAGATGACGATGAAACATCATCGTAAAAGACTTGATAAATTTGATCACCGTGTAATTTTCTTCAATTATCATTTTCTTATAACTATTCATGTCATTCTGACGAAAGTCAGAATCTAGGGCTAATTTTTTGATGAAACGTGATGGATTTGTCTACATCTTATCTAGTGGCAAAAGAGGCACATTATATGTTGGTGTTACAAATGAGTTGTGTAGAAGAGTATATGAACATAAGAATCATGAACTTTTGGGTTTTGCGACTAACTATGGTGTAAATAAACTCGTGTATTTTGAAGACTGTGATGACATATATAGTGCAATTGATCGAGAAAAACAACTTAAGAATTGGAGAAGGCAGTGGAAAATTGAGTTAATTGAGCAACACAACCCAGATTGGAGAGATTTATATGACACTGTTTGCTCAATTTAATAGAGTAAACATATCCTAGATTCTGAATCAAGTTCAGAATGACATCAACATTAGTTGGACGGTGTTTAACTTTTCTAGTAAGCATTCCGTAAGTGAATCTTCATTTACCTATATATTTCTATAATAAAGTATCTGTTATTCAATCAAAATTGTCAAAAGTGATGCTTGACACTGAAGCCGGTGTTATGTCATAACCAAAATCAATATTAACCTAGACAAATAAGCGTGATTTTTGGTGAAAAATCAAACATTCTCCCTGCCTTTATTCGGTCTAAAAATTACTGAATAAATTGGTGGGGTTTTTTTGTATCGATTGTTCTTCAACAAATTTCACTTATTTGTAACCTACATACAATATTCTCGAAAGAGAGAAGGAGGGAAGGTATGAAAAAAATTATTATGAGTTTGATGGCGATCGCCATGACAGTGGGAGTCGTCTCCAGTGCTGCTTACGCACTGTTTAGTGATACCGCCACGGTCAACGGTATTACCATCGCCACTGGGAATGCAGATTTAAGAGTTTCAGGAACAAGCTCCGGCTTTCAAAACAACTGGAACGTTGGCCTTAATTTAACAGGAATATATCCAGGTTATACAGCATCAGCTCCAATTTTCTTGGAAAACAATAGCAGCTCTGATATCCCATTAGAAGTCAAAGCTCGTTTGACGGCTGCAAATAACTGGCCGAATTTATCTGGTGATGTTCAGATGAGAGTTGTAGATGTAGATTCATCCGAATTTACTTCTTGGTATACACTTGCGCAATGGAATGCAACAGAGAGATCCTTACCTGGTGATCCAATTGCACACACTGATGCAAGAGAATACATAATTGAAATGAGAGTGCCTTCGACTGCTAATAATTCAATTGCAGGACAAACTCTGAGTAATATAACCTTTACGCTCACAGCTACTCAAGTAGTTGCTCCCTAACTTGACCGTTTTGATGATCCCGCGTCTGACGCGGGGTCAAACTAAATGGCTAAGACCTTCAAAAAAATCACTAGCGCTATTGAATGGATTCTCTTCATACTGATGATGGGAATTTTCTTGATTGTGGTTTCTCCACTCTTACCTTTTAATAATGTCCCCCGTACCTATGTAGTTGTGTCTGGCTCAATGGAACCTACTATTATGACTGGTTCATTGATTGTGACCAAACCGGTTATGGTCGATCAATTACACGATGGTCAGATTGTAGCGTTCACTTCACCTCAAAGCCCTAAAGATACCATCGTTCACCGGATTGTAGATAGTAGTGACAAGTCAAAAATTAAGACCAAAGGTGATAACAATAATGCCGAGGACGCTTGGGAACTTCCAGGAGAGAATGTTAAAGGAGAGTATCTTTTTGCCATTCCCTACCTAGGTCACGCCGGCTATTTTGTACGAAAGCCGCTGGGCTTCTTTTTAATGATTTTCTTGCCAGCGTTGGTATTTGTCTTTTATCAAATCTTAAATATTCGCAATGCAATCAGGGAGGAAATTGACCGGAAGGTAACAGAAAAAGTAGCTAAAACTACGGTACACAAAGAAGCTGGAGAGAAAATTCTATCAATAGGTTTAATTCTGGTAGGCACCATTGCTATCGCTGCTCAGACTACTGTCCGAGCTTTATTTACTGATCAAGCCACAGTCTCGGGAATTAGCATTTCGATAGCTGATTTTGTAGCCCCAATGGTACCAGAAATTATTGCACCAGATAACAATTTTAAACAAAAACCTGAAAATATGACGATTGAATGGACATCGGTGAATGATTATGAAGATATGCACCCGGTTTATTACAACTTGCAACTACTGAATGCTTTTAATCATAGTCACTATACTTCTTTCCCCAACCTTACCACCACTACTCAAAATTTAGTTGGGGTTGATGATGGCATTTATGAAGCTCGAGTTGAAGCTTGTGACAGTTTAAATAATTGCAGTGATTGGTCAAATACTCGAACCTATATTGTCGACTCTACTGCCCCACCGATTCCTACTTTGATTTCACCCACTGATCAAACTGGCAATAGTAGTCAATTAGTCCAAAAATGGCAGAAGGTAATGGATAATCATGGGGGAGAGGTTTCATACTACTACGAAAGTTTTGATGATTCAGCTTTAACTCAACTTCGTTATACGGCTACTTTTACCAATTCAGCAGATACTGATCCAGCCAATTCTAGCTACATTATTAAGCATGCAGAAAATGCTCCCAATGGAGAGGTCTATTGGCATGTTAAAGCGATAGACGAAGTAGGAAATGAAAGTGATTGGTCAGCGGTAGGTCATTTCACAATTGATAATTCCAGTACCGCTAGCATTACTGTCTCTGGAAGTCCGCTCAAAGATATCGAAAATAGAATTCAAAATGGAGACTTTGAAAATGATTTGAGTCATTGGCAAATTAGTGGGGCAGTGAATCAGGTAAGTCAAGCAGGAGTAGATTTTACTCCTCATTTAGGAAACGGCATGGTGCAAGTTGGAAATAGTTCCAGTAACGGGGCAAGTACTTTGTCTCAGACTATTGATAATTCCGGACGAGGTTTAAGAACTTTGGGATTATGGTATCAACTCGTGACACGAGAAACTGCTCCTGGATTTGATGAACCCGCTTTTCAAATTCGCGTCAATGATAAAGTGGTGTATCAACAGTATGCCCAGGCAGCGACTTCAGAAATTGCCGATCAACAACGCACAACTGGCTGGAAATACTTAGCTTTGGATGTAGCAGATTTTGTGGAACCGACACTTAGGGTTGAGTTCAGTGCTGGCAACACCGGTGACGATCAATCAGCCTCTTTGGTGTTCCTTGATCAAGTGACTACCAATATCGCAGTGGTCAATCAGTCGGCTCAATTTACCGTCACCGCTGAAGATGCCCAGCGAGTTGCTCATTATAGTTACACGCTTCAAGGTCAAACCCAAAGTGGAGAAGGACTTGGTCAAGTCCAATTTTCTCTCACTGGCCAACCAGACAATAACCAAATTGAATACTGGGTAGAGGGGGAGAACCATCAGATTATTCAAGTGTTGTATGACAATCAAGCTCCGAATGCCATTGAAGATTTAACCGCCATCAATGAGGGGGATGGAGAGTATAGTTTGCACTTTACCGCCCCTAGTGACGAGCCGTTTGAGACTGTCGGCGAATATGATGTTCGCTATAGCACTCAGCCAATTACCACCGAAATGGCTTGGTCAGACTTAGCCGTTCCCACCAGGAAAGTAGATGAACTTACCCAAACTTTGACCTCTCCCCTACCTGGTGGAGCAGGGGAACAACTGGTTCTCACGGGCTTAGATCCAAATAAAGTCTATTATTTTGCTGTTAAATCTCGAGATCAGGCACATAATCTATCTCAAATTTCCAATATAGCCAAAGTCAACTTAATTGATTCACCTATCATCCTCAATGAGGTGATGTTTAATCCAGTGGGGAGTGACAACGGCTTAGGGGAGCAAGGTGAGTGGGTGGAACTCTATAATACTAGTGATCAAGACCAAGATCTGATTGGATGGTCTGTGTCGGATGAAAGCAATCAAAAAATTACTATTGATTCAGTTCATAGTGATACCAATTCATTCACCAATGATGGTGGAGAAACAGTTATTCCGGCACATGGTTGGTTAACCATCTATCGAAATGGTACTCCCGTTTTCAACAATACGGGTGATACTCTCCGTCTGTTTGATGACCAACAAAGATTGATTACACAATTAACGTATACCGGTTCTCATCCAGAAGGAAGAACCTGGGGAAGGCAAACCGACGGAAGCGAAGCTTGGTCCGATTTAATTCCTACCCCATCAACTCCCAATCAAGCTACTGAAGCTGATTTAGTTCCTCAATTAAAAGTGATCTCAACTGACCAAAATCAGTTAACTTTTATGATTATTGATGGTCAATACTTTGATCACGCAGAGTATGAAATTCAGTACAAGCATCTCGTTGAAGAGCAAGTCGTTCGAGAGGGAATTCGAGGGAGCATTGATGAAATTTCCGGGAATCGTTACTTTGTTGATCCAGTTCCATTGGCTACGTGTAGCGAAAATGGACTAGTCTGTGTGTCTCACCAACAAGTTTCTGATTTATCAATTGAAGTGACACTCAAGAAAGGTGACGAGGAGTATGTGGTCTTTCTCCAGCAATAAATGAGTTTATGAAGTCATTGTTATATCAATTTTTCCAGCTGACTTTCACTCTGATTTTCACCCTAGGTTGGCTTCTTGGTGCGAAACCTGTTCAGGCAGTGAGCCAAACTTTTGATATTACCTGCAGTGGTAGTGGAACATGTGTTCTCTCGAATAGCGATCCTTCCCTATTTTCTGAAGAAAATATTTATCCTGGTTATCAAGTAACGCACTTGTTGCATGTTCATAACACGGCTGATGTTGATCGAACGTTTAATTTCTATTTAAAAAATTTCAATTCAGGTTCAGCAGAAAATGATTTGGCTGGCCAAATATTTTTGACGATTTTTGATGGTGATCAGCCAACTACGTCAATTTATGGGCCGGCATCACTGGCCCAACTCAGAGAAAGTTTGGTTTTCTTGACAAATATTCCGGCTAGTTCTACTCACGACTATCTATTTCAACTGAACATGAGTACAGATGCTAATAATAGTTATCAAAACTTGGAAACGGTTTTTGATTGGCAACTGGGTTTTGATATCTTAACTCCACCTCCGAGTAGCTCACCGGAAACGACTGGTCAAACTGCTGGAGCTCAAACTCAAACTGCAGGTAATGACGCGACCGCCCCTGTCTGTGAGAATCCAGGTTTACTTTCCAATAGTCCAACCAACTTTCGAGTACTCAGTTCAGGCAGTAATACTGTCACTCTAGGTTGGGACGCTACTTCAAACGCTCAAAGTTATGCTATTTTCTTTACCCGACTGGATGGAGCAGCATATTCGGTGATCCCGGAATATATTCAGGGAGCCACCAGCTTTACCATTACGAATCTCGCTGCCTCTCAATATACCTTTGAATTAATCGCGGTGGGAGGCAATCAAAATTTATGTAGCAGTCCTCGAGCAAGTCTGACTACCAGTTTAACTGGTGGCCCGGTCACGGGAGGACCGCAAACTGCTGCAGGACAAGTTCTGGGAATTACTGATGAGAGCCCATCAGGGGTGGAGCCAGTGACAACCTCAGGTGAAGTGGCTGGAATAAGTACTCAAGCATGTACGCAGTGGGAACAATGGCTCCCCTGGCTTTTACTGGGTTTTCAAATTCTATTTATCTTAGGTTCAGAAATACTTCAACGCCATGGAGCTGGTTTAAGAAAACAAGTGGTAGTCTTAGTGGTGACGGTGAGTAGTATTGGTTTATTCTACTTTTTCCGGAATTGTGACTGTGAGGGGGCTATTCAATTACAAACCGCAGTCTGTAACTGGTTCTGGGTGCTTTCAATTCTGATGTCACTCTGTACAAAATTACTCAGTTTTGCTTTTATCGAAGAAGTTGAGTCCTAATTATTTGATCCAAAGCTTGTTGGTTGAAAAATCTAGCCATTCTCATCATAATGAGGTATGAGAAAAAAGTTGTCGAGAGTGATGAAACACTTATTTCATCCTCGGCGATCCAATAACCATCGACCTCGTTTACTTCATCCTGATTCTTATCTCTTCTTTGTATTGATAGCTTTAGCTTTCTTTATTGGGATTCGTTCATTTGGATTTTGGAGTCAATCCTTTCAGGGAGTACTGGGATATGCTTCTAGTATTACCGCGACTCAAGTTTTAGAACAGACGAATCGGCAAAGGGCTCTTTCGAGTTTAAAACCTCTCACCATCAATACTAAGCTTTCACAAGCTGCTACTGCCAAAGCTCAAGATATGTTTACCGATCAGTACTGGGCTCATATTGCCCCCGATGGGACTACTCCTTGGGTATTTATGAAAAATGCCGGTTATACCTACTTAGTAGCCGGCGAAAACCTAGCTCGAGATTTCTCTGATACCAATTCTATGGTGCGAGCCTGGATGGATTCACCCACCCACAAAGCAAACATCATGAATCCTGAGTATACGGAAATAGGCATAGCGGTCGTAGATGGAGAACTTCAAGGCTATGAGACCACTTTAGTAGTCCAAATGTTTGGTGAACCGACAGGTCGAGTGGCAACCGTTGATACACCTACGGTTCAGGTAGCTGAAAAACCAGCGATGGCAGAAACTGAACAACCTGCGACAGAACCAATTGCAGTTGTAACCGACAGTCCAGCCGAAGCGATAAATCCTGTAGTTTTAGCCGATACTTCTTTCCTAAAAAGACCGCCACTATTTTCACCACTCCAAATTGTGAAAGCTTTCTTTTTAGCGATGATTTTCTTGATTTTGACTACGCTGACCTATGATACTATTGTCGTCTCCCATACCAACACAATTCGATTAGTCGGAAAAAATCTAGCCCATATTATGATGTTGATGACCGTGGCCTTTTTAGTAATCTTCTTTAAAGGAGGAATTGTAGGATAAATATGAATCGCGAATTCAAACAACACCGCATTGCCTATGGGATCCTTGCTGTGGTATTGGTAGTCTTCTTAGTGCTCTTTTTTGCGGCTTGGCCAAATAAGTTGTTGCAACGAATTCTGATTATTCTAATTGGTATTTTCTATGTGGGGTGGGGTTCAGTAACGCATGTTAAAACTGATCACTTAACCAAACAGGTTTTTTATGAGTATCTAGGTGTAGCGGTCTTGTCAGCCTTAATTTTGCTTTTGGTGACGTTCTAGGAGTTTAATGCTACACTACACTCAAGACAAATAGGAGAAAGGATAGGTATGAGAGGAATTATTTTAGCGGGGGGGTCTGGTACCAGATTGCGACCGTTAACTAAAGTCACCAGTAAACAGCTGTTACCAGTATATAACAAGCCCATGATCTTTTTCCCGCTGGAGACTTTATTAAAAGCAGAGATTAAAGAGATTTTAGTAATTGTGGCTCCAGATCGAGCGGGTGATTTTTTACGGCTGTTAGGGAGCGGCAAAGAGTTTGGATGCAAGTTTACCTATGAGATTCAAGATGAGCCAAATGGAATTGCCCAAGCCTTTAAAATTGGGGAAAATTTTATTGGAGATGATCAAGTAACTTTGATTTTGGGAGATAACATTTTTGAAGATGATTTTAGCGATGATATCAAAAACTTTAAAACTGGAGGGAGAGTTTTTGCTAAAGAAGTAGCAGATCCTGAGCGTTTTGGAGTGGTTGAGTTTGATCAGCATAAAAAAGCAATCTCGATTGAAGAAAAGCCTACTCATCCCAAGTCAAACTATGCAGTGACAGGTTTGTACGTCTATGACAATAGTGTGGTAGCTAAAACCAAACAACTCGACCTTTCGGACAGAGGGGAACTGGAAGTGACCGATGTGAACAATTTATATTTACAAGAAGGATCTTTAGATGTAGCTTTTGTGCATGGTCGGTGGTTTGATACGGGCACCCATGAATCCCTCTTTGCGGCGAGTGACTTTATTCGACAGCGGGAGATGGAGCAAAAGGCTCAATCCCTTTCTTCATTATGAGACAACATCAAAGCTGGTTTTTTGGTATAGTTGGGACAATTTTGGTGATGATGGCCGGTGTGATGCCAGTAGTTTCTCTCCATGCTCAAACAACTGAAGGCTCAATTCGTCAGCAGCCTTCTACCTCTGATCAACAAGCACAGTTAAGGCAAGAATACCAAACTCTACTGGCGCAATATCGAGAAGATGAAAAAGCGTATACTTTAGCCAATCAAGAATACCAACAGTTAGAAACCTTAGCAGCCTTAGAAAAAGCGGTTCAGGCTACTAAAAAAGTGATGTCTTCTCGTGACCAGGTTTTACTGCGTTTTCTCAATCTCTTAAAGTTAGAGTTGATTGACACTAATGGGGTGACTCTGTCTGTTAAAAGCCAAGCCTTAACCAATTTAGATGCTGCTATTGTTCAACTGACTGAATTTGAAACACAGGTTTCCCAAGCTAGTGATAAACCAGCCATCAATCAACTGACCGTTCAATTTGAAGATCTGTCCCCGGTTATTGAAAGTCGAGCATATGCTGGTTTAAGCTTAGTCTCTTTTGGTAAGATGCAAACTGTCTATGACAAAACGACTGCACTCTTGGAGGCAATTCAGGTTCAGCTGAATCAAGAAAGTACCAGTAGTGCGGAAGTAAAACAACGTGGGGTTGATGAACTGAAAACGCAATTGGCTGGAGTTAAAAGTGGTTTGGATGAATTATCCCTTGAAATTGAAGGTTCAATTATAGAAGAAAAAATGAGCCAATCTCGGTATAATACTATTTTACGAGATTTACAGCCCTTGTATGCTCACCTCAGTCAAATTCATAATCGGATGGGAGAGCTGTTATGAAGCAAGATCAACCAGAGCTCTATACGGGTGACCAAACCAGTTTTAGTCAACAGGCTCCCTTGTTTGAACAACCTCAGGTTATCCCCACCGAAGAAGGAGAGCGAATATCACCTAGGCGTAACAGAATACTTTTAATGGCTTCCATAGTAGTGGGACTTGGCTGTTTGATTGGGGGAATATGGCTCTGGTATTCAACTCGACAGACTCCCCTCATGACTTCACCTGAGCCGACGCTGTTGCCTTCCACAGTTCCCACAGCTGTTTCTCCATTACAAAGTCGATTGGAAGAAGTTAAAGCTGATTTGGAAATAGCTGATCCGACACGGAGAGATTTTTCTTTTCCTCCGGTTGACTTAGAACTTCAGTTGAGTGAGTAGTTATTTTTGAGGTGAAGTAGGTATGACTACTTTGACTGCTGAGACTCTCTTTAAAGTAAAGGATAAAGCAATAAAGAGACACCAAAAGGTTAAGCTTAACAAGGAAAAAGTCAGATCGGGGTATAAGTACTGACCTACTATTTCAACCAGTTGAGCTACCACAATTAAATGAAGTGAGAGTTGATAGATTTTTTTAAAGCCAAAGTTCTTTCCATACCACGAGAGAATGAACTGTCCAACAATGGCATACCACAGAATTATCCATGCGTTTTTAAACATATAGATGAGAGGCCAAATTACATAGAGGGTAGGACTGATCAGTTGTAGCAGTTGTTGAAAGTGGTGGTTGGCTTGATCCAACACTCCAGGAAGGGTCTGCTGATTAATCGTAAAATTTTGGTCAAAATAAGGTAAATCTGCTAAAGCCAACACGGACCAATTACCGAGTCCATCATTAATTAACAATTGGGTAGAACCCACGACTGATAAGCTACTTGCTGGAAGACGTTGATTCAGCTGATCAAACTGAGTAGTATCCAAGCTGGGATCAATCACCATGGCTACCTGAGTTGGCTTAGCTTGAAAAAAATGAGGATAGGGAATCATTAATGGTTCTTGATTAGAAGTACTCAAGGTTTGATCTTGCCACTGTATGCTTAGTTCATCTGGATAATTTTGAGAAATTTCTTGAGTGACTTCTTTAAACATTCTTTGGTACTCAGGAAAACGATACTGAATCATTAACCAAGCAGAAGCAATCCCCAATAAGACAGAACTGATTAAGAAAAATTGTAAGCTCCGTCGAAATGGTTGATTTAGAACTTGAACATAAAAAGTGGGCTGGGTGAGAGAGCCTGTTAAAATGTGCCAATATTGTTTTGGTGTCATGACGGCTTAGTATACCATTTTCTCTTGAATTTACTCATGGAGAAGGCTGCCGTCCTCTGATATACTAGGCTCAATTAAAGGAGTCAGTATGCCGTTTGATATTTCCGATTTTCGGGATAAATTACAAAAGTCATTTGATCACATTGTGAGTGATATTGCCACGTTACGGACTGGCCGAGCGAGTGCTCAAATGCTTGATCCCGTATCGGTTTCCGCCTATGGCACGATGATGAAGGTTCATGAAGTAGCGAATGTTTCCACTCCCGATCCAACCTTAATTATGATTTCTCCTTGGGATAAAAGCTTGGTCGAAGCGATTGAAAAAGCGATTGCTACTTCTCCACTCAATCTTCATCCAATTGTGGACGGTGATTTAATTCGGATTAGTGTTCCCCCTTTAACTGAAGAAAGACGAAAAGAGTTAGTAAAAGTATTACAACAAAAAATTGAAGCAGGTATGGTGATGTTGCGAAACCTGCGCACCGATGTCAAAAAGGATATTGAAAAACAAAAAGGTGAGGAAGGGATCAGTGAGGATGATATTGAGCATGATTTAGATAACATGGAATCAGAATTTAAAACGTTTACCGAAAAACTTGAGACCCTCTCTCAGGAAAAAGAAAAAGAATTGCTGACTGTTTAGTCAATATCATGAGGAAATTTAACGTATGATTTGGTACATTGCCGTCATTATTTTAATTTTGTCGTTTTTGGTGATTATTCATGAATTGGGCCACCTGATAGTAGCCAAGTTATGTAAGGTGAGGGTCGAAGAATTTGGCATTGGCTATCCTCCTCGTGCCTTAAAATTATTTAAATTTCGAAATATTGATTTTACCCTCAACTGGATTCCGTTTGGAGGATTTGTCAAAATGGAAGGAGAAGATCCCGAGGCAGAACGCGAAGCTCAGAAACCACCGGCTCAAGTAAAACGGAAATTAGCCAGTTTAAAGGTAGAGGGAGGAAAACTTCAGTTTGCTCAAGAAGGGCCATTTTATGAGAAATCGGCCTGGGCTCGGTTAGCTATTATTTTAGCTGGGGCTACGGTTAACTTTATTTTTGGGGCCTTAGCTTTTGCCGCGGTTTTTATGATGATTGGCCTGCCGATCACCGAACCAAGAATCAGTGAAGTCATGCCAGACTCACCGGCAGCGTTGGCCCAAGTGCCATCAAATGTCCAAATCCAAGCACTTCGTTTTGAAACTACAGAAGTAAGGACTCCTCAAACAGAAGATGTGATTACCACGATTCAAGCTCATCGTGGAGAATATGTAGATGTAATAACCACGGGACCATGCCGAGGTCAAACTTGTGACTCAACCGAACACAGTTACCCGCTGTATATTCGAACCGAAAGTGAAACTCCTGAGGGTGAAGGGGCAATTGGAGTGATTTTTGAAAGTACTATTTTTTTGCCTCCAGTAGAAATGTTTTTCCATAGTTTAGTAGTAGGGTTAGAACAAGCCGTAGGATTAGCCATCATGACTGTGACTTCATTGGGACATTTAATTGCCGAATTCATAACGGCAGGAGTGGTTCCTCAGGATGTATCAGGACCAGTGGGAATTGTTTATCAGAGCTATAAGTTTGATGTTTTATCAAATGGTTGGCCGATGGTGCTCAATTATATGGGCTTGTTATCAGTCAGTTTGGCGGTAATGAATGTGTTGCCTATCCCTGCACTAGATGGAGGAAGGGCTTTATTTATTCTGATAGAAAAAGTACTGGGAAAGCACTACAATCAAAAGTATGAGTCGTATGCTCACTATGTTGGATATTTATTATTGCTTGGCCTGATTATCTTAGTGACCACCAAAGATATCTGGTCAGTATTTCATCCCTAAACAGAACAATATGGCTATTAGACGCACCCGAACCCAAAAAGAACAAGCCCGGTTAAGACAAGAAAAAAGTCTCACCTATCAGTATTCGGCAGTTTCACTATCTCCTTCTCCTTCGGTTACGTCTCCTAAGACTAATCAGCCTTCTTTAACCGATCGGAAATTAAAACAATTATTAATGAATGATCCAAAGTACATTACTCAAGATTTACGAAAAACAGCTCTGGTCACAGTGGCGGTGTTAGTGATTCTGAGTATGATTACGATTCTTAATTTTCGTTAACAGGTATTAATTATTACAAATGGTCTCACAGACTCAAGCTTAGGATTGTTCTTTGAGTTTCAGTGTGGCATACTTACCAACATGAAAAAGAAATCACTCATTTTTATTCTAGTGTTATATATCGCTTCTACAGCACTTTCATATGGTGTTTTTTCCTATGTAGCCAAGAATCAAGCTGTCCCGCTGACTAGCGATGGCGGTGAGACTGGAGAAACTCAGTTGGGGCAATTACTCCAAATTGACCCTTCAGAGCCAAGAAATCAGGCTTGTCCTCTTAATGGCAAACTTTACACAACAACCGAGAAAAATGCTTGGGAAAAGAAACGACCTTTAGCCGTGATGATTGAAAATACCCCCGATGCCAGACCTCAGTCTGGTTTGAGTAATTCAGATGTGGTCTTTGAGGCCATTGCTGAAGGAGGAGTGACTCGATTTATGGCTCTGTTCTACTGTGATGTCCAGCGACAAGATACGGTCTTAGCCCCAGTTCGCTCGGCTCGAACCTATTTTGTTGATTATGCTTCAGGATTTAATTTACCACTCTATGTTCATGTGGGTGGAGCTAACTTACCGGGACCAGCTGATGCTTTAGGTCAAATCAGTGATTATGGGTGGAATGGAGAAAATGATATGAATCAATTTTCCATTGGTTATCCTACTTTTGTTCGAAATTATGATCGTATTCCTGGAAAAGATATTGCGACTGAACACACCATGGAAACGAGTACTGAACGATTATGGGAAGTGGCGGCCGAACGAGGTTGGACCAACATGACTCCGGCCAGAACCGTTGGCCGAACCACGATTCCAGCCAGTGACTGGAAGAGTGGGTATGAAGGCTGGCAGTTCCAAAGTCAGGCTCCTACTCCAGGTAGTGTCAATACTATCAGCTATGAATTTTGGACTGGTTACTCTGACTATGGGGTACGGTGGGAGTATGATTCGTCCACCAATATGTATAAACGTTACCTGGCTGGCGAACCCCATACAGATTTGAATAACAATAGACAGATAGAAGCCAGTGATGTAGTTGTCTTACTAACCACAGAAAAAGGTCCGATTGATGAAAAGAAGCATATGCTCTATCAAACCACTGGGACGGGAGATGCTTTACTCTTCCATAATGGAGCTGCTCAAGAGATTACCTGGACCAAGAAGGATCGAGAAGCTGAACTCCAATTTAGTGACGACAAAGGAAAAGAAATTGAGCTCACTCCTGGTTTGGTCTGGATCTCAGTCGTAGATAAGTCAACTGACGTTTCTTATTAACTTCATTTTTGTACTCATTACCCTGAACTCAACGTAGTTCAGGGTATTTGTATCTTGTTTTTTTTAAGAGACTGCCTAAAATTGAGTACAGATTGACATCTTATTTTAAAGGTTTTTTATGCATTCACTTCAAGATTTTATGATTTCTCGGGTTCGGGTCAAAATCTTCGAACTTTTTTTTCAAAATGTGGAAGAGCTGTACTATGTTCGGGAGATTAGTCGCAAAACGAAAGAAGAAATTAATGCGGTCCGTCGCGAACTTGATCGGATGTTGGGATATGGTTTATTGAAGAGCGAAGAACGTGGTAATCGGCTGTATTACTACTTAAACACCTCATATATTTTTTATGCTGAACTCCAAAGTATGGTAGCTAAGTCAAGTGGGTTGGGTAAGAAATTTGTGAAATACAAACGCAAGCTTGGTACAGTGGATTACGTGATGTTCTCCGGTAGCTTTGTTGAGGGTCGTCGACCTCAACGTGAAGAGGTGGATGTACTGGTGATAGGGGATGTGGTCTTGCCAGAAGTAGATGCTCTCATTAAAGAGGAAGAAGCTAAAATTGGGCGAGAAATTAACTATACTGTTTTTCCACTGGATGAGTTTGAATTTCGTAAAACCCGCCGAGATCCTTTCGTGATGGATATTCTCTATGGCCATAATATTCTCGTCATTGGAAATGCTAATGATTTTGTGGAAAGAAAGGCTCAAGGGCTGTAGAGTATGTCACGCCATCTCAAAATTTTTGTGGGAATTATTTTTTTAACGGCAGTTTCGTTCTTGATTGCTTTACCAGATACCCTCTCATTCCATCAGCGAATTTTGGGGCAAAATTTAGATTTTGAGTATCAAGTACCGCCAATGGCTTTTTCATTTTTAGGAAAACCCATAGTGTTGAGAAAACCTTTGAAACAAGGTTTGGATATTCGTGGCGGCATGCAGGTGGTACTTCAAGCTAACATGGAGCAAATTGCAGCGGAAGATCGTGATGATGCCTTAGTAGCTGCACAAGAAGTGATTGCCCGACGGGTGGATATGTATGGTTTAAGTGAACCGGTGATTCAAACTTCTCAACGAGGTGATGATTACCGTCTGATTGTGGAGTTGGCTGGGGTAGATGATGCCCAAGAAGCGTTGTCTTTAATTGGGACTACGGCTCAGCTGGATTTTCGTCTCTTAGCCTCACCCTCAGCCCGCCTGCCGGACGGGCAGGCTGAAGCAACGGTATCGGCAATTGCTTACTTAAATCAATTTCAGTCTACTGGCTTGACTGGTCAACAACTCCGACGGTCGGTCGTAAACTTTGATCCCCAAACTGGAGAACCAGTGGTTTCACTGGAATTTAATGACGAAGGTCGAAATAGGTTTGCTCAAATTACGACGGATCATGTTGGCGAACAGCTAGCTATTTTCTTAGACGGCTACCCGTTGATGACACCAACCATTCAAACGCCGATTGCCAATGGTCAGGCAGTGATTACGGGTGGATTTACCCTGGATGAAGCCAAACAACTCAGTATTCAATTAAATGCTGGGGCTCTGCCTGTCCCGATTTCGGTTTTAGAGCAGCGTAATATTGGAGCTAGTTTAGGACAACAATCAGTGGCTCAAAGTATCAGAGCTGGCGTCATTGGCATTGGATTAGTCATGATTTTCATGATTTTGTTTTATGGCTATAAGGGACTGTTGGCTAGTTTGGCTTTAGGAGTCTATTCGGTTTTAACGGTGGCCTTGTACAAATTAATGGGGGTTACTTTGACACTTCCGGGAATTGCTGGTCTATTATTATCAATTGGGATGGCAGTGGATGCCAATATTCTAATCTTTGAACGAATGAAAGAAGAGCTACGAGACGGTCAACCGTACACTCGGGCTATGGAATTAGGATTCGGCAGAGCTTGGGACAGTATTAAGGATGCTAATCTTGCTACGATCGCTACGGCTTTGGTGTTGATTAATCCCTTCAATTTTTCCTTTTTAAATACCAGTGGTTTAGTCAGAGGTTTTGGGATTACGCTGCTGATTGGAGTAGTGATTAGTCTCTTTACTGGTATTGTAGTTACCCGTACTTTGATGAGACTCTTTTTGAAAGGACCCACCACAACTTAACTATGCCAAATGTGATGAAGTATTCATATCTATTTTTTGCCATTTCGCTATTTTTTTTGATTCCGGGAATTGTGTCTTTATTACTTTGGGGGTTACGTCCCTCGGTTGATTTTACTGGTGGTTCTTTGTTGGAAATTCAACTCACCAATCCCCATGCAGAGACGTATACCCAAGAAACCAGTGGGGTTGATCCAAGTTTATATCAATTTGAATCTCTTCAAAAATCAGGAGACAATCAATATATTATTCGTGGCACTGAATTGAATAATGATCAAAAAGACCAAGTGATAGCTGCTTTAAATCAAAATTGGGGAGAGGTAACTTTATTACGGTTCGAATCTGTGGGTCCGGTATTAGGCCGAGAGCTGTTAGTAAAGACTTTTATTGCTATCGCTATTGTCTCAGCCATGATTACTTTTTATGTGTGGTGGAAGTTTGATGAATTAAAGTATGGTGTTTCGGCAGTCTTGGCCATGTTTCATGATTCTCTTATTTTATTGGGGAGTTTTAGCTTGTTGGGCCACTTTTTTCATGTTGAAGTGGATGTCTTATTTGTAACGGCTTTACTCACGACATTGTCTTTTTCAGTTCATGACACCATTGTGGTGTATGACCGAATTCGGGAAAAACTAAAAAAAGTGCATGGAGTTCAATTTGCTGATGTGGTAAATGCAGCGGTCTTAGAAACCATGGGTCGTTCTCTCAATAATTCAATTACCATCATTGTCATGTTGCTAACGTTGGTATTATTGGGAGGAAGTACTATCCGGTGGTTTGCTACGGCCCTCTTAATTGGTTCGGTCACTGGAACATACTCATCTACTTTTACGGCTGCTCCATTATTGTTATTATGGGAGGAGCTGGCAGCCAAACGAAAAGCAAAACGGTAAGGAGTCCAGTATGACAATCAAAGTGGTCAGTCTCAATTTATGGAATGGAGGGCGACTTTTTGATGAGGCTCGATCCTTTTTATTGTCAGAACAAGCAGATATTATGTTTCTGCAAGAAGCCTATAATGGGCAAGTTCAGAGCTTAGAAAATCGTTTTCAAACAGTCACTCTCCTGCAGCAAGCTTTCCCGGAATATGACTATCATTTTGCGCCAGCGTATCTCGATACTCGTCAGGATGGACACAAAATTGAGGATGGTCAATTACTTTTGTCAAGGTTTCCCCTGAGTGATACTCGTACTATTTTTTTTGATGTTCCGTATGGTGAATATGACCAAGATGCCATGACTGATTTTCGTCAATTTCCGGCAGGGTTACAAGTCGCGACTATTCGACCTTCAGACAAACCAATTCGCTTACTGAATGTTCATGGCCCAGTTGATTTAGATGGCTTAGCAGATACTGATCGGCGCCTCAGAATGGCCCAAGTGATTGCCGCGGAAGTAGCTGAGGCAGATCAAGTGATTTTAGCCGGAGACTTTAATGTTCAGCCAGAAACCAAGAGCATTAAAGTTATTGAAAAGTCACTTCATAATGTTTTTGCGGGTGAATTAGAAACGACTTTTAATGTCAAACGAAAAGATCTCACCAAATTTCCTGGGTATCAAACGGCAGTAGTTGATATGATGTTTGTTTCAGAATCAATTGAAGTGGTTCATCACTACTGTCCTGATGTTGATGTGAGTGACCACTTGCCACTGGTGGCTCAATTGAAGTTATAAACTTTGTTCGACTAAGGTTTTTGCTTCTTCGAGTAGCATTTCTCGGGTATTTAAATCAGGGTCTTCCAAAACCATCTCAAAGAGTTGAGTCAGGATCTTACCGAGTAAAGGCCCAGGTTTCAGTCCAAATTGATCCATGAGATCATGCCCGTTGATCGCTAAATCAGTGATGGCCATAGGTTGGTGCAGCTGTTCAATCATGCGTTGTTTCATTTCTTCCAGTCGCCAGCTGGTTTTCCGAGCACCTGACCCTAATCGGTCAGCTTCTCGGACGGCTAAAATATCATCAATATTTTGTAGGCCTACTTTTCGCATGAAGCGTCGGATTGAGGCATCCGTATTCTCAGGTTGATAGTAAAACATGTGGTATCTGACCAAAGTAAAAATTCGATCAATATCATGTTTGGAGAGCCGTAAGCGTTGCGCAATCTTTTTGGCAACTCGGGCTCCCACAATCTCATGATTATAAAAGGTTATGGTTCCTTTTTGCTCGGCGTAGGTGGCTGGCTTAGCAATATCATGCAACAGGGTTGCCAGACGAACAATTGGATCGGGGGACGGACATTCTCTAAGTGCGTCAAGGCTATGTGTCCAGACGTCGGTAGTATGGTGCCCGCCCTGTATAACTCCTTTTCCAGCTTGAAGCTCAGGCAGAATAATATCCAGCAAGCCAGTCTCATCTAAGATTTCGATGCCTTCAGCTGGGTAGTTACTTTGCATCATTTTTAAAAATTCAGTACTCATACGCTCCCAACTGATTTGAGAAATGAGGGGAGCATTTCGACAAATGCTTTGATAGGTTTCATCCTCAATCCTCATATTCAGCTGAACCGAAAAGCGAACGGCTCTGAGTAGTCGGAGGGCATCTTCTTGAAAGCGGGTGTCAGGATCACCAACCGTGCGTACTAATCCTTGTTCTAGATCCGTTAAACCTTGATATTGATCTACTAATTGATAGTGATCTGAAGTTACGGGAATGATGGTTTCTACACTTTGGGCTTGGGACAAAACTTCCGTCAAATAATCTTGAGTCAGGTTTAATGCTAAAGCATTAATCGTAAAATCGCGGCGTTGCAGATCTTCTTCGAGTGAGTCACCCCATTCTAATGAATCAGGTTGGCGAAAATTACTATACAGTTCTTGGCTACGATAGGTCGTAATTTCAAAATTAGGCAATGCTGATGCTGATGGTGGTGACTCCGAGCTAGGTGCAGAAAGTAAAGACGGGTGAAGTTTGGTGGCTTGAGTAGGATCGATAACTTTGTCGGTTTCAGTTGGTCGTGAAATTTCCTGTGCTGGGGGTTGAAGATGAGGATAGGCTTGAATCAATTGGTCGATAACATGTTGATATGAGATACCTACCGTCCCAAAATCATTTTCATAGAAACTTTCCGGAAAAAGCTGTTGAATTTGTTCTGGTCTGGCATTAGTGGTCAGATCAAAATCCATTCGTGAAGAAGGTAACTGTTGGGTGGCTTGAAGCCAAAGGTCACGAACTGCGCCTCCTACTATATAAGCTTGAAAATGATGAGACTGAAGTTGGTGTAACAGATACAAGGCAGGTAGAGGAATGTGTAAGGTCACTTTCATGTAATGAATTGATGATTAACTCTTAGTGTCTACTTTAGTAGTATTTTCTTATTATAGTCAAACGGTAAAGAAAAGATATCCGAATTTTAGATTTTGTGCTACGCTGACGAGCGGAGGTATAAACCATGCAATGGCAGTTAGGGAACAATAAAGTCCCGCAAAATTCAGATGAACTCAAACAGATTCTGTTAGAGACACGTCAGATAGCTGACTCAGATCTTTTTTTTCACCCTACTCCTCCGTCTCAGTTAACTTTGGCTGAGATGGAATTAGATGCATCACAATTAACGAGAGCTACTTCCTTAATACTTGAAGCTATTGATCAACAACGAAAGATTCTCGTTTTTGGAGACTATGATGCTGATGGGATCACGGCAACTTCATTAGTTTGGTTGGCTTTGCACCAACTGGGGGCCAAGGTTTTTCCTTTTATTCCTGATCGCCACAAACATGGCTATGGGATTTCCGATCGTTCTCTGGACGATATTCTGAGTCAAGGGAAACCTGACTTAATCATTACAGTGGATAATGGGATTGTGGCCCATCAAGCAATTGAGCGGGTCAAAGCAGCTGGAATTCAGGTTATTATTTCTGATCACCATCTGCCAGAAATGACCGCTGGCCAACCTAAGTACCCGCCGGCAGATGCGATTGTTCACTCAACGCAGTTATGTGGAGCCAGTGTGGGTTGGGTTTTAGTTCGGGAATTGTTTCAAGCTTGGGATCAAAATCATCCGGATGAGACCCATGATCCGGATCAATTTTTAGATTTAGCGGGAATTGGTACTATTGCGGACCAAGTCCCACTTCTCAATGCTAATCGAAGTTTTGCCAAGTTTGGCTTGCAAGCCTTACGTCAGACCACTCGTTTAGGTTTGGTAGCCCTGTTTGAATCAGCTGGCATTCAGCAGGCAGAAATTGATACGTATCATGTTAACTTTACGATTGCCCCTCGCATCAACGCGATGGGCCGACTCGAACAGGGTATGGATGCCCTGAGATTATTATGTTCCCAAGAAAAATCAAGAGCCCAACAACGTGCTCAAATGTTAACCAATACAAATTCACGTCGCCAAGATTTAACCTTGGAAATGGTGGAATCGGCTAAAACTTTAGCTGAGGATTGGCAAAACGATCACTTAATTTTTGTGGCGGCTGATACTTATCATGAGGGAGTGATCGGCTTAATTGCGGGTAAATTAGTGGAAGAGTATGGCAAACCAGCCATTGTAGCCAGTATTAGCGGTGAAGTAGTCAAAGCTTCTGCTCGATCGGTCCCAGGCATCAATATCATTGAGTTGATTCGACAAGTCAAAGATGATCTCTTAGAAGCCGGGGGTCATCCCATGGCAGCTGGCTTTGGTCTAGAAACCAAAAAACTGGATCAAGTAACCCAGCGGTTGCGCCAAATTGCCCTGGATTCGATCGATGTTACTTTATTACAACCAAAATTGAAAGTTGACTGTGTTTTACCTGTTGAGCTGATAAATCTTGAAAGTTGCCAGTTGATTCAGCAATTTGCGCCTTTTGGTCAAGGGAATTTTCAGCCAGTTTTTGGAGTCAAGGAATTAACTGTGCTTGATGTCAAGCCGATTGGTCGAGATCGTCAGCATTTAAAACTATTGGTGAAGGGACAGAGTGAAGAGCCCTTTACCTGTTTAGCATGGAACTATGGTCAGTTAGTAACTGAATTATCTCCAGGCCAACAGATAAACATCGCAGGTTCTTTACAAATTAACTCTTGGCACGATCGACAGAATGTGCAGATGAGCCTAAAGGATTTCTATGTGAAGTAAGGCTAGTTAACTGATCTCTGGCATATTGTAAATAAAGAGTAATTGCAGCATTGATAATAGCAAGAGTTTCAGGGTCGGTTTTTGGATCAAATAACCGGTCGTTTATAATAGACAAAGGGCTTGTAGTATCAACATTATCTCTAAGCTTGAGCTTATTCCCTCCCAAAAATGCTGAACTTAACTGGGTCAATAGCCGCTCTTTTTGAGGACTATTTTTAAATTGAGGTGATTCACTACTTCCCATACAAATTAACAGAAATGCTGCTATCGTAACCAAAACTTCATATTTCTGCATTTCTGGATTTTCTTGGGACATAGCAACTAAAATAGCAGCAGTATGTCTTTCAATAATTTGTGCTAGATCGGGAAAATCGCGTGTGAGTTCCTCTAAAAACTCCATTTGTTGACGTTTGAGCAGTGGTTTAAGTAGTTCGAATGACATAATTTGATCCTATAATACTATTATACTACATATTAAATAAGTATGTGTAAGAATTTATGCTTCCCGGAATATCGTAATTGAAAGATCTTCACCAGGTGCAGAGGCATTAATTTCATAGGGTTCAGTTTGTCTAACTAAGTGAATTTGAGTCATCCCCTCCCGAAAATTTAACAGTGTGCTAATAACTTGGTAAATTACCTCACCTCTATCAGCGGCTAGGATTGGAATTTCGGCAGCTTTCCCCTGAAATGAGATTCTTATTACAAAAAGCAACTCAGCTTCTCCTTCAGAGCCAATAATTTCTGGAAAATCTTTAATGATTTGTTCAAGACTATTCATAATCAATATTTGATGAATCAAACTGTTGTTGAAACCACTGCAAGCGTTGTGAATGGATCTCATTTAAAGCCTCAGCTTCTTCAAAAGTGTAGTTATTTCTCCTAGGGTTTGCTTTTATTTTGGTCCAGCCTTCTCTTCTTTTCCGCCAATGTTTTTCAATTTTATCCTCTTGATAAAACTGCAGCTCACTCAGGAATGCCTCATATTCTTTCTGGATTTGATTGAGCTGAATCTGATCAAGTATTTCTAGTAGTTTTGTTAGCTGCTGAATTTGATTTTTTTGAAATAGCGCTAATGTTTTCGACGTTGGTATTTGATCATTTAGTCTCCAAAGTGAAATTAGTAATGGATCAATGAATTCATCTTGAATTTGTTTAGCCGATGTTTTTTTTGCTAATTCAATAATATAAGCAAATTCTTTTTCTCGATGGTTTTTTGTTTTCATAACCACATTTGGTTCTTGATCTGTTATTCCATCTCTATTTTCCATGACTAATACATTTTTTCCTTTAAAAACTTCATAGCTATTCACTATAGTTTGAGCTGTTTGATCAAATTCTGAGACTCGTGATTTCCATGCAAGGGAAGGGGTAGCTCTGTTCATTTGAGAGATTGGATCACCACTGCGGGTAATATCCAATTGCTCACCTTTGATAGCATGTAATAAGTCCATCACTAAATCTTGTCGATGAGGCTTATCTGATGCTACGAGTGGTTTGGTAACGGCAGTCAGCTGATTACGACAAATATCTAGTTGATAATGCTGTTCGAGCCAATTAGCCAGCATCTCATATTTTTCGGTAGCGGCTTGAAGTATCGGATATTGTTCATACCACGCAGCATCATTATCTGCCAAAATACCCACGACTATTCGATCTGGTCTCACAGTTTGCCAGGCCTCGTACTGTCCCTGTATATTCAAGTAGGTTACTTTGTTTTTCCCAGGATTATTAGGATCTTCTTCATACGCTACATTTTCAGTTAAATCACCATGTGTAATATTTTCACCATGGATTGTTAGTGTGACCACACCAGTGGCTAGATGTTCAGCTAGTCCAGCTTGACTTAGAGCTTGTTCCACAATTTTTCTCATAAAGTAATTCCACTGCCCATGTTTAATAGGAAGTGTGGAAGAAGCATATTGAACTACTATGACTGGAATA
Organism: uncultured Pseudomonadales bacterium; assembly: GCA_964625685.1. Taxonomy (GTDB): domain Bacteria; phylum Patescibacteriota; class Microgenomatia; order UBA1400; family PJMF01; genus CAZVBO01. The sequence continues at coordinate 26,000 of CAZVBO010000008.1, forward strand.
TCATCAGGGTGGCTCATAATGATCTGAGCAGTATATGATTGCCGCTCTGTTTCCCATGCCTGATCAAAATAAGCACGATCTACTTGATTGGTAAAAATAGCAAATTCTTCAGCATATAAAAGTGGAGCATTTTCCGTAAAGAAATCAAGCGCTTCCTGATACGATTTAAGACCTAGTATCTGTATTGCCAGTGCCTGGTCAAAATCGGGATCCTCAATAGCAGTAGCGGTTAAGTTTTCAGTCCAGCCAAAGTACTTGGCAATTAAAGTCATAGTCGTAGCACAGATTAAGCCCCAATTGATTTCCCTGCGGGTGTTCTCGTCTTCATCTTCGCCATGAAGATGATTGTGATGATGATCAATGGCTCCATAACCCTGCTTTTTGAGAATAAAATCCTCAAAGGAAAGTGTATGTCCATTGGCTTGAGCCAATTCAATTTGGCGAAGAATATACTCGATGACCTCTTTGAGTTGAGCTTGTTTAGCCAGGTACTGCAACTCAATTGGGAGTTGAGCAAACAACTGATCATAGTTTTTTATTTCTGATAATCCCATTGTAATCAAAAAGCCCCCAGCGAGTGGGGGCTTGAGTTTCCTATTTTTTATTTTTATTTAAACCACACCCCCAATATTTTTCTTGCCAAAGACGTAAAGCCAGCCAATGGCTGGTCGGCCTTGGGTTGAAATAATAGTGGTGCGATGCCAAGTTTTCATGACAAGAGGTAGTGTAGTTGTATGTAATTAATATGTCAACGAGGGTTTTCGATCCCCAACTAGTGTTTTATTCGAACGGTTGCTATAATTTAACAACGAAAAAAAGCCTTTGAGTCTCGTAACACCAGACAATTTTGATCAATTTATTGATCGATGGGCTGTGGGAAAACCACCGGGTAAGACCGTTATATCTGGAATTAAGTGTGCAGAGGTGGCACCGTTCTTATTTTGAGAACCCTCTTGTAATTATCGGACAGGTAGTTATAAGAGGGTTCTTTGCAATACGTCATTCCGGAAACTGAGTAAAACGAAGTTGTCCGGAATCCTTAAAAAATTAACTTAAACAATAGTCATTACAAAGGAGATCTATGCAACGTACACCAATAATTGAAACCAGTCACGTAGTTGGTCAAATGGTCAAGCTTCAGGGTTGGGTCGACACCAAACGAGACCACGGTAAAATCACTTTCATTGATTTGCGTGATCGAACCGGGCTAGTTCAGGCTGTGGGCTTTCAAATAATGGGGGAACTGACAACTGAGTCAGTAGTAGAAATCATAGGTGAAGTTAAAGCTCGACCAGAAAAATTAATTAATCCTGATTTAGCTACTGGGGCGATTGAAATTGAGGTTAAAGAGTATCAAGTGTTGAATTTAGCGAAGGAATTGCCTATCCAAGTTTCAGGCACTGGTCTTGATATTGGTGAGGAGGTACGCCTACGATACCGCTACTTAGATCTTCGTCGAGAAAGGCTTCATCGAACTCTAGAACTACGTTCTCAGTTGGCTGCTAAATTCCGAGAGCAATTACTGAATCATAATTTTGTGGAAGTTGAAACTCCCATGTTGACTAAATCCACCAAAGAAGGAGCACGAGATTTTGTGGTGCCCTCTCGTTTTCAGCCGGGCAAATTTTATGCTTTACCCCAAAGTCCCCAACAGTATAAGCAGTTATTGATGACGGCTGGAGTTGAACGCTATTTTCAATTTGCTCGGTGTATCCGAGACGAAGATTTGCGAGCCGACAGAGGTTTTGAGTTTACCCAGTTGGATTTGGAAATGAGTTTTGCTACTCAAGAAGAGGTAATGAGTACGGTGGAAGAAATGACTAAAGCCGCGGTCAAAGCTGTGGGAGGGCAACTCAAGGATGAGCAGTTCCCTATCATTGAATATGCTAATGCGATGGAACAATATGGCGCAGATCGGTTTGATCTGCGAACAGATGAAGAAAAAGCCCAAGGAGTTTTAGCTTTTGCTTGGGTGGTGAAGTTTCCCTTCTTTAAGAAAGTCGATAAAGCTGATGCCGCTGAAGTGGCCGATGGAAAAAGTGGCTGGACTTTTACTCACAATCCATTTAGTGCCCCCATGCCAGAATACCTGGCTGATCATTTAGCGGGCAAAAACATTGGTCAAATTTTGACTGCTCAATATGACCTAGTCTGTAATGGCTTTGAAGTGGGGGGAGGAAGCATTCGAGCCCACCAACCCGCGGTATTACGACAGACCTTCCGTATCATGGGTTACACTGATCAGGAAATTGAAGAGAGTGTGGGACACATGCTAGAAGCCTTTGAAGTGGGGACTCCGCCTCATGGAGGAATTGCCTTAGGTTTTGATCGGTTAGTTATGCTTCTAGCGGGTGAAACCTCACTCAAAGAAGTAATTGCATTCCCTATGACTTCAACTGGTCGAACCGCTGTCATGGACGCTCCCAGTCCTGTTAGTGAAAAACAATTAGCGGAGTTGAATTTGACCGTTCTTTCTCAAAGTGGCCAAACGCCACATGATGCTATTATTCAGTTGCTACAGAAGCATGGTTTTGCCTATCAATACTTTGTCCATGAACCAACTCCCACCAGCGCAGATTCTGCCAAAGTCAGAGGGACCACTCTCAGTCAGGCGGCTAAAGCCTTAGTGATGCAAGCGGGGAAGGAACTGATAATGATGGTGGTGCCAGGCGATAAACAAGCTGACCTCAAAGCTCTAGCTGAGCATGTAGAAGTCAAAAAAGTGGTCTTGGTCTCACGGGAGACAGTTCAAGCGAAAACAGGTCTAGCAGTAGGGAGCATTCCACCTTTCGGATCTTTGTTTGGGATGAAAACCTACGTAGATAGCCGGTTAGCGTCAAATGAGGATATCGCTTTTAACTGTGGCAGGGTAGATCGATCAGTGAAAATGAGATATGAAGACTACTTGGAGCTTGAGCATCCTGAAGTCATTCAGTTACAATAATCTCATGAAACGATTGCGGTGGGACCAGTATTTATGGATAGGAGTGATCACGTTTATTTTGCTGACACTGCCTTTGTTTTACCGACCTGTTAAAGGGCAGCACGTTTCTACCGAATCAGATCTTCAATTTACCACTGTCGCCCCGATTCCTCTTCTCCAGAGAGAACCAGCTGAAGTCGATGCCTTTATGGCTAGTGTGAGTGCTCAAGCCGTTCAAGTAATAGATGTTGATAGTGGTTCAGTATTATTGTCAAGAAATGCTGATCTGCCGCGTTCACCAGCCTCAACTACGAAGTTGGTAACAGCTCTAGTCAGTCGGGACATTTATGCCTTAGACACCGTCCTAAAAGTTGGTCAAGAGGCGATGAGTACGGGGACAACGATGGGGTTGATTAACGGTGAAGAAATCACCGTAGAAAATGTTTTTTATGGTTTACTCATGAACTCAGGTAATGACGCTGCTTTTCTCTTAGCAAATCAAAGTCCCTTTGGTTATCAAAGTTTTGTCAATCAAATGAATGTCAAAGCTGAGCAACTTCATCTTAAGCATTCTCACTTTACCAATCCCTCGGGACTCGATGACCCCGATCACGTGATGTCGGCCGCTGACTTAACCATAGTGGCTCGGGAAGTACTTAAAGATGAATTTTTAAAGTCTATTGTGGGTACAAAATCCAAAGTAATTACAGATGTGTCAGGGAAAATTAGTCATCCTTTGTACAGTACTCAACAATTATTAGGGATAGTTCCAGGTGTGATTGGAATGAAGACTGGTACGACTGATCAAGCGGGGGAAGCTTTAGTAACAGCCTTAGAGCGTGATGGTCACACACTCATTTTAGTAGTTTTAGGTAGTCAAGATCGATATGCAGATACCCGTAAGATGATTAACTGGATAGAAAATTCATATCAATGGGTGCAGAGTGAGGATGCACTCTAAAACATAATTTGGCAATTTTAATGCTAACCCCTATACTAGTAGGAGACACAAATAGAAATACGTTATGCCTGAAGAATCAACTGGTCCGACCCTGACTCAAGTGGCTTATATTGCCAGACAGTCCATTAAATTTGGGGGAATTTTATTAGTGGTTTTCATTGTGGGCAGAACCTTTTTATCTGCTTTTAGTGCCTATTGGACTGCAACACATCCTCCGGCTCCACCACCCCCGACAGTTGGTTTCGGAGTTTTGCCTGCCCTTCGCTTTCCCGTATCAGCAACAAGTGAAAGACCAACCAGTTATACACTAGAAACCGCCACGGGCACTTTACCCAGTTTTTCTGATAGAGCTAAAGTCTATTTGATGCTGAAGTCGACTCCCAGTCTCTTGGACGACGAACATGCCAAACAAGTAGCAGCGGCTTTTGATTTTGTTTTTGCTCCTGAGATTTTATCGGCTACTCAGTATAGATTTCTCAAAACTTCACCTTTAGAAGCTACGTTAACTATTAATATTGTCAATAATCGATTTAGTTTAACCACTGATTATTTATCTCGTCCCGAGTTATTAGCGAATTCAGAAGTGCCGGATAAAATTAAGGCAGTTTCAGCAGTTAAATCAGCTTTATCATCAGCCAATTTATTGGAAAGTGATGTAGCCACAGCTTCTGGAGAAACCATCTTCATGAAAGCTATTGGCAATGATCTTACTCCAGCTCTCTCTTTTTCTGATGCCGATTATATTCAAGTTGATTTAAAGCGAGACCCAATTGATGGCCAATATGAAGGTTTTACCAGTAATGGGGAAGATGGAGTCATTCACGCGGTAGTCTCAGGGGCATTTTCAGGAAAAAATTCGATTGTAGAGTTGATGAATCAGTATCAGGCAATCGACTATACTCAAGTCCAAACGTACCCTCTGAGGACAACTCAGCAAGCTTGGCAGATATTACAATCAGGAGAAGGCTATATTGCTCAAAAGGGAGAAAATGACACCGCCGTAATTCGAAGTGTTCAATTAGGCTATTATGAAAGTGATGAAGAACAGGATTACTATCAACCTATTTATGTCTTTGAGGGTGATGGTGGTTTTATCGGTTTTGTGTCAGCCATTGATCCAAAATACCTGCAACCAGTGGTCAGTAATTAAAGTAGTTTTTGCAAACAATTTGAGGCAGTTTTTCTGCTTTGGGCTTTTTGAAGGTATAATAACTCCATGAATAATGAATCACAATTAATAAGAACCCGAATGGCTCCCAGCCCCACTGGAGAGATGCATGTGGGGAGTTTGGCTACATTGCTGAAAAATTATGCCTTTGCTAAAAAAAAACAAGGAAAATTTGTTTTAAGAATTGAAGACACCGACAAAGTCCGTGAAGTGACTGGAGGAGTCCAGCAAATTCAAGACATCATTCATGACTATGGTTTAGATTGGGATGAAGGTCCAGGAAAAGGTGGGGAATATGGTCCCTATATTCAGTCTCAGCGACTGAAATTGTATCGTCAATATGTTCAACAACTGGTTGATCACGGACAAGCCTACTATTGTTTTTGTACCAAAGAACGTTTAGAGCAAATGCGTGAAGAGCAACGGCTCAATCATCAACCACCCAAGTATGACCGTCATTGTTTGCATTTATCAGCGGAAGAGATTCAACAAAAACTAGCAGCGGGTGAACCCTCTGTGATCCGGTTAAAAGTTCCTGAAAATCAGAATATTACTTTTACTGATCTGATTCGAGGGAAGATTACCTTTAATTCTAACGAGGTGGATGATCAAGTTCTGATGAAATCAGATGGGTATCCAACCTATCATTTGGCCGTAGTAGTTGATGATCATTTAATGAAGATAACCCATGTGATGCGAGGAGAAGAATGGATTAGTTCTACTCCTAAGCATGTCTTGTTGTATCATGCTTTTGGCTGGGAGCTTCCTATTTTTGCTCATATTCCGGTATTCTTAAATCCTGACGGTAAAGGGAAGATGAGTAAACGGAAAGGTACGGTTTCAGCTCGGTCGTTTTTAGACCAAGGTTATTTGCCTCCAGCTCTCTTAAATTTTTTTATGATTCTTGGTTGGACTCCTCAGGATCAGCGGGATATAGTCAGTTTGGAAGAATACATTCAGGAGTTTGATCCAGCAGATGTAAGTAAAAACTCTGTAGTATTTGATTTAAAAAAACTGGATTGGCTCAATGGGATTTATATTCGCCAACTCTCTTTATCAGAATTAATTAAAAAATCTAGACCATTTTGGCCAGCTGATTTCCCTCGAGATAAAGCTACTGAAATTTTAGCTTTGATTCATGAGCGTCTTGTTAAATTAAGCGATGTCGAAAGCCTGACTCACTTTTTTTATCGATCGGTGTCTCTGGAAAAGGAAAGTTTGCTCAAAAAGGCAAATGCAGCTTTAGTTCAGCAACAGCTTCAAGCAACGAGTGATCAATTGGAATCACTTTCGGTGTGGACGGTTGATACTATAGAAACCGTTTTGCGAGAACTTCAAGAAAAACGTGATTGGAAACGCAGTCAATATTTTATGATGATTCGCTTAGCGGTCACCGGTGTAGCTCAAACTCCACCTTTATTTGAGACGATGGCTGTTTTAGGTAAAAAGACAACTTTAGAACGGCTCATTGCAGCCAGTGACCTGATTACGTAGAATAAACAAGTATATGACTGCTCAAACTCAACCTGCAACATCTTCCAAACTGCAAAAACTCCAGCAGTTCTATCAGCAGTCAAAAGACAGGTTCTATGATTCCCACACGACTGCTAATCAATGGTTAAAGGAGCATTCTTTAGAGGTTGATGACTTTCGCCAAAAATCACAACAGTTACTGGCTGCTACTTCAGTAGCTGGTAGTATGATGCTGCATCAACCCACCAATCTTCAAGTGAATAAGCAAATTCAAGCTATGGAGCGAGAAAAGGATGATCAGTTATTGGCTCAACTGTCACAGGAAGAACGAGAGTTAGTGATGGAAAAGCTCAAAAGTATTGTCACCATGCCTCCTGGACAACTGAACCAAGAAGATGAACTTTACATTGAGCAACAGTTAAGTGATATTTTGGGCTTTTCTGTTACTGCTGAGCTTGATGGTCATCGTTTAAACCATACCATAGGTATTATGGGAGGAGAGCAACATCTTAAACGCTATCCAACAGATGCTTTAACCAATCACGATGCCTATCAAGATGCTGGAATTGCTCCCGCTCGGGGGGCATTTGGTTGGTTTACAGAAAACGGAGAGCTGACTGAAAAGGCAGTCCAGATGGAGAAGTACTATTTCGCTGTTCAAACTTTGTATTTACCGGATTGGAACAGTAATTATGACAATCTAAAGCCCTGGTATAAATTTCGAAAAATGATTGTAGTTAATCCAAGTGAACAAATGGCAGTAGTTGGGGTGGTGGGAGATGCCGGACCTGCTCAGTGGGTCAAAAAACAATTTGGTGGTTCGCCGGAAGTGATTCGAGAAGGGAAAATTTGGAGTCCAGAAAGCAAAGGTCGAGTCATTTTATTATTTGTCGATGATCCTAATGACTCCATCCCTTTAGGTCCGATTAACTTAGATACGTTAAGTCCACAATTGGCTTTAGAGGAGACTCAGTAAGATGCAATCATATCTGCAAAATTTAACTCCAACCTATTACGATACTTTAGTTCAGTGGGACTTAGTCGAAGAGCTCATGAACTTGTTAGATGAAGCGGAACAGATGGAAGCCTATCAAATTCTGTTTCAAACTCTAGATCATGTAGTCTTGGAAAAGATCTTGGAGACATTAGATCAACGCTATCATGCTGAGTTTTTAGAATTACTGAGTCACCAACATCATGAACCTTTTGTCTTAAGTTGGCTCGAAGAACGAAGCGAAGGAATTTCCCAGATAATACGGGTGACGATTCAACAAACTAAAGGTGAAATTAAGCAACTGTTGATAGAGGAGCAAGCTGAATGATTCAAGTAAATTTATTCATTGGATCTCGTTATCAAGTGGATCGTAAACGAATGCGCCAAGCTGCAACTCGTGTATTAACAGAACAGCATCTGAATCATGTCCAGGTTGATATTTCAGTAGTAGGCAGTCGCAAGATCAAAGCATTAAATGAATCACGTTTACAGCATGAGGGAACCACGGATGTTTTATCTTTTCCGCAGCATGAAAAAAGACAACTTGATGATTTTCCAATGCCACCCAATATGCCACCTCATTTGGGAGATATTGTCATTAGTTTTCCTGAAGCAGTTCGAACTGCAAAGCAGTATGGTAAAAGAGTCGACGATCAGGTATGCTTTTATGTAGAACATGGATTAATGCACTTACTTGGTTATCACCATGAGTAATCTTTTTACTGAGAACTCAAAACTCAAAGTGCAAAACTCAACATTTTAGGTTGAATTTCTGATAGCATCTATATCAAAATATATCAGAAAAGATTTGGATAGATCGCTGAAAGTGAATACCATTCTTAAATTAGTAGATAAAATTGGTGAGTGATAATTCAATGGTCACAATGAAAACTCGTCCATAATCAATAACCAATAATCAATACATATGTCATGGTTTACGCAGTATCGACCTGCCACGATTGCCGAATTACACTCTCAGCTCGTCAAAACGAGTTTAGAAAATTTGTTGCGAGGAAAGTCCTTTCCTCATGCTCTGTTATTTGCTGGACCTAAAGGCACTGGTAAAACTTCCAGTGCTCGCATTATTGGGGCACTCTTAAATAGTCCCCAGAATCAAACGGCGGTCCAGCAGATGCTTTCCCCTCATAATCGAAAAGTTGTTTCTCTACAAGATGTCGATCCAGCTGATTCTATGGCTCAAAAAATTCGCCAAGGAAATTCTTATGTGGTAACAGAAATGGATGCGGCCAGTAATCGAGGCATTGATGATATTCGACAACTTAAAGAAAGATTATTACTTCCTCCTCAAGAAGGTCAGGTTTCGGTTTATATCTTAGATGAAGTCCACATGCTGACCAATGAAGCCTTTAATGCTTTGTTGAAGGTGTTGGAAGAGCCACCCACTCATGTTGTCTTTGTTTTAGCTACCACTGAATTACATAAAGTTCCACCTACGGTAGTATCCCGATGTACACTGGTTCAATTTCAGAAGGCTTCGCTGACCGAAATTGAAACTGCTCTGACGGGTATTTTGAAATCAGAAAAGATTGACTTTGACCCAGTCGCCGTCACTCAAATTGCCCAAACAGCTGATGGCAGTTTTCGGGATGCCGTCAAAGCTCTAGAAACTATTGCTCATGATTCATCTAAAGTAACTCAACAGCAGGTTCAACAGCTCCTTGTTCCCACCACTCCTGAAGATTTTGAAAAACTGATTCAATTGGTCTTAGACAAAAAAGCTGGTCAAGTCACAGCTTATTTTAATCAGTTACGAGCGCGAAATCTTGATCAGAAACATTTTTATACTCAGTTACTCAACTACTTGCATACTCAATTACTTGCCTCCGTAGATCAGCAGCCAGCGATTGCAAATCAAAAAATTATCTTATTTTTGTTACAACAATTGTTAGAGTTGGAATCACGATACCAGTCAGAGATTCCCTTTTTACCCGTTGAATTAAAAATTTTGGAATTGATTTTTCGATCACAGGACAAATCTAGCTCTCAATCTCCTCCTAAACCACCAGCAAGAAAGAAGAATTCGTCTACCAAGACCAATTTTTCAGCACCAGTGAGTGCCAATAATTTGGAGGCAAATAGCTTAGATACCTTTTCTGAAGAAATAGAAACTCCAGTTAGGTCTATTACTATTTCCGAAACTCAGGTAGTGGCCGATCAAACAGCTGCTGGAGATGGAAAACAATTAGTGGCTCAGTGGGGAGAATTTTTGGAGGTTTTACACCAAGAAAATATTTCGTTGGAACTGTTACTTCGATCGGCCCGACCAGTGTCAGGACAGGCCGGCAAAGCCACTATCGAAGTTTTTTACCAATTTCACAAAGAACAACTAGAACAACCTAAGTTTAATCAATTAATGCAGCATGTGATCACGAAGATAGTGGGCGCCCCGGTGTTTTTGGAATTTGTGGTAGCCGATAAGTCCCAGAGGCCAGTGATTGATGCTAATATTCAGCCAGTGGCTGAGAGTGATTTGGTTCAGATGGCTGAGGAAATGTTAGGCTAGGATTATTCTTTGACTAATCTCATTCCTATAGTAAAATCAAGAACAGGTATTTCTATGTATAAATACCGATGAAGGAGCAATATGGCAAATCCCTTAAAAGCACTTGGTGACCTAAATCAATTGCGAAAACAAGCCAAGCAAATGCAAGACGAATTGGCGGCTGAAGAAATTACCATTGAACGTGGTGATATTGTGGTCGTTATTTCGGGAGATCAAAAAATAAAACATTTCTCCGTTCAAGGCGTGACTAGTCAAGACGCGGTGGATGCCTTGAATGAGGCTATCAAAAAGTCACAAGAATTAGCTGCCCGTAAACTTCAAAGTATGACTGGTGGACTAGGCAGTATGTTTGGTGGCCAGGGATGATGTGGGGAGGTTTGAGTCTATGAAATTGGTCATTGGGACTCAAAATCCAGGTAAGTTTAAAGAGTTTCAACTGTTATTAACCTCTCCTTTACTAGAAGTAGTTTCGCCTGCTGAAATAGGTCTGGGGGATGTTGATGTGGCTGAAACAGGCCAGACTTTTGCCGATAATGCACTGTTAAAAGCTAAGGCTTTTGCTAAGGCCTCACATCTTCCAGCCGTGGCTGATGACTCAGGTTTAGAAATTCAAGCTTTGAATATGATGCCCGGAGTTCACTCAAAACGCTTTTTGGGTGATGTCAACTCTCACCAACGGCACCTTTTTTTGATTGATCAGTTACAGGGAAAGACAAATCGGACTGCTCAGTTTACTTCCTGTTTGGCTTGGTACGATCCCGGTGAAGATCAGTTCCAGGTTTTTACGGGTGTGATGAAGGGGAGTATTTCCCAAAAGCCAGCTGGAAACGAGGGTTTTGATTATGATCTCATTTTTATTCCTGATGGGGAGACACAAACGTTGGCGGAATTAGGTTTAGCCTATAAAAATAAAATGAGCGCTCGAAGTCAAGCTTTGTCTCAGCTACAAGCATTTTTGGCTACTCAACCTGAGTAGTTCACAATCGTAAGGAAAGATATGTATCAACCTTCTGATGACATTTTACAGAAGTATGCCAAAGTCTTGGTTAATTTCGCTCTTAACTCGGGTTATGGGGTAAAAGAGGGGGAAGTGGTACAGTGCTTAGTACCAGATGTAGCCAAACCTTTAGCACTTCACCTGCAAAATACAATCTTAAAGGCAGGAGCACACCCCATGATTCAAGTGTTAAATACAGGTTTTGATCATGATTTTTATAGCTTAGCGAATCAAGATCAACTTACTTTTTTCCCGGAGAGTTACCTTCGAGAACGGGTGAATTTGATTGATCACCAAATTGGTATTTTAGCCGAACCAAATCCTAAAGAATTAGCCGATATTGATCCTCGAAAAATACTCTTGGCTCGTGACGCTAAAAAGTCTTATCGTGATTGGTTGAATGACAAAGAAACGAAAGGCAAATTTACCTGGACTTTAGCTTTATGGGGAGTGGAAGCCAAAGCTAAGGAAGTAGGCTTGAGTTTAGAAGAGTACTGGCAACAGATTATTCAGGCATGTTTTTTAGATGCAGAAGATCCGATTCAGGAGTGGCGAGACTTATTTGCACTGCAACATGAAATTAAAACAAAACTGAATTCCTTAGAAATTGATCATCTACATATGGAAGGCAATGATAGTGATTTGACAATAAAATTAGGTGCGAATCGTCAGTGGAAAATGGGTGGTGGGAGAAATATCCCTAGCTTTGAATGCTTTACTTCACCAGATTGGAGAGGGACAGAGGGTTGGATTCGTTTTAATCAACCTCTTTATCGGTATGGTCAAGTGATTAAAGATATTGAACTCAAATTTCATCAAGGTCTAGTCGTTGAGGCCCGTGCCAGTCAAGGTGACCAATTTTTACACCAAATGCTAAAAAGTCCAAATGCCAATAAAGCAGGAGAATATTCTTTAACTGATAAAAGGATGTCAAGAATTACTCATATTATGGCCGACACTTTGTTTGATGAAAACATTGGGGGTCCATTTGGAAATACCCATCTAGCGGTGGGAATGGCCTACAAGGACTGCTTCCGGGGGGATCCTAGTCAAGTTTCTGCCAAGCAGTGGGATGAAATGGGCTTTAACGATTCAGCCGAACATACTGATATTATTTCCACTACCGATCGGACGGTTACGGCTTACTTGACCGACGGTTCTCACCAAGTGATTTATCAAGAGGGAATGTTTGTGGTTTAATCTGCATTGGAGTTCATGTTGTTAACCATACAGTTCACTATGGGTACCAATCAGTGCAAAAATGATCATCTCCTCGCCTCTTTTAAGATAGAGAGCTCGAAGGTCTCCATTGATATTCATACTCCAGTAGCCCGAAAAAGTACCTTTAAGTGGGTGAACTCTGAGTTGGGGAGCTGTTGGATTATTGAGAAAAAGATGCAAACGCTCATCGAACTGAGTTTGTAATTTTGAAGGTAATTTTTTGTATTGTTTTTTAAACTTGATAGTGTATTGAATCTTCATGGCCGATTTACTTTTTAAGATCTGCTAAAAAGTCTTCTGCCGTAGTGAAACTCTTGCTGACTTTACCCGACTGTAATTGTGATTCTACCTCCGCAATGAGGCTCTCTAACTGAGGAGTCATGGGTTCAGGCGCATAGAGTTCTATTCGACGAGTTGCTGCTACTTGGCGCAAATAAGCATTGACTAAGGTACTTAAAGAAATACCTGCGCTTTTAGCTACCTCTTGAGCAGAAATTTTGACATCTTGGTCGATTCTCACACTGATGACTGTATTCATACTATAAAGTATATACTATGTAGTTTTATTGTCAAGAATAACACTGATGACTTTTACCAAAAAATTTATCGGGACGGGATGTTTGGGGTTTTAAAGTATCGTTCTCGTCGAAGTGTATCCAGTTTTGATGAATGGGCATCAGAGTAGAAGAGCTTGAGGGGTTAAGAATGTTTTGTCCATCCACCCCTACCTTCAAAATGATCTTGAACTCTTTTGTTTAAATTTCGAGAGAAACCGATATAGAACTCATACGTTTTTAAACTCAGGAGGATGTAAACATAATACATACTCTAAGTTTAAGTTATAAATATGAAATAAAAATTACATTAGGAGCGAGCTGATTTAAAAATTCGGGGGATGCTGGTACTACGTAGAGTACAGCATACTGCACCTTATTGGGAGGTGAACTACCTTGAGTTCACCATCGTGAACCCTACGTGGTTCATGATGCCCTGTCAGGGTTCGAACCTGAAATAAGTGATTCAGAGTCACTTGTGATGCCATTTCACTACAGGGCAATCAGTAAGATATGGTGTATTTTACACCAATCAAATCTGAGAGTTAAGGAAAAGTTTGATAAGTAATAAATATGTAATTAATCTTTTTATCTATCATTAATTATATCAAAACGTTTCAAATATATCTCGGCTTGATTTTTAGGGAAGAAAATTTAGAATGCCTTTCGATATGTCAAAGATCCTGATAGTGGGAAAAAGTAAGAATATTCAGGCTAAACTTGATTTTCTCTATCAGTCTGATCAGCATCACATTAAACGAGTCTTTACGTTTGAAGATGCTTATCGAGCGATTGAGAAGGTTAGATTTGACCTCATTTTAATTGATCGCTATCTCCCCGATGGTGATGGATTAAATCTGGTGGATGATATTGTTGGTTTTTGTGAAGGCACCCGGATGATTCTTTTTTCTGATAAGTTTGATGATCGCCAAAAGATTTCAGCATTACGAAAAGGCGTTGATGAGTATTTTTATAAGCCGGTAAATCTAGATGAATTAGCGATAAAGACTCAAAAGTTGTTACTCTATGAAAAAACAGCCAACATATCTCATTTTAAATTAGGCAAGATTGAGTTTTATCCTGAGCAAGGTTTATTAATTGTGGATCAAAAAAGGTCACACATTCGAAAAAAAGAATCACAGATTTTAGAATTTTTTGTCAAGAGACCTAATCAAGTAGTGACGCGAGAAGTTTTATTGAATCAAATTTGGGGAGTGAGCGAAATTCCCACTTTGAAAACAATTGATGTCTATATTAAAAGATTGCGTTCACATTTAGGGAAACATGCTCAACTTCAAACCATTCGTGGTTTTGGTTATCGGCTGACTAAAGTATCAGCCGATAAATAATCCGTAATGTCCCATACTTGTAAACAAGGTGCATGATTCGGCCTACACACTTCAAGTAGCATTGTATCTGGACTGAGGGTAAGACCCAGCCGATGGCTGTTCACTACTAATAATACTTGGCTATAGTTTTTTGCTTTCTCGCGGAAAGTATCGGGAATAGTGGTGACTGGTTGACCGATACCTTCAATCAGCAAATTCTCGACATTACGTCGATGAAAATACATCAACAAGGCATCGGGAAGCGTTCCAAAATAGCCTTCAGTGGCTACCGCTACCGAATGATCTAGAGATAGTTTAGTGAGTAGGTCAGCGGTTTGAGTGATGCCATGTCCAGAAGACCATTCTTCCAGGTATTGAGTTCTATCAGCACTGACGAAGGGGGTTTCATCGGGTTGACTTAGAGCAGGTAGCATGAACTGAATTGAAGTCGAAACCATTTGAGACAGAAAGGTAACTACGATTATAGTTCCGGCAAGTTTGACTAACAGTTTGGGTTGATGATAGATAAAGCGATGAATAATTTCTTGGAGAGATAAAACTGCTGAAACAGTCAAAAAGATAATGGCAGGTAAAAAGTAACGAGGATAGACCACTCGTCCCAGGAGAGTAATTGGACCAATAATCGCTCCTGCCGAGACAAACAGAATCCATTGAATACGTTGATATTTAGGTGAGAACAAACCGTATAGATTTAGTAGTATAACAGCCAGGCTGAGATAACTTATAAAATAATTGAGATAAGAAGGAATGTTACGTAGTGTAGTAGTCCATAATCCATGGAATAAGACATCCCCTACTGGGTAAAGAAAATCACTCCCGCGACTAAAAAGTTGACCAAAGGTGGGGGTGAATTTCAATAGTCCAAACAAAAATAAGCCCAGTAACGCGGCTAGAGTAATGCGAACTAAAACTTTTATTCGCTGAGACCAATTTAGGTTAGCAGGCAATAGGGCATAAAAAGGAAGAGCGAAAAAGAATAATAAAGCTGGGAGTTTTGACCATAATGCCACACCAAGCCAGAAGCCGGTGAGCATAATTAACCTTAATATTTTATTTGATGAATTTTGGGGAGGAACCACAGGCTGTTGAACCAGTTTAATCAGGCTCCAAACTGCCAGGGAAAGGGTGAGTGTTAATAGTCCATCAATTAAGGCCATTCGATGGTGAAAGTACCAGAAAGGGAGAATAGTGGTAAGAATCATACTCAGCCAAACGGATTTTTTAGTACCACCGAGGTTTTGAGTAATGTTCCCCATCACAAAAATTTGAAACAGTCCAATCATGACTGATACTACTCGGCCTGCCCACAAGGGATCTGAAAAAAGATATTGAGCTGGCACCAGGAGCCAGATAAATAATGGAGTTTTTCCGTCATTCATCGGAAAGAATAAGTATCTGGAAGCATCATCCATGATGAGCTGGGCCCAGCGAATGTAAATGGCTTCATCAGCAAAAACAGGCAAAGTGGTTAAACTCATTAAATGAATAGCTAGATAAGCAATGACGATCAAAAAACTGATGAAGATAACCGTAGCTGAGAATTTCTGTTTCACTTGTTTATTGTAGCGTGTTGGTAGGAAAAGTGCGAGTCGGATAGAAACCAAGTTGAGCTAAATGTTGCCAATCCTCTTCAGAAAAGGAGTCACTGACCTGATTTAAGATAAATAGCTCGGTAGGACGCTGGTTTTCAGTCAAAATAGGGGTGTATTTTTCAGTTAAAATTGGCAGCCACAGTTGATAATATTTGTCATGAGCATGATCAGGATAGTAGACAAATTCTGGTAAATTGTGGCTGAGTTCATTATTAAAATTTTGTTTCATCGATGCTGATTGCAAAACCCAATCCAAATGAGCATTTTGTCGATCTGCAAGTGGTAGTCCAGCAATCAAATTAACATAGCCATGGAGTGGGCCCACCCAAAGACGTTGTCCAGGATGACTAATCATTTTAATAGCTTGACCAACCAACTCAAACCTTTGATATTGAATGGTGTGTTCGATTACCTGATTTTTCGATTCTGTATACCAATGAGAGCTTAACACGAAAAGCAGTAAAAATAAGGTAATGAAAAGAGCTTTTCCTCTCAATTTATGAGTTGGAGATAGCGAGCGGAGGATCTCCACAGTTAGTTGAAAAGTGATTGCACTCAATCCCACCAGGTAGGGTAAAAGGTGAAAGCCAGTGTAGTAGAGGACACTCACCTGATCTATTCTCAAGTTGAGTAAGACCAGACAACCATATATAACCATCAGTTGGATAAAAGTAGACTTTTTCTGAGAGGACTGTCTTATCATCATCACCGCACTGGCGCTAAACAACAGACTGAGTAGCGCTAGAATTTGGCCAGTTAAAGTATTCAAGTGAAACCAACCCAACCAAGGATAAATTAAAACTTTCCCATAATTGACAGTTGTTCCAGTAGTAGCTTGATAAGGTAGAAAGTACTGCCAAATATTCCAAACTGATTCTCGCCACCAGTCAAAGGGAGATACTACTAAAAAAGTCAGTATGACTAAGCCCAAACCGGTTAGAAAAAAACTCTTTTTAATTCTGGCTGATGCTTTGAATAGCAGTATGCCTAAATAAAAGATCAAGAAAGGCCATAACATGGCTAGATTGAAACCAATTATCCAAAAACAGATAGCTAGTAAGATTCCTTCTAAACTACTTTCTGGCTGAGGTTGAGTTGACCAGAACAGATGAATTAACCACAGCATGAGGTAAGCAATAGGATAAATAACAAGGCTTTCAGCTAAAAGATGGAAGCCAAAAAAATAGACTTTAAGCGGTTCTATGAGCAGTATAGTTAAAAAACCACTCCATCGATATTTCCAAACTATTACTCCAGTCCCAATCACAGACAGTCCAATCATCATCAGTCGCAGCAGAGTAATAAACCGAAAAAAGTGAGTGGTAGGGATAATTAACGTAAAAATGTAGCCGATGAAAATGGGGAGTGGTTGATGATTGGTGGAGAGATCTTGGTAGAGTTTACTGCCAAATTGACTCATCATCCACCCTAAAGTAATGTGCTCGGTTTCATCTTCAAAATAGAATGAATGGGCTTGATTTTGCAGAAATAGAAAACCGTTCATCAGTACAAAGAGCAAAGTAAGGGTTACTAAAACAATTTGTTGATGTGTCTTTACCCAGCTGAGAAGTTTAGCTTTCGTCATGGTTGTGCCACCCAATCAGCATTTGGTAAATTCCGAAGAGAACAAAGGGAACCCAAGTAATGATTTTTTGTTGAAAGAGGACTTGAGACGTGTATTCCCCACTCCACAGATAGGGGAGATAACGAAAGAGAGAACTGATACTTAAAACTAAAATTCCTTTTTGCCACCAGGCTTGAAAAGTATTTATAAATTGTGTCAATTTATCTTTATTGGTTTTTGTTTGAAAAAGTGGTAACCAGACCAATACCCAACTTAAGTACCAGGGATGAAACTGTTGAGAGCGTGGAGTCAATAAAGGCAGAAACAGCAGCACCGAACAAAAGAGTGGCCAATATGTTTGGGTGAGATCTCTGATTTTTTTGAACCAAGTTAGATTGCTTGCAGTATTGAAATCGCTTCCCCAGAGAATGAGCCAGACCGGCATTACTGCTAAACTGGCATACTTAATCGAAACAGAAAAAGCTAACAGCAACATGGAGGTACCCCATCTCCACTGCTTTTTGGGGAGAGAGAGCTGACGGCTGATAACGAGCAGTGACAGGATTGCGGGCCACATCATCCAGAGATCATTATGAGAGTTTCCGATCACTTCAATTAATAAAAGTGGATTGAGTAAGACCCACCATTTGAGAGGCTGATTAAGCTTGAGAGTGGGTTTTGTGTAAAGCCAAGCTAAAAATAGCCAGCCGATGAAACTGAAGAGCTTGAAATTTAACCAAGTTAGTAAGAATTTTCCCAGTCCCAATACATACGGTATTAATGACAAAAAGGTCCAGCCATAACCATACGGAGCAGGAGTGTGGGTGTTATGCATGAATCGAGTCCACAGGTCGTGACTGTACTCCAAAGCAACGTGGACATGAGGATTGGCATGATACATCACCACCATTTTGGCATTAAAAATATAGTTATAAATGTCATAACTCAGTGCATTGGTGGACAACAGTAAAGCAACAATGACTATCCCCCACCACGCTAATGGAACTTTTGGAGGATGGGTAGCTTTTCGTGTGGACAACCAATAGGAAATTGAGATCACAAAAAAAAGCATTCCAAAAAGACTGGTGAGCAGCATTCGATTATCAAAGAAAGTTTGCCACATCCAGGTTTGAAACGACCAAAAAGCCGGAAGTGTAGTCAAAACCAAGTTAGGAGCAGTCAGAGCGTAAGAACAAATGGAATAGATCAAGAGAACAGTTGCATATAACCAAATCCACCCTGATTTTTTCATAGAAGATTACAATTTTTTGTACTTACCAGTGAGATCTGCCCAGCGAATTTTAAGAATATCGAATAACATCCTGAGGGAATCCTTAATTGGACTGACCCGATTGGTTTCATGATGTTTCCACAAGACAGGGACTTCTTTAATTCGATAGTGGTGTTTATTTGCTAGGTATAAAGCTTCGACATCAAAAGCGCCTGTATAAGCATCACTTCGTTCTTGGTGGCGGCCGTAAATAACCAAGTTACTAAAGAGTTGCTGGGCAGTCTCAGCCGAAAATAATTTAAAGCCACATTGGGTATCTTGAATTCCAGGTACGGCTAATAACTGAACTAAGAAATTAAAACCACGGCCCATTAAATGTCGGTACCAAGGTTCTTGATCTCTTTTAGCTCCTTGAATTTCTCGAGAACCGATCATAATATCATATTCACCCTGATAACTCAGGAGTTGTTCAACCTCCTTTAAAGGAGTTGATTGATCAAAATCCGTAAATAATCGCCATCGACCAGCCGCCTTTAACATTCCAGACTGAACAGTAGGCCCTTTGCCGGCATGAATATTGTGCAAAACCTTAACTCGTTTATCCTTGGTAGCAAAAGTATCCAGGACTTCAGCGGTCCCGTCAGTCGAGCCATCATCACTGAAAATGAGTTCCCATTCATACTTTTGGGTATTGAGATATTTTAAAATCTGATCAAGTACACCCCGACGAATATTTTTTTGTTCATTGTACGAAGGAACAATGACAGATAAAAAAACAGATTGATTCATACCTATTTCCTTAAAATCGTAATAGTCGGGCCCCCTTCAATTGTAAACACTTCACTCGGATTTTTGTTAGGGAAAATGACAATTTCATAAATATCTGCATTTTGTGGGGTATCTGTTACATGATCTTCATTAATAATAACGAGTGTGTCTACTTGACTACTCAGCTCGGGTGGAAGAGGTTTATTCTCATAGGTAGATAAAAAGTAGCGATAATTTTGAGCGTAGAGATCATGGGTGCCAGACAAAAGTACTACATTGTACGTCTCGTCAGGAGATAAGTGCTGATAAATTTCATCGCTGGTTTGTCGGATGTCAGTTAAGTTCCAACCAAGGTTTTGAAGTGGATATCTGGAGAAGTTATAAGCTAAAAAATAAAAACTAAAAGCTAAAGTTAGTACCTTACCCCACCGCTTGGGCCAGATACCTCCCAAAGTAATTCCATACATAAGGGCAGTAATGGGAAATAGATAGGTAATATAGTGATTAAAGACTGTATGCTGATAGAAAGAGAGACCGATAATACCCACTACGAGGTAAAGAGTGATCACGATCTGACTGGATTTAAATGGATTTTTTTTTGACGAACGTGCCAGTTGCCAGCCAAGTAACCCTAAAACTGCTATTACCAATAGAGTATTGGTCCGTCGCTGTTGTCCCACCATATATTCAAATAAAATATGCATGCTCCGCCCATGAGATTCTTTCATGGCTCCAACGACTGTAGTCAGAGGATCATAAGTCTGACTTTGGGAAAAATTATCTGGATTCTCGACAAGAGAAAAGAAAGATTTGGTATTAATGAAATCATGTTTGAAGTCAAACAAAATGAGCGGCACAATCGAAAGGAGAAAAATAAAAACGCTCCCCACACTCACTAAAGCCAATTTTTTTAATTGTTTAGTCTGATGCTGCCGAATGAGCTGAATCAATTGCCAGATCAGAATTAAACCAGCCCCACCAGCAGTCAGCAAAGTAATGTAGTGGAGTTGAATTAGGAGTGAAAAGCAGAGAGTAACTAACAGCCAATATTTAAGATCCAGTTTCCAGGCACGATAAGTTGCCCACACCATGATAACGGCAAAGAAAGGGATCAAATTGGGGTTCCAACTGAAACGTACATTTTCTACTATTACTGCTGATAAGGCATAAAAAGTGGTAGCGATTAAGGCGGGTTTTTCCCCAATCAGCTCTTTGCCTAAAAAATAGATTAAAGCTACTGTAATAATGCCAATGAGAGCGACCGCGTAGACTGGACCTAAAGGGCTCGGATAACTCAGCCATAAGAAGGGTAGCATAAAGTAGTAATAAAAAGGTCCTAAGTACATATTACCCACACTGGTTACAGGTCCAATAAAAACCGGATCATGTTCAGTAAAAATGCGTGAGACGATTAATGCATCTCGACCTTGATCTCCCCAAAATTGAACCGTATGGGGGATATTGTAGAGTCGAAGAAAACTGGCAATAAGCAAGATAAGAACTAAATAAAAATGCTGGGGCTGACGCAACCAGGCAGTAAGTCGATTTTTGAGAGGTGTGGCAGCATTTCTCATGGCTTCTTATTTTTTCTTCCAAATAAACCGGTTATAGGCAAAAAAGTTCCAGAATAGTCCAATAATGATTCCAGTTAATGCAAAAACCAGCCCAGAATCAACTTTGAAACCGATAAATGGAACCGTAAATAAATCATGGAGGCCAATCATGAGTTCTCCTAATGAATTGATCACTAATTGAATTAAAATAGAACCCATTGAAGCTAGGTTAAACTGAATGAACTTACCAGGCAGCTGAGACGCTTTCAGTTTACGGTCAGCAAAGGTCCAAAGATTATTTAAGGT
>CAZVBO010000009.1:0-37254 GCA_964625685.1 uncultured Pseudomonadales bacterium
AGTGAAAAGCCCTGCCCGCCGGCAGGCAGGCAGAAACCTAAAGCCAAAAACCATCCTCCTACGCTGAAGCTACGGAAGGACAAGGGAAGCCAAAAAGTGAAAAGCCAGCCCGAGGCTGGTCCCCACCCGCCGGCGGGCAGGCGCCTTGGGCGGAAATAAAGAAAAAAGAGGAAAGTATTTAGGTTGAGAGGGATAAAGAGATAAAGGTATAAAACAAAAAACAAGTCATATGTCATCCTCGCGCATGCGGGGATCTGGGAAAGCACAACTACTATTATTCAAAATTAGTTTGGAGATGAGAATGACAAAGATAGAAAGGAGTTACAATAACTATTTTTATGAGTTGTGTCAATTAATTATAGTTAATAAGCAACTGAAAGTTGGATTTTGGTCATTGGAATTTAGGTTTCAGTCCCCTATACTTTGGCCAGTGACACCCAAATTGCCACCTTTCGCCACGTTTCGCAATAACCAGCTGTGGGAAGGATTTATCTCGCAAAAGCTGGCTCCTTTTGAACAAAACCTAACGGATTATCTTCATTATTGGTATTTAGAAAGTCAAGAAAATAGTCATACCTATCCCAGTCAAGGACTGTTGCTGACTCCTTACGATGACTTAGGCCCTTTTTCGAAGGGTATGCTCTCTCCTACCTACGTCTTGCATGTTCTTAGAGTTCGACAGTACTTTTTGGAGTTATTTAATCACCCCGAAAGAATTGCTCAACTCAAAAAAGTGCAACAAAAACCGTTTGCCCCTCCCCAAGAGGTGAGTAGCCGGATCATGGAGCGGATGATTCAAGATGAAGTAGCTGTCACCGTCTCAGATTTGGGAGTCAGAGTAGTTGGCTCGCAAACAGAACGAGTTAGTCGCAAAACTCGATTGGAATATGGTCCTTTTGTCAAACTCGGTCGGTACGCTCGGTCGTTGCTGGTGGGCTCAGCGATGCCAGATATTTATGGAAGTGTGTCAGCTATTTCGACGATGGCGCAGTGTTTATCGTTAGTGTGTGTTCCTCGTAATGGCCCATTTTCACAGATTCAACGACAGGTGGATTTAGTCAAAAATGTGTTTCAGGCTTTAGCGGAAAGTGAAGTCTTAGTGGGGCGAAGTAAACGTGATCAGCAATTTTTAATTGAAACCTGGCGGCATAACGTAATGGGGGTTGTTGACGCTGAACCGGACAAAGCTTTAGAGAGAACTAAAGCCTTGTATGAAGCTGGAGTCAGAACCTTCCGGGTGTATTCACCGGAACCAGGTTTAGGACCACTCAATGCAGTCAAAGCTCTCCGCAAAAAATATGGCGAGGAGATAGAGATTTTTGTGGGACAGGTGGTAGACGTGACCCAAGCCCAACAGTTGGAAGCGGCTGGGGCTGATGGATTGTATATTGGGATTGGCGGTGGAGGGCGATGTATTACCGGAGTACGAAGTGGCTCGGTGATTGACTGGCCGATTTTATTATGGGAAATGCGAGGCAAGATTGGGATTCCGGTGGTGGTTGAGGGTGGTGGTAGTGATCATATTGCCACAACACTCGCTTTGGGGGCTTCAGGCATCGGGGTTTCTCGAATTGCGGGTGGTGGGACCATTGAATCTCCAGGAGCAATGCTCTACTTAATCGATGAAAATGGTCAATACTTCAAACCTTACGGTGGTGAGGCTTCGGCTCGGACGAAGTTTTTGGATCAAAAGATTTTGCCGTTTGAGATACCGTCCTTTGTAGAGGGTGAAACACGAGCCGCCTACATGAAACACTTACCTTATGGAGTGCCCACGATTCCCTTTAATGTTCACAATCTGATTGAGGATATTATCCTGTCTTTTGTGTTTCGAGGAGCCAAGAATTTGTCTCATTTTCAAAATATCGATCCCTCTCCCCTCCGACGAAACACGCCTGAGGGAACGGTCTCGCAAAATACACACTAAATTAAATTCCAGAGTCCAAATTCCAAGCTCTAAAAATCTCATTAGTACGTCATTCCAGATCGAGTCAAACTCGAGTCTGGAATCTTTAACAAAGGTAGTCTATTTTAAAGATCCCGGATAGTTGAGTTTACTCAACTTCCGGGATGACGAAATCAATTTTTTCTTAAGAAAAGAAAACAATCACATTTTACAGTAAGTTGTACTTGATAATCGCCCAGAGAGCTTTGAAAGCATCTTTGAGGGTGATCTTTTTGCCCTCTTCGTAGGTTCGACCATAATAAGAAATACCGACTTCATAAAAGCGCGCTTTCGTTTTCGCCAATTTAGCCGTGAGCTCTACTTCTATAGCAAAGTCATTTTCGGTCAGAATAAATTTTCGTAGGTAGCTGCGTCGAATGGCCTTATACCCGGTTTCAATATCACTTAGATTTAAATTAGTACAGATATTGGAGCAAGTAGTTAAAATTTTATTAGCCACGTAGTGCCAGTAATAGACAACGCGGTGAGGTTGAGAACCACTAAAACGGGTCCCATAGACCACATCGGCTTTATGGTCCAGGAGTGGTTGAATTAAACGAGGAATATCAGCGGGATCATATTCAAGATCGGCGTCTTGAACTAATACTATCTGACCTTTGGCACGACGAAAGCCTAAGCGAATGGCCATGCCTTTGCCATAGTTTTGCCGGCGATGAATAAGTGTGTCAGTGAGTTGAGAATTCCGATTCAGTAAAGTTTTGGTGTGATCGGTTGAGCCATCATTCACTACAATGATTTCCGATGAAGGTAAAAACTGTTGATGTTGTCTCAGTTTCTTAAGTAGCAAAATGATTGTCTCAGCTTCGTTGAAGACAGGCACAATAATACTTAGAACAGGAGCGATTGAGGCCATACATTACTGGGCAGGTTGGAGGTGCAGTTGATAGATGTTACAGGCATTTTGACAGCCAGTGGCAATTAATTCAAGCTCAAAAACTTGCTTGTAGCGTTCAAAATCGTCAATTACCTTTTGTTGATGAGTAATATAGGCATTGGAAATGTAAAGTGTTTCGCCTTGGTTTAACCAGTCCGTGTAATTTTGAATCAGATCAGCATAATTAATGTCATAGCCCCAAATATATTGCTTTTTCGATAAAAATTCTTGAGAGGAAGACAGCGGTAAAATCCGATAAAATTTATCTTGATAAGCATCAACCAAGAATGGTGGCAAGGTAGTAATGATTTGGGCGTTTTCAGGCAAAGTTTGATTGAATTGGAACACGGCTTGTTGCTGCCAAGCTTGGGACCGGCCAAGCCAGTTGTTGGCGATAACTTGTTTTGCCAAATTCTGGCCTAGGAACAGATTGAGCAGGATAGCTAAAACTAAAATGGCACTCCAGCGGAAAGTTTGCTGAGAGTTCCCAACTAGGCTAGCAATCCCGGCTAGCATGATCGGCAGTACATACAGAATATAGCGGGTATCTGCAGTGTAGAAAACGAGTTGGAGGGGAAAAACACTCAAGAATAACCCAGTCAGGATGGTGAAGTCTAACCACTGCTGCTGACGAACTTGCTTGACTAATCCCGCCATAAACAGCCCCACAACTGCAAAGCTACTAAGACTATTGGTCAACCATAAGAATGGACCTTGTTGCCACAGCAGGCTTTTGAGATAGATGAGGGTATTGGGCCAGATAAAACAAAAATTATAAAATTCACTGCCCTGCCAGATTTGGCTGAAAGTTCCCTGAAGAAGGAGCATACTGGAAGTCCCCATGCTCCGTAAAACAAGTTCTCCCAGACTCAAGAGGAACAAGCACATTACAATCACTTTTTTGAGTGATAGATACTGCTTCATTTTGACTAATAGTACGAGTCCCGAAAAAGCCACTAATCCAATCGTTGAGTAGCGAGTCAACAATAAGGAGATGAGAAAAGTGATCGTTAGTAGAGTGTTTTTTTTAGTTAGAGGTTGAAATAAACTCCAAATCAAACCAGTAAAAATTAATAGTGATAAATTCTCGGACATTGGTACTGAAGGCAACCACCACAAGAGGCTATGGCTGAGGTAGAGACCAAGGATGAGTAATTGGTATCCTGGTTTGGGAGTAAAGTGCCTGACTACCAGAAACAGGAAGTAGAGGGTCATACTCCCCAGAAAACAGTTTACGAGATAAAAAGTGTTGACCGCTGACGATAGATAATAGCCAATTCCTAAAACCAATGGGTATAAAGGCGGAACCCACAAAGGCACACTGCCAAAACTAAACGTAAGGTGGAGTCCCCTCCCGAGTGCCCAGTTTCGACCCGAAAGTGCATAGAGTAGCCCATCTGGATAGGGCTCTAAATTGTGGAACAAGTGTTGAGACTGAAAAAACGCAGGCAGGGTAACGGCGATATATCCCAGAAGTGCTAACCATAATGGCCAGGTATTCTTAAGTTTCAGCAGCTGAGATTTGAGTGGGATCATGTGCATATCGTTTTTGGTAGATGATGAGTCCTGAAATTATCGTAAAAGTAAAGAGCATGAATCGGGTTGCCAAACGGGTCCAAGCAGCGGCCTCCAAACCGAATTTAGGAACAAAGATAATATTCCCAATCAAGACAATTGCCAGTTGTAGTATACCACTGACGGAGAAGTACCAGTCGGCATCGAACGAATAAAATAAAGCCACGAAGGGGATGCTTGCAATTGCTAAAAAGGAGGCTGCGGTCAAAATGAGTAAGATACCTTGCCCCGATAAATATTGACTGCCAATGGTCAACCAAATGGCAAGTCGAGAAAAAGGGATAAATGCCAGGAAACCGACTAATGCTAGACCAGCGATCCCCAGCGCTTTCTTCAAGTATGGTCGCAAATGTTCCACGGTTTTATAACGGGCTACCCGAGGGTTTAAGACATTTCCCAGTGAATATGCCACTAGCGCAATCATCATGGCGATTCGGTTAACTCCACTATACAACCCGGCATCATAGGTAGTTAAGTATTTTTGTAAAAATAAAACATCTACATTTTCAATAATACCCGCAGCAATTAAGCCAATGGCAGTGTGTTTAATCAACTTAAAAATTTTTCGTTGAAGAACAGGATTAGAGATTTTTAAGTCTATTTGGAAATCACTAGGCATGAGTTGTTTAGTCAATAAAACTGGTACTAGAGGCGCAGCAATATACCATCCGAAGATGGGCAAAGATTGGCTCACATGGAGTAAAAATAAACCAGTGGCTCCGATCAACTTGCTGCCAGCTTGTAAGGCATTAATCACCACAGCTTGAGAAAACCGATGAACTGACTGTAAGATGGCCAACAAGTGTTCATAGTAAACGGTAGATAAGCCGATGGTAAACGAAACCAAAATGAGGCTTGGTTCGGCAAAATTCAGGAGATGAGCTAGCCACTGGTAGCTGACTAAGCCTATTAAGATAATTATAGCCGATAAGATAAGTTTATATTTGGTGGTGAGTGAATAGACTTGATTTCGCTCGGTGGCCGGATCATTAGCAGTCGCAAATTTGACTATCGCTGTACTCAATCCTAAGTCATTGATTTTGGTTAAAA
This sequence comes from uncultured Pseudomonadales bacterium, assembly GCA_964625685.1. Taxonomy (GTDB): domain Bacteria; phylum Patescibacteriota; class Microgenomatia; order UBA1400; family PJMF01; genus CAZVBO01. The sequence continues at coordinate 5,466 of CAZVBO010000009.1, forward strand.
TGAGAACGATGGCAAAACCGACACTAAACTCTCCAAATTTTTCAGGACCAAGCAATCGAGAAATAAGAATTAGAGCGAGAGCCGACAGAGCTGTGCCCGCGATGTTGCCAAAAATGGTGATGGTAGATTGACGAAGACCGCTAGATGTAAAGACTCGAAAAGATTTATAATGCATTTATGTATTTTACATTTTACCTTTCTTCTTGTAGATTTAGAAGTATATTTCAATAATCTGGGAGTAAATATGATCATTTACACTGGTGGAACCTTTGATATTCTTCATTTTGGACACATCAACTTCTTAAAGAAATGTAAAAATATTGCCGGACCTGAAGGAAAGGTTATAGTGTCACTCAATACTGATGAATTTATTCAAGCCTATAAAGGGAAAGCTCCTATCATGACCTTTGAAGAGAGAAAACGTTCTTTAGAGGAAATCGGATTTGTTGATGAAATTGTTCCCAATGTGGGTGGGGCCGATAGTAAGCCTGCAATTGAAAAAGCTGCACCGGATATGATTATAATTGGTTCGGATTGGGCTCGAAAAGATTATTACAAACAGATGCAGTTCACTCAAGATTGGTTAGATGATCATGGAATTATGCTATGTTATATCCCCTACACTAAAGGAGTAAGTACTACTGAAATTAAGCGAAGATTATCTAAATAAGTTTTTTAGACAAATTTCTGAGTGAAGGAATTGAAGAGTTGCCTCTTTTTATTAATCTTTTCGTTTATTGTCATTTGTGTAAGATCTTCAAAAAACTTTGTTGCAACTATCTTTTCTGAAAAGTTGTTCCTGACAAAATACATTCCTTTTTCTGCAATTAGTTTTGCTTTTTTTCCATTTTTTTGAAAGCTATTGGTGATGTGTATCAGATCTTTAATTTTCCCATTGTAAGAAAGATAATGATGATTCGGAATAAAACCGAGGTCGGTATACATAGGGTGATTTACACCTATATAACAGGTTCCACATGACATACCTTCAATAAAACTAATTCCTGGAAGATCACAGATTTCTTCTCCCACCACTAAAAATCTATAATTATTTAACAAATTGGTCATATCAAATGAGAAGTAATTTCGTTTACTTGCGGTGGTTGCATTAAAAAATGCATTAGTGAGTCTATTCATAATATTTTTACTACCTGTTTTTAACTCTTTTTCAAATAACTCACTGATTTTGCAATCTATTGTTTTTCTGAGATTTTCTTTGTTCTTTAAGATTTTATATCGAATAGGCTGAAGAATATTTGTTTTGTAGTGTGAGTAAAAATCATTGAATTTTTTTTCTTGATGGACTTTTTCTATATCAACCACAGTACCAATTGCCAATGCCTTATTTTTTCTAGCTAAAAACTTTTTGTTATAAAAAAATCTCTTTTGGAAAGTGAATGGCAAAACATAGACATTTTTTTTATACCAGGGGAAATTTTTTTTAAAATACTTTGAGTGTTTGTATAAATTTGTTTCAGATATAAAATAATCCACTTGAATTTGTTTTGTTTTTTCTGATAGTTGACTGGTGTGATGTATAAAATGTGATAAGTGACAGAACTTGACGCATTTGATTTTTTTTAAGAATGTAGCATCCCAGTTATCACTTTCTAAAACGAGTGAAAATAGTATCAATATGTCATCCTTTGATATATCAGTTGGTTTTGTAAGAATCTTTATTTTCCATAAGGGAAAATGATTGATCAATGACCATAAATATACTTCTAAAACAGGAGGAAGAAATAGTTTTAACCAACTTGGTAATAGAGACGTTCCATTGCTGTCAACCAAGACATATATTTTATTATCGGGGGTATTTTTTAATAAGTACTTATACTTTCCATAAGAGAATATTTTAAAAATATTGTTATATAAGGTTTTTGCGATAATTGGACTAACGTGAGGATTATAAAATACTATTTTCATAAAAAGAAATTCTTAAGCTTATTTTTTACTAATTGAAAACTACCCCATACGATTGCTGGGAAGTCGTGTACATTGAGAATATCAGAATTAATGCGAAAGAACTTTATTAATTTCCTAGGCTTAGTAGATAAAAGGATAAGCATATAAAAAATTGACTGTAAGAACTCTTGTCTCAGTGATTTTCCCAGTGGTGTAAAACATTTTTCAAGCTGTTTGCTAATTTTTAATTTATCTTTCAAATTAAAATCTTCCGAGTACCTCCAAAAGACTTTATTCCCGATAGTATGACAAACGAGCGGCTGGGAAAGATAGATTGAGAAACCATTCAACATCGTTTGTCCAACAATGAACATATGAGCAAACAAAGATCCATAAAATTGTTCATGATTATCGAAATTGATGTCACCCTTTTTTAACACCAAGCCTGAAAGGACAAAAGTGTCATAGAGCATGTGGGAAAGCTCTTTAGGTTCTGATTTCCGTATAACTTTACTTTGTTTCCAAAGCCTTTCGTATCTAACAAAACTTCCCTTCCTTATTATTTTTCGTCCGGCTGATAGTACAGATGGTTTCGTTTTGAGTAAAATTTGAATTAATTTGTTCATTGAATTATCAACAAAAATATCATCATCAGTTAGAAAAATTAGGTACTCACTTTTGACTTCTTTCATGCACTTCACAAAATTTTTGTCTAAGCCAATATTGTTCTTATTTAAAATGTAGCGAATTTTGTTATTTGAAAATTCAGATAAAATATATCTAGAAGAATTGTTTGGATTGTCATCAATAACCAGTATTTCATAGATGTAAGGTAAAGATGCTTGATTTTTTAAAATATTTCTTAGGGCTCTTTTAAGTCCCTTTGGTCTATTATATGTAGGAATACAAATAGTTAATAATGGTTTCATTGTGGTAAACTTTCAATTGTGCTAACACCAATACTTATAATATCTTATAACCGACCACAACATCTTCGTCAATTGATTGGAAAGTTAACCGAGCTAAAAAATCCAATTTTTGTTTTTAATGATGGCCCTCTAAATACTTCTGAAGATAAAGAAAAAGTTCTTGAAGTCAGAAGAATTATCCAAGAAGCACCAATTAATGGTTTTTTATATTCAGAAGTTAATTTAGGCTGTCAGTTAGGAGTAGAAACAGCTATTGATTGGATTTTTGAACAATTTGAAGAAGCAATAATTTTGGAAGATGACATTGAAGTAAATGAATCATTTTTTCCGTATATTGAAGAATTACTTAAAAAATATAGGAGTAACACAAAAATTGGTATGATTTCGGCATGTAAACTTGTGGATATGCCAGTTAACGATTACAGCTATTTTTTTTCTAGATATTCAGCTATTTGGGGTTGGGCAACTTGGAAAAGATCTTGGAGTAATTACATGAAAACAAAAAAAATGTTTTTATCCAGCAACCAACAAAATACTAACCTCTTAAAAGAGAAGCTTGGAAGTAAAATTTACACTTTGGGTCTCCAAGCAAGTAGAGGCAAAATAGACACCTGGGACTATATTTGGAGAGCTACACTACAGTTTCACGACCAGTATTGCATTTGTCCGAGTAAGAATTTAGTGAAAAATTTGGGTTTTGGCCCTGCTGCTACTCACACTAAACTTGCGACACGGTTTGCTTTTCTAAGACAAGAAGCTCTAAATTTTCCCCTACTGCATCCACCTTACATAATAGAGTCTATGAATTATGATAAAAAAATTGAGAAATTGAACTCCAAACTCTATATGATCTTTGATTTGTTAAAAATAGCTTTGAAGAGAAATTTGGAAATTTTAAAAAATTTATATTATTTATTCGTAACTGTAAAAAATTCTTGGTTAGTATTAGCCTTAAGAATGGGCTGGAAATCAAAAAGTGAGTTTTTAATTTTGAAATTATGGTCTGGTTATAAAATTAAAATTCGTTCAACAGGAACTGATTATCATGAAGTTATTTCTGTTTTATCAGGGAAAGATTATCCTTTAGAAAAATTTAAAGATTCTTTACCTAAAAATCCTGTCATAGTCGACGTGGGAGCCTTCATTGGTGATTTTGTATTATATGTATCTGCTTTTTTTCCTAAAGCAAAAATTTACGCATTAGAGCCTCATCCTATTTCTTTTCAACTACTTAGAGAAAATATTCAACTAAATCATTTGAATGATGTTTCTAGTTTGCAACTAGCTGTCGGCAAGCAAAGTGGAATATGTACCTTTAGACTAGAAGAAAATGCGAATGAGTCCTCTCTCGATTTTTCGGAAACAAATAATACTACTTTTAAGACTCTTGTAACCACACTTCCCTCTTTAATTCGAGATCAAAAAATTAAGCACATTCACTTGTTAAAGATCGATTGCGAAGGCTGCGAATACCAATTAATCAAAAACTTTATTTCTGATAAAAAGATGGATATGGTAGTTTTAGAATATCATCAGATTCAAACACATACTCCAGAAGAATTAATTAATTTTTTTGTGAGTAATAATTATCAAATTTTATATCAGTCAGAAAACATCAACTTAAACTCAGGAATACTGTGGTTCGGACATATAGGATTAAGTGGTGAATAAAAGTTTGTGTGCTTTTACTAAGCTTCAGATGTGATGATAGATGTTTAGTAACTCTTTTATATTATTTTTAAAAATAGGCACTCTTTTGACTTTTGTCTTTCGATTTAATATTTCGAGTATTTGGGTAGTGTCTTTCTCAAGAGAGAATGTTAATTCTGCTAATTCTGGTTGAAGTGATAATTTATAGAGTTTTCTTTTTCCAACAATGACTTTTTTCCCACTAGCTAAAGCTTCGTATACGGGGTAGCCAAATCCTTCATAAATGCTTGGAAAAACAAACAGCTGACAGTTTTGATAATAATTGATCAAATCGTGAAAGGAAACTTTTTGATACCACTCAATCCTTTCTGTTTGTTTTAAAAGTGATTTTACTTTTTTAGCGTCAATTCCATTTTGACCAATCAGAATGAGCTTATAATCAGGTAAGTGTTTATTTAAACCTTTCCATAGCTTGAGTAAGTACGGAATATTTTTATGATGATAAAAAGCACTCACACAAAGCAAATATTTTTGATTTTTTATAAAAAGTTTGCTTGCATCTGTCTGATAAAAAGCATCGTCTATGCCCGGTTCCACAATTTTGATTTTCTTTTTATATTGGGGAAAGTAATGGCCTAGTCTTAATAAAGAAAATTCTGAGTCAGTGATTACTTTATTAGCAGTTTTTATTGATCTGAAAATCAGGAGGTTAAGGATGTAATTAGTGATTCTAGTTGAATCTTCTGGACAGTCTTTCCAGTTTGCATCATGAACGGTCACAATTTTTTTGAAATTTCCCCATTGAGGTCCTACATATCCAAACGAATGGAGCAAATCGCAACGGTATTTCATTACTTTGTTTGGAAAAAATACTTGCTCGTAGATAATTCTTTCTATTCTATTTGAGGCATGTACGGGACATAGCACTTTCTCCCAATTAGGATTAGCAAAAGAAAATGATTCGTAATTTTCTAAATTACAAAAAATAATGTATTTGCTTTTAAGATCTTGAGTTTCTAAATCTTTGAGGAAGGATCGTAAGTAATATTCTGTTCCCCCTACTGCATTCGGAATAAGAAAGAGAGTATTAATTCCAATAGTCATTAGTTTTACCTTTTTATAACTTTTCCCAAACCATTAAATATTTCAAAAACAAATAAAGGAATAAGGAACATACTCATTCGGCTGGCGGAGCCACCAATACCATCCCAGGTCTCAAAAGTAAAGCTAAAAATAAAGATACCTACAAAGATCATCAACAAAAAAATTAGTAATATAGTCCATCTAAAAATGAGGAAAAATTCTCTCTTTTTTATTACTGAAAGACACACATATATGCTAGGTGCAAAATAAATGCTGATTATCGGAATAATATTTTTTAGAAAATATGCCGATACATCATACAAGTGCTTTACCATATTGTTTGATTTCTGATTCAATAAAATTATCAAATAATATCGGAATTCAAAAATTTGCGAGATTACAGGAATATGGTTATACCAAGATGTTGATTGAGTTGATTGTGTATCTTCAACTATCTGTGAGGTTTGAGCAATTGACTGGAGAAATGAGGTCCAAACAATTCGACTTCTGACAATAATAACAATTGAGGTGAAAGAAATTAGAGTTTGAATCATATTTAATTTTTTTTCTTTCCAGAGAAAAAAAATTTTACTGCAAATAATGATTAGACCAACAAGCCAGAATGGTTCCGATGCTCTTATCCAGCTGCTACCCCCAATCAAAAAACTTCCCAATAGAAGTTCTGTCCATGAATTATTTTCCATCCACTCTAACAGATAAAGAATTCCTAGAGAAAAGAAAACTGTATATGACAGGTTAGTATAAGCCATAATTGAATGCTCAAAAATTAAGGGATTCACTGCAAGTAATAATGTTCCCAGTAAGCTCAATATCCGAGAAGTATGACGTCTTAATAAAACATAGAAAATAGATAAAAAGGATCCGTAAATAAGGGTATACCATATTTTTACACGATTAAATCCTAAAACATATAGACTGGTGTGAAGTAAAGAAGTATAGGGTGGATATTGAAAGAAGTAACCTAAGTCAAAGCCATTAAGAAAGTTACCGGTTTCAGCCACAACACGAGCTCGAAAATCATACAATGCTAGGGCATCCCAATCAGTAATCGGCCAAAACAGATTTTGAAGAATGGTAAAACTAACGATTAAAAACAACAAAATAACAATTATTTTTTCCCAGGAAGAAAGTGAATATTTTGGAAGCTGAAGTGGTAAAAAAACAGAGGAAAATTTCCACATCGAGAATAAAGAAAAAACTAACGAGATATGAGAAAAATTTATGACTAATTCCCGAGTGATGTTACTCTGCCAATACTGTTGAAGTAATATTTCACTGAAAGTAAGTACTAATGATCCAAATAGAAAACCCAATCCCATAACTTCTAAAATATTTTTTTTACCAAGCCATAAAGTCAAGCTTGTACCCAAAAGGTAAACAGTTAAGATTAGATAAAACGCATAGAGCAATATCATATTATTTTCTAAGTTTGATGACTCCCCACTGGTATTTGTTCAAATCTAATTCGTAATCTTGATTCTCTAAAATTGTTTCTACTTGAGTTTGACGATCAATGAGAATAAGATCATCGATCTCTTCCTGAGGTATCTCAACTTTTGGCCACCCGCAATCTCCTTCGCCACATTCACCCAAACTGATTAGCACATACTCTGCTTTCTCAGGGATCTCAGGCTGATCTATGGTTGAGGGTAAAAGTTTTCTAGGATAGAGGTACCACCGTAAGTATGCTTCATTCCCTTCCATCTTCCAGACAACTGATTGTGGTGGAATAAAAATGACGGCACTCTCAGGAGTATGTCTCTTTATAAATTGTGTATATGGCCAGATCCAGCCGTAGTAGGTTGAACCCCCTAGAACGTATTCAATTCGTGCGTCAAAAGGAGTTTTTAAATTTAGGAGGATATACGTCGATTGCTGATAAATATGGGCCAGAACGTTTGTAGTTTGTGTAATGAGAACTATAGCTAAATAAAGAATCAAATAGCGTAAAGCCTTTGGTTGCTTTTGTACAAAAGTAACAGTCTGGTTTATCAAAAATGATGTTGCGGTTAGACTCCACAATGTCAACACAAAAAAAGGACTTAGTGAAATTAAACGGTGTAATTTAATTTGAAAGAATAGGGGTGGAAGTTGAAACTGCTGATATAGATTAATACTATTCAGTCCGAAGTGAAGGAGTACAAACACAGTCGTACCTAAAAAGAATAGTAAAGTCAACTTTTTATATTTTTGAATGGAGGCAAAAGAATGCTGAATTAAATCATAGAAACCAATGATTAAAAAACTTAAGCTCATATATCTTAACCATACTAATCTGCTAGAAGTTAGAAATTCATTTGCAATTAGCAACATGACACCGCTAAACAGTAAAGCGGTAATCAAGAATCTAGTCGAAGTAGTTTTTAATTGAGACTTTGACATGTGGTTTCTACAGGAGCCAACTTAATAGAATAGCAATTCTTGGGTAAGTCTGATAAAGGCTCAAACAAGTCGGAGCCATTATTTTGAATCGTTTTTAATTCATCTGCTAATGAAGGACTCATACCTGCGATTGCTTGGCCGTCATAGTTATGGAGTCTTAAGAAAAGTGGGTTAGTTACACCATAAGCTCTTAAAAAGCGCTGATACGCAAAAATAATTTCATAATCACTATAAGCCCCACTTTCTATTACCAGCGGGACTTTAGAGTCAGCTTTAGCTTTCATTGAAATTTCCTGAACCCGTTGAGTAAAAGCTTGTGTTCCGACAGCATTGTTCTGAATTTTAACCTGTTGAGCTATATAGCCTCTCATAATGGTTGTGCAGATTAGGCTGAATAGTATTCCATACTCAAGACCTTGAGTGACAGTCTGATTAATTTTATATTCGGTCAGAATTTTTTTGATAAACAAAGCCCATGTTATATAAAATAACGGAATAACTAGCACTCCAGGAAAATCATATCGAGAATGGTTTGGCCAATCACTATTATAAAAAACAAAATGAAACAAAAATATAATTTCGTAACTGATGAAGGCTATCTGAGTTAACCAACTCATTTTCCAAATTATCGTGTTTCGTTTTTTATCGATCCATTGATATACAAGATATAAAGTAAGTACTACTCCACTTAGAATTACTTGTTTACTGAAAATATGTTTCATACCCAGTATCAAAACTGCGATACGACCACCTGAAGTGGCATCGTGACCATAAATATCACTACCACTCTTAAGTAGAGCAATACCAAAGGCACTTGCTACAAACAGCGTGAAGGCTAAAATCAGAGTACTATAAATACTCAATGCAAGAGTGAGTTGTTTTTTCCAAATTGCGATTCCGATCAAAACGAGATTGGGTAAGAGCAATAATGCATAATTTTCTTTTGCGCCAACACAAATAGTTGTTGAGATGAGCCACAAGATCAACCAGCGATGTTGGATTTTTTTGCGGTTCAGCAAAAGTTCTGTTAATTTGTAGAATACGAGAATAAATAGAGGAAAAGCGAGAACCGTGTAAGTTTCCGAAGGACCCAATCGAGCAAACATGTCTGCCCACATTTGATAGGTAGTAATAAAAGCCATTACCAATCCAGCCGGAATTAAGCCCAAGATGAGGGAAAACAAATACCAACCAATACTCAGTCCACTAATCAAAACAAGTAGACGAAAGCCATACCACAGATGTGCGTTATTGCCCCACAAGGACGTCTCTGTGAGTCGTAAAGTGTAGTAGGAGGGTCTATATCGTAATGATTGGCCAGGTTTTCCTACTTCACTCTCCATGAGTTTTTGTGGAATTTCTCCAACAGACATTTTTTGATCTGACCCTAAATAGGACATGATTTCATGATCATCGATTGGTCCCCACTGAGCTTGAAAATTTGCACCAAATAACCAAAAAGAAAAAATAGTCGACATTGTCACTATTACAATTTTGGGGTTAGCACTTATCCACTGATAAATGAACTTAAATATGTGTTGTTTTCGGAAAATATAAAATCCGAGAAATAATAATAGTAAGTAAAACAGTGGTTGACGTAGAACAAAGCTGGGTTCAAATGAAAAAAAACTTGAGCCAATATATGCAAAGATAAGTGTAATGATGCTACTTTGGGGAATTTTATTTTTCAGTGTCATAGGTTTCTTGAATAATATAATTAGGTCGATCTTTTACTTCATCATAAATAGCGGCAACGTACATACCCAACAGTCCTAAAAACAGTGACAAAAACCCACCCAGCACTAACAGGACAAACAGAACGCTGGCCCAACCACTTATTGCTTGAGTAGTGAAGAAACGAACATAGAGGACGTACAGGGCATAGAAGAAAGCAAGCAAGAAGAAAAACAATCCAGCCAAAGCGGAAAAGTATAAAGGAGCAGTGCTAAAAGAAGTAACACCATAGAGTGCCAGTTTCATCATTTTTAATAAGGAATACTTGCTTGTGCCATTGGTTCTGGGTGCAACCTCAAACCGGATGGTAGCAGTCCTAAATCCTATCCATGACACGAGTCCCCGCAAAAATTTTCTGTTCTCGGTGAGTTGTAGTAAATGATTTAAAGTGCTTCGATTCATGCTTCGGAAATCTGAAGCATTCCGTGAAATCTTGGTGTCTGAGAGCAAGTTAATGAGTGAATAAAAGACTGAACTGGAAAATCTTTTTGTCCAGGGAATCAGTTGTGTGTCTACTCTCTCGGTGAGGACAACATCGAAACCCTTTTCATGGAGTGAAAGCATTTCTTCAATCAGTTGAGGTGGATGCTGTAAATCGCAATCGAGTGTTACCACCGTTTCACCGGAGCTTGCTTTCAGTCCTGCGAGCAACGCAGCTTGGTGACCGAAGTTTCGACTGAACGAGATAACTTTTTTTGAAAAAGGAGTTTTTAACTTTTTTAATTCTTCGAAGGTGTGATCGGTACTGCCATCGTCAACCAAAATTAATTCAGTCTGTTTGGGTAAGAAAGAAAGCGAGTTTAATTGATCAAACAATTTGGAAACAGTATTTTCTTCATTGTAGAAAGGAATGACGAGGGAAAGTTTATACATATTTTTAATAATTTTCCTCATACCACTCTACCGTTTTCTGTAATCCTTCTTGAAAATTGACTTGAGATTCAAATCCAAACCGCTCTTTAGCTCGAGAAACATCAAGCTTGCGTTTAGGTTGGCCATCAGGTTTAGAAGTATCAAATATAATCTGACCTTGATAGCCCGTGACATCTTTAATCGTTTTTGCGAGATCCTTAATGCTAATCTCAAAACTGGAGCCAATATTGACTGGCTCAGAAGAATTATATTTTTCGGTGGCCAAAGTAATTGCTCGAACTGCGTCTTCGACATACAGAAACTCACGAGTGGGTGTGCCTGTCCCCCACACTACTACTTCCGACTCATTGTTTTTTCTGGCTTCGACAAACTTGCGAATTAGAGCGGGAATAACATGACTTGATTTCGGATCAAAATTATCTCGAGGACCATAGAGATTCACCGGTAAGAGAAAGATGGAATTGTAATCATACTGTTGGCGATACGCTTGCGATTGGACCAGCATCATTTTTTTAGCCAGACCATAAGGTGCATTGGTTTCTTCGGGATAGCCATCCCACAAGTTTTCTTCTTTAAAAGGCACTGGAGTGAATTTGGGATAGGCGCAAATCGTGCCAATGGCGACAAACTTCCCAACTCCAGCTTTCCGAGCTTCTTCCATCAAATGAACTCCCATCAGTAAGTTGTCATAAAAAAGAGTGCCAGGAAATTCTTGATTATAGCCAATCCCGCCCACATTAGCTGCCAAGTGGATGACGACGTCACTGTCAGCGACCGCGCGGGCACAATCAGCCTTTTCCCGAAGATCATAGTCTTTGGATCGGGTCACTCGGATTTCTTGAGGGTGATAGGCTTCGAGAAGTTCCACCAAGTGAGAGCCTAAAAAACCGGCTCCCCCAGTTACTACCACTCGTTTATTACGCCAAAAATCATGTGACATAGATGAATCCCTCTCACTTGATTAAATCATAAACTGACCGGATAAGCCAGTTGTGTAGCCGATGTAAACCTAAGATCAAATAATTTTGATTAAAACTTTCCGCTACTTGGAGTTCTTCCGCAAATTGTTGGTAATATTGGCTACCCCCTTTTGACTGGCCGTGGATTCGAAAAGCGGCCAAAGTTTTGGTAAGCAAGATGGGTAAACCATACCATTGTTTGAGCTTGAGCCAATACTGGTAATCCATGACATACTTCAGCTTCGTTTCAAATAGACCCACTTGTTGGACTGCTTCCCAGCGAATAAATACTGCTGGCTGAGGGATGGGATTGAGAACAAATAAACTAGCTGGCCAAATTGAAAAAATCCACCTCCAAATTTGCTTGTACCATTGGATGAATTTTTGCATCCGTTTTCCATCTTGATCAACTATTTGACAGTCACCCACCAGCCACATTTTATTTGGCTGATCAGCAAAGGCTTGTGCCACTTTAGCCAAAGCTCCTGGTAAATAATAGTCATCAGAATTGATGTAGGAAAAGTAAACTTCCTGATGATTGTTTCGAGAATTGGATTTTGGATTTTGGAGTTTCTGAAAATAGCGGATTCCTTTATTGAGAGCATCACTTTGGCCTTGATCTGACTCTGACTGGAAAGTAAACGTAGATCCTGAATCACCTGCCTGCGCAGGCAGGAGTTCAGGATGACAGTCCTTGAGTATTGAGACAGTTCCATCCGTTGATCCACCATCCATGACTACATAGTCAATTTCAAAGTCGCCCTGCTGTGATAAAACAGACTCAAGCGTTGTGCCAATAAATTGAGCCTGATTATAGGAAGGCGTGACTATCAGGAATAAGGGTTTGATAGCTGTCGTCATGATTTCTTGTGGGTTGATTTCTTGGAAGCAGCCGGCTGCTTTGAAGTATCGTTATCGAGAGCATCATCGATAGCTTGTTGGCGCACGAATTTTTGAAGTTTCTGATTGTTTTCCTTTTGTTGAAAGTAATTCATGATGACAATGATTGTCAAAATCATCATGCCTCCGACTACTAATAGGTCAAAAACGCGGGTGAAGTTTAGTTTAACTGAAATCCCTAACAGTAAGTTGGGAAACAAGGAAATAATAATAAAAATACTCCAAATGCTGTACCAAAAATTGACTTCCAAGGGAGTCAGTTGCGATTTTTTGCGATGAATATTAATAATATAAAACATGAACAGGCCGAAGAGGGCCGCAAGCAGTTGAAAAGTGGTCATAGAGTGAATCTCCACGAAATGATTTGAGCTATTATTTCAAAAGTATCGAAAAGTGTCATCCCCCGATTAAAATCATGATAGATCGTAGGAATTTTAATAGTGGAGAAAGGAATTTTTTGTTGAGCAATTCTAATAGAAATTTCCGTTTCCACACCATAAGCCGAACTTCCCCAACGTAGCTGCTGATAAGCATTTTTGGTGAAACCCTTGTATCCCGACAAAATGTCAGGTATATGAGTCCCAAACAAAAGTTGGACTAAACTTGATAAAAAATGATTACCCCATCGTCTGAAAAATGGCATCGATCTATCAAGTTGACGGATCCCCAAGACGACTGGTTGAGTCTCGAGTTGTTTAAAAAAGGTAGGAAGTAAAGTGGGATCATGTTGATCATCGGAATCGAGTATGACTACTTTTTCGGCACCAAGCTTTTGAAAAGCATACTCACAACCGGTTTTAAGAGCTGCCCCCTTGCCCAGGTTAACGGAATGAATTAAAACAGTGACTCCAGCCTGTTTAGCCAAATCAGCCGAGTCATCACTCGAACCATCATCAATCACGATAATCCGTGGGGTTAATTTTTGGATTTTGGCAAGTACTCGCTGAATATAACGAGCCTCGTTATACATGGGTAAGATGACCCAGCAATCAGTAGCAATTGACGATGACATGTATTATGTTTCTTGGTACCAAGCGACTACTTTTTTAACCCCTTCATCAAAAGTGACGGTTGGTTCCCAACCTAAAATTTGTTTGGCTTTTTCATAGGAGAGGGAGCTCTTAACCTGCTCACCCGGTCTGGCTGGTCCATGAGTTTCCGGCACATTCAATCCCATTTCTTGAACCACTTTATGAAACACCTCATTAGTCGAAATTTCAGTTTCGGTACCAATATTAAGAATGCCTACATAATCGCTGTTTAATGCCAAGACATTGGCTTGTGCTACGTCTTCTACATAAACATAATCTCGAGTGTGATTGCCTTCACCATTAATAACTGGATTTTTTCCCTGATGCAGCATTTCCGAAAAAATAGCAATCACTCCTGATTCACCATGGGGGTTTTGACGGGGACCGTAGACATTAGAATAACGGAGTACGATATAAGGAATGTGGTACTGCTCAAAATAGTAATTTAGATAAAGCTCCCCTGAGCGTTTCGATACGCCATAGGGCGACAAAGGCAGTGGTTTCATTTCTTCATTGAAAGGAGTGGGTTGGTTGCCATACATCGCACCCCCAGTAGAAGCCATGATGACTTTTTTGATAGGGATATCTTTAGCGGCCTCCATGATATTGAGCAAGCCAATGATGTTATTTTCGGCATCAAATTGAGGATGTAGCACCGAATTGCCGACTTGAATATGAGCCGCATGATGATTAATCACAGCCGGTTGGAAATCATGAATGACTTTGGTTATTTTAACTTGATCAGTAATATCGGCTTCTACAAATTCGGCTTGAGGATTGATATTTTGTTTTTCACCAGAAGACAAATTATCCACAATCAAAACTTGATGTCCTTGGGCAATGTATTTATCAGCCACATGTGAGGCAATAAAGCCAGCCCCACCGGTAATAAGTACTTTCATAGTTTCCTTTCACTTCAATTAAGCCACCCAATAACCCTGTATAAACAGTATCGTATTAAATATCAATAGGATTGTCGAGATAGAAAGATACAGCCAAAACCAGATAGGCCTATGTTCTAATTTTTTAGCTAACCAAATATAGAGGGGAAAGCAAACTAAGATATAGCGGGGCAAACTGGTGAATGTTCCCGTAAAAGTTGGCAGTAACAGCGAGAATAAACTAAAAATGACACTAGATAATGTTACATACTCGGCTGCCCAGATAATGCCCACAAAACCTACTGTACCGACCATAAAGTCTTGAATATAGCTAAAATAATGAAAACTGATGGGTCGATAGGTTTCTAAGATCTTGATATATCGCCAAATAACTTGAGGGTAAAAAATAATGGATTCGGATCGACCCACATTAAAATCGTGTTGAACGTGATAAAAATAGAGCGGATCATGAAAAGTCAGCCAAAGATAGGTCATATAGAGGAATAATCCAATGCCACTCAGGCAAATTGCAAAGACCTTGCCAATAAAATTCCAAGTGATAATACGGTGAGTTAATTTTTTAAATCTCTCTACAGAAAAATGACGACACAACTTTTTAAAAGGTTGCCAATACTGATGGTACTGTTGTCGGAGTAGTTCCAGAAAGAGAGCTGGGATCAAAAAAATTCCTACTAATCGAGTGGCACTGGCAAGAATAGCGCAACCTATCGCAATCGGCCACCGCTGTTTTTCAGCCGCATAAAAACTTCCGATGACTAAAAATAAAAAGAGTGATTCGGTATACATCGCCCCAAAGAAAAATGAAGTCGGAAACAAGGCTAAGATTAAAGTGCTTCTCCCAGCGACCCCCGCATTATATTTGACAGTCACAAATTGATACCAGAGGAGTAAAAGGAGATAAAAAAAGAAATTAGAGACGATGAGTCCGGAAATAATGGGACTCTGAAAGAGTTGATTGACTACATTCACCACCATTGGGTAGAAAGGAAAAAAGGCTTGCACTAAACCAATCCCATAATAACCAAGTCTGACGATAGTGATGTAATGAACTCCATCAAAATTGGCCCAGGAGAATAGCCATTGAGGCAGATCAAATTGATTGAGGACTAATCGTGCGTAAGGAAAACTGGGTTCGTAAGGCAGGAGATGCTGGGCCCAAATGCCCACTCCAAATAAAGCGATTCGCCACAGCAGAAATAGGACCGTTATTCTTAACCAAACCTGTTTTGTCATACCTTGCGTTTTGATAACCACCACTGCCCAATTCCCCAACTACCAAGACCAATTACAGTCAGGAGACTAATAGTGTTCCCGACGATTCGTGGCCAAGTCCACTGGGTAAATTGAGAATGGATTTGATACTCTCCGGGTGGTAAGCGAAAGGCAATTCGACCTTGAACTTGATCATTGTTTAGATACTCAACTTTCTGATTATTAGCGGTGGTTTGCCAACCAGCGAAGTTCATAGTTGGTTCAGCAATCAGAGCATCTTCCTGAACCTGTAAGACGTATTTTTTATCACTGCCTGTCCAGTGTTGAACCTGATACTCTGCGATTCCACTCAGAATGAAAGGATGAGGAGCCCAATCAGAAAAACCCAAATAGGTAAAAGTTTTCGGCGTATTCTCGTGAGAAGTACTGGTACTTTGGGAGTAAAGTTCATACTCGAGGTCTGATTTATTGAGATAGAATAGAGCTGACAAATTCAACAGTATTACTACCTGAATTAATAAAAGAGTCAAGCTCAAAAGCTTTAAACTTTTAGGTAATGCAGCAAAAATATATCCACCCAGAATAGCAATAAAAAAAGAACTAAAAATTGATAGCCTCCAGGGAAATTGGATATAGTTTACGAGTGGAAGATGTGTCCATAACCATTTGGTTTGTGGAAGCTGAAAGACTGTTAAAGCTACAGCAGCAATTATTATAAAAAGAAAAGTTTTATTCAATGCCTCATTTTTTTGTAAAAATGAAGTTAATCCTTTTAAGAAAAAGACAACTCCTACGGCTAGTACAAACCATTGCGTGAAACCAATTTGAAACGAAAGAGAATCAGTTGACCCAGGGTAAGAGTAACCAAACTGTAAGGGACTAGAAAGTAATTGTGATAACGTGGGAAAGTGTTGAACGAAATCATGTTGAGTACTGACTGTATCTAAGATAATAAGTGACTTTTCCATCATAGCTGGTAACCAAAACCATAAAGTGGAGCAAACTGAAGTAATAACTATAATTCCCAATATTTTCCATTTTTGAAAATCTTTTCCCAAAACAAATAGTGAATAAGTTAAAATTAGAGGAATTGTGAATAAAACAGTAACATTATGAGCTAGAAAAAAAGCACTATAAACAGCTACAGCAATATATGGAAAAGAAGTTTTCCAATATTTTAAAGGTTGAGAGGGATGAAGGTGCTTGATTTGTTCAATCACGACAAAAAGCCAAGGTAATAACCCCCAAGCCATAATTTCTCCTGTATTACCACGTACATAAATCAGATTACTTAAGAAAGGAGAAACGGCGTAAACAGTTAATGAAAAATATTGTGATTTTTTTGGTAATTTATAGAAAGAGAGTAACTTCCACAAGCCCATGAGTCCACTAAAAACCATTAGTGAAAATAGAATTTTATAAGTCGTTGTATAGTGAAAGCCAAATAGAGTAAATGGGATGGAAACTATATTTGGTAATGGGTAATTGTAGTTAAAAACAGGGTATCCATAATGATTTACCAAATCCGGGGCAAATCTGGGTGGCATCTGCAACTGTTTTAAAGCCGTTTTGTAATTCGCAAATCGAGCAAGATGCCCATCTCCATCATGCGTAGCTGGAACACCAGCATGAAAGTATGGTTTGATATTGATCAATGTCAACATACATAAAAAAAACAAGAGTGGGATTTTCTTCATAAATTTTTTTATGTTGACCATACTTGTTGGTAGACCTTTAGTGTTTCTTGAGCTGTTTTAGCCCAACTAAACTGCTGACTCCATTGATAGGCTTGGTTTACTTGTTTTTGGCGAGCGGCCTTTGATAATCCTAGCACTTGAATTACCGCTTCAGCAATGGCCTCGGCCGTGGGTTGCGAAGCATAGGTTACTACACTCCCCCCTACTTCTATCAAAGATGAGTTGTGAGTAGTAACCACTGGGGTTTTGGAGCACATCGCTTCTAGGACTGGCAAACCAAAACCCTCATAGAGGGAGGGTTGAACATAGCATTCACTCCCCGCATAGATTGCTGCCAAATCGGCCTGAGCGGAGTTATCCACATCGGTCACAAATTTTACCCGGTGAGTTACATCACTTAAAGCTAATTGGGTTTCAATCCACTGCCACTCCTGAATTGGTTGGGGATGAAAATTTTTACCCACACAGACGAGCTTTAAAGTTGGTGGTAAAAATTTGAGTGCTTTAATTAATTGAGGTAGATTTTTGTTGTAATTGATATCTCCTACATAGAGGAGGTAGTGGGTGGGTAAATGATACTTTCGACGTACCCGATTGACATCACTTTCGGTTTGAGGCTGAAAGATTTCATCAGCTCCTAAATAGACCACATGAATCTTGGTTGCATCGATTTTTAAATGCTCAGTAATATCTTTTTTAGATGATTCGGAATCGGTGATAATAGCATCGGCTTTTTGTACGGCTGTTCTTTGTTTTAAAAATGTAAGTTTGCCTTTGACTCCCGGTTGATAATAATCGGGAAAAATCAAAGGGATGACATCATGAATCGTGACTACCGTTGTGGTTGGTTGTTTATAAGGTAAGGTGTTAAAAAAGAAATCAAAATAAGGATAATGAACTAAATCCGGTTGTGTTTTGGCTGCCAACTCAGTCCTTGAAGTAATGAGTCGAATTGATTTTTCCTGTTGCAGATACTTCACTAAATGACGAGTGTAGGTGCCAATGCCTCTGGTGGCATTTTCATTTCCTAAGGGACTGGTATCAATCAAGACTACTTTTGCTGACGTGTTGACTCCTTCTGGAAGTTAAGTAATTCCCACAATTTTAAATAGGCAATCAGATGGTGTAAACCACTCATGGTTGCAAATACTAAGCCCGGAAAACCATCAACATAACCACGGTGCCGCAAATAAATGGAAAACCAAGTTACTATAGGTTTGATCAAACAATAGTTAATGGTATTGGGTAAAGTAATTGAGAGATGTTGTGCTTGAAGTTGGTGGGCTTTAAAAGTGGTGTAGGTGTTAAATTTTCTCAGATACTCACTAAAGGTGGGATTACCATAATGAAGCAAATGACCTTGAGCCTGACCAACTTCACCATCCACTGTCATTTGTTCGTGAACATCTCTGTGAGGTAAATATGCATAGCCATTCACATATAACCGAATCACCGGATCTGGGTATTGTCCCCCTTTGGATAACCATCGACCCAAGAGAAAATTCTTCCGATTAATCCACCATGCCACAATGGTTAATTGTTGCTCCTTGATCTGTATTAAAACTTTTTGATGAGTTTCTTCAATAAAATTTTTTAATTCTGTGTCAACAATTTCATCAGCATCGAGTTGTAGAACCAACTCGCCTTTGGCCTTATCCATGGCTAGTTGTTTATTAATGTGAAAATTTACTTTATTGGTAGTAGTAACAATTTTAGCTCCATACTTTTTAGCAATAGCCACAGTCTTATCAGTAGACTCACCATCTGCAATCACAATTTCATCGGCCAAATCTTTAACCGCATCTAAGCAGTGAGCTAAATTATTTGCCTCATTATGAGTAGCTAAAACCACTGAGATCATACTTACTCCTCAATCTGCCAGGTATTATTTCGGTATTGAACTAAAACGGGTTCATTCGTTCGATCCATGGGTTGGCTAATAAAGTGGAGATTTCCTACTCTTTCACCATACCGGAAACCAATCAAATTTGGTTGTTGTTTAACTATTGTATCAAAAAACTGTTGAGCCGGGATTTTTAAATACCAGGCAGCCAGAATGTACTGATAGCCTTCACTATCAACTACCGCAATTTGCTGATCAGGATGAGCCCTTTCTGCCTGTTGAATAGCTTGATCAAAACCAACTTGAAGTGAAACAGGTTGCTGTTGGGGATATTGACCAAAGTATTGATAGAGATAGCTGGCACTTTCCAAGATTAGCAGCAATAAGATTCCAGACCCCACCACTTGTTTGACGATTGGTCGGTGAAATCTTGCCTTAATGAATTCATATCCTACCGAAAATCCCTTCACTGCCACTAAGCTAAAACAAACAAAGAAAAACAAACTCCGGGTAGCATGGGGAGCATCAACGGTGACTGCTGCCGGAGCAAGTCCAATCACTAATAAATAGAGTAAACTAAGATCTGATTTAACTTGCTGCCACCACTGTGACCACTTTTTTTGGTGACGAAGTTCCCGAATGATTCGTCCAATTAGGACGAAAATTCCAATCAAACCCATCAGGTAAACTAAACCCAACAGGTGACCGCGATTGGGTAAAGAATGCCAAGGATGAGTTCCCCCACTTTTCACTAAAAAGTGAAAGGAAAAAGAGTTAAGAAAGTTTTTCAAAACAACTCCCAAATCATAAAGATACCGATTCCCTAAAATTGGCTGTAACCAGCCACTCAGTTGAGATCGGTACTGAATCCAGTTCATCCAAGTGGTTTCGTCAGAAAAAATAGTAATACTACTTTTTTGTTGGGTAATGCTCAATAAAGCATATAACATTCCTCCAGTTAGCAAAGTTAAAAGTGTCGCCGGTAAAAACCACTGTTGGGGCTGTTTGATATTGCGATAGAAAATGAGTAATCCAATTATAAAAGGGAGTAACAGCAGTGGCGTATTGTAGGTTAAAACAGCCACTAACATTAAAGCACAACCCAGTAGGTCAGTTTTCCATAGAGTCGTTTTAGCTTCATGGGGACGAAGCAGTAACCATAGAGCGGTGGTAAAAAAGAACAGCGCCACATTGGCTTCAAAGGCAATTCGGGAATAAAAAATAAAAACAGGTTGAATGGCAATCAAAAGGGCAGCCAATAATCTTTGGGTTGATGAAAACCTAAATCTTTTTCCGAGCAGGTAGACACTCCAGATCAAACCGAGTCCGGCTAAAACCGATGGCATTTTAACGGCCACGTCAGACCAACTAAAAACGGCTAAGAATGGGATGAGTAAGACAGGATATCCTGGTAATTTGTAGTCACCAAATGACTCTAAAGTCAGTGGCCAGTGTTTGCCCCATTCATCTTTTCCAGTCTCAGATAATAAGTAACTATTGTAGGCTAAAGCCGCTTCATCCCGATTTAAGATAGCGGGAATTTGACCTAGCTGAAAAACTCGAATAACAGTTCCCAGCAGCAGAATTAAAAATAAGATAAAGTGATTTTTATGAATCATAGTGGTGGTTCAAATTCGGCAACCATGAAACGATTTATCCCATCAGCTGATGAAACCATTTGGGTCCAAATAGGGGGATAAGGTGCCGATTCAAGATGACTATAAAAAGCATCAGGGGTTTCGACAATCATTACTTTATGATCGAGTGTGTTTAATTTGTCCCAGTCAAAGGCATCAAAAACCACATTTTCTACTTCCTTAACTTGATAGCCCACTTTGGGCAATGCCTGAATTTCCGATCCGGTGTAAGGACCATAAGCCAAGAGCCACAAATAAAATCTGTCTTCAAAGGGAGTTATCCAAACTGTTCTGACCTCATGATGATGAGTTAAAACCACATCGGCCAACTGTTTGTAACTGTCTTGCCAACTATAGGCGGATTCGTATTGATAATAGTGAAGGTAATAATACCAAAACTCTCCAAAGGAAAGAGTGAAGCCAAACAAAACCAAGGTGCCAATTCCGATTAAGATTTTTTTGCTTCGTGAGCTTAGCCACCACAGAAAGCGGTATAACCCAAATCCAATAATGAAGCTGACTGGAACTAAAGCATTGAGTGATCGTAAGGCATGAGGAGTATCTGTGGGGATGCTCGCCGGCAATAAAGCCGTTAACCACCATCCCACCAGTAGTAACCACAAGATTGGTTGAAAGGAAAAAAGCGATAATAAACCAATCAGTAAAAATGGTAAAAAGACTACTAAAAACAATCCATGTTGCCCAGTACCATGTCGTAAGTTGGCATCACCACTCAAAAATAAAAACTGTGGACTGAGATGATCAGTCAACTGTTGAGCCAGTTGCTGACCGAATAAGACATATCGATGAAAAACTATTCGATCAAGGGGAGTATTCCCGGCTAATTGTCGATCTTGATTGGAGTTTACGGCAAAATCCTGGGTTAGGACAGAACTGGTGCTTAATCGGTATTGGTTACTGGCTTCATATAAAGGTGAGTGAAACATGGGATAAAGGCAAAGGCTAAAAATTGCCAGAGCCATCATCGGCCAAAGGATACATTTCAACCACTGTCGCCATCTTGTTTTACATTCACCATTCCGAAACCACTCTATCCAGACAGAAGATTGAGTCCAGAGATAAACTAGTAAAAAGACCACCGGCCAGACAAAGCGGACTGAAAAATAGGTGTAGGTAGCGACTGCTCCTAGAATCGCCGATAATACATATTTCCAGTAAGACTTAATTGGACTTACCAGTGGCACCATCGATACAGCCAGGAAAAACTGAGCCAGATGTCCCTCAAAACCAGTTCGAGAAAAGAGAATATCCCACACAGAAGTAGCTAAAACGAACATAACTGAAAGCTGGAGAAGATCAGCCTGTTTGAGGGAAACTTTTTCTTTAACCAACTGTTTGGCCAACCAACCTCCGACCAAGATTGTCCCCACACCTGCCAAAACACTGGGTAAACGTAAGGCCCACTCACTCACCCCAAATAACTTGACACTGATAGCCGCTAACCAAATATAGACTGGCAGTTTGTAATCACCATAGGAAGGAAAAATAACTTGATACCAGACTCTCCCATGCATATCGTGACCAGTTTGAGCTAAAGTTTTGGCGTCAACTAACATGGCAGTTTCGTCCCAATACAGGGAAACAGGAATCAATCCCAATTTATAAACCCTAACAAAAATTGCCAGTAGTAAAATTAAACTAAACAGCAACCAAAACCATTTTTTTGTCATATTAGAATTGCGGACTTACTTGTATAATTTGCCAAATTATTTTATCGAGTGGATCTATAATTGAGCCCACCTCAGTATATGTTTGTTGAGTAAATTTGACGACCAGTTGATGAATTTCCTCAGCTGAGCCGATGACGATACCTCCTGCGGGGAGCTCTAATTGTGGAATATTATTCACAAAGTGAAGCTGCCCATATTCTAGAAATTCGCCTTGATCTTGAGTACTGCTGCTCTCAACGGCTTGAACAGCTTGAGGGTTGGTTCTGGTATAAAACCAGTAATACATAGCTGGTCTACCTCGATAGCGACTGATATAGATTGGTAATTCTGGATGCTCTGCTTGCTGTTGCTGAATCATCGGTACCAATTGCTGATAGCCATACTGCCATTCTGCTGAGTATTGCTGCGGATACCAAGCCGTGTAAACTCGCCAAAAGAAGATGAATTCGATCACATATAATCCAACAAGTATTCCTATGACTATTTTCCGCCAGCTGGGCCACAACCACTCCCACAGGTTTTTTACACCATAGGTCAGAATAATCATCCACACCGGTAGGGTGGGGAGAATACGCAAAGCATGAGGAGTGGCTTCAGAAATAGCTGCTGGCACA
Source organism: uncultured Pseudomonadales bacterium (assembly GCA_964625685.1). Taxonomy (GTDB): domain Bacteria; phylum Patescibacteriota; class Microgenomatia; order UBA1400; family PJMF01; genus CAZVBO01. Next base: position 28,529 of record CAZVBO010000009.1, read on the forward strand.
ATCCCCACGAGCAACCACCACCCTAGAAACCAATCACTTTTTTGACGTCGTTTTACTAAAAACAACAGGCCAAAAAACAGCAAAATTGCATCTAGATGATAGAGCTGCCCAAAGTACTGAACGGAGTGACGGGGATTATGATCTCCTTGTAAAAATAAAAATTGAGGTGAAAAGTGACTTACTAAATTTTGCACAATTTCTCGACCAAACAAAACATAACGATGATAAAAGAGACGCGATAAAAATGCATTTCCTACAAATTCTTTTCGTTGGTTACTCGCTTCGATCACGTTGATATCAGAAAAAATACTCGTTTCAGCGAAACGATGATTGAGGGTCGTACTGCCCAATGAACTCAGCAGGGGCAGAAGTAAGACTAACGCTACTAGGCCGCCGACCACGTGGTGGATCAAGAGAGAGCGATATTTTGATTGAAGAAGCTGAGTACGATAAATACTGAGAGTCATCATGGCTAGACCAACCCCTAAGAATGGAGCAATCACTCTGGCCGCATGATAGGTATACATAGAAAACACAAGCAAAATTCCAGATACCAAAAGCCAAATTGCAGTTGGCTTCTTTTGTTGTATACGTTGTTCTAAATAAAATAGATAGCAATTGACTCCCCACAAAATGAGTGCAGTTGCCAGATTGACCTCCCAAGCAGCTCGGCTGAACAAAATCGCCCAGGGAGAAACAGCGGTAATAAGCATCCCTAAAATAGGTAACCAAAGATTAGTTTTTGGTTTTTTCTTTTTAGCAGTTAAATTTTCTTGGAGTCGAATCAGTTGCCCTACCCCTAAGATAATGGCAACACCACTCAAAGCCGCAGGTAAACGAACTGCCAAAACAGTCAGGTCAAACAGAGCAATAAAAGGAACAGCTGCATAAAAATAGAGACTCGGTTTATAGTCACCAAAAGATTCAAAAGCAACAATGGGAAAACTGTGACCATGATGATCTTTGCCTGTTTTTAAAATAGCATAGGCATCATACCCTAAAGCCACTTCTTCCCAGTATGGGCTAGTTAAAGTATCAAGTTTCCACAAGCGTACAAACGTTCCGAGAGCCAAAATGAGCAGCGTTAAAATCAGCGGTAGTTTTGATTTCATGGTAATACAAAAATACTAAATTTTACTTGGTGATCTGAACCATAAACCAGATAATCTGCTTGTTCTGTCGGCACATCTTCTTGGTTGCTGGCTACTAAAATTGTGTTATGACGACTAAAATCACTCTCTTTAACCGGCCGAAATTCGTACTTAATCAATGATCCACCTTGGTACCAAATAGGATTTGTCTTACGAGCGAAAAGGGCGTAAATATATGGTTGTCCGTAAGCATCACTAAAAATAATTTTATCTACTACTGGCTTCCCCTCTTCTCCTTTTTCGTAGGGGAGAATGTAGTGAAAAGCTTCCAGATATCCATCTTCAAAATCAGTAGCAGATTCCCTTGCAAAAAAGGTATAGTAATCCTGTAGATAACTCAAGAATACTAAAGCATGTATTAACAAAAACATTCCAATTATCATTTGAACCAGCTTGTTTTTTTCATGGTGAGTCCCGGTAATTCTTTTATTCAAGTCGAGGCTGGAAGCCCAACTTAGGAGCTGATTAAAACCTAACATGGCAAGTAAGAGGAAGCCGGGTAACGCGAGTAAGGCTCGATTGGCATGTGGGACGATATCCGATCCTAATGCAGCCGGTAAAATTCCTATTCCAATCCAACTCAGACCTAGCAGAAAAACTCGAGAATATGGATGGTGATCAAAACAGCTTTTCAAAAAAAACCAAATACTACACCCTATCAATATACCGGTAGTAATGAATAAAACACCCCAATGACCCTCACCGAGTCTTAAGGTGGGAGTAGCACCCATGAATAAAAATTGAAATGAGAAATGAGCTAAGAACTGTTGTATAACCATCAAGAGACCCTCGCTCCAACTCGTTACTGTGTAGATGATTAAGGTTTGACCGCGTTCTAAAGAATGACCAAACAAGATATCTTTTATTAATGGCCAGAGTGCCACTACAGCTACTAGGCCGCCAGTGAGTAATGGTTTCGTTTTTAGCTTTATTTGTTTGGTAAAGAAGACAGTCAAGACAAATATCATCAACGGAACGGCAATTTTGGAACTGTGATAGGCATAGAGCGAAGCCACACTCAAGAGACTGGCTGAGCTTATCCAGAGGATTTGCCACTTCAATCGGGTCTCAGACCAACATTTAAGAAAAAAATAGGCTCCCCACAAAAAGCAGCATAAAGCCAAACCAGATTCAAAACCAGCTCGGCTATAGTGAAGATGCCAAGGAGACAGAGTTAAAATCAAGCCAGCAAATAAGCCTGTCGTTTTTGCAGAGAAAAATGAATTTTCTTTTTGTGATAACTGTTGAAAAATTTGAGTCGTTAGCAATATCATTCCCGCAATTGAGAATATTCCAGCTAAAGCAAAGGGCAGTCGAACAGCCCAGAGATTCATTCCCCAGAGAGCAGTAAAAGGACCATTTAAGTAAATAGCCAAGGGAGCTTTGTAGTCACCAAAAGATTTAAAAGAAGTAGGTAGTTTTTGTAGCCACTCATCCCGCCGAGTGGTCATGATACTGTAGCCATTGTAACCAATGGCGGCTTCATCCCAGGTCATTCCATGAGGGACTTCTCCCAGTTTATACAAACGTAACCAGGCAGCTAACAGCAGAATCAGGCTAAAAGTAAACCAATATCGAAGTTGATAATTTTTATTGAGTACATTTAAAAAATTTTTCATAGAGCCTATTTACTCATTATGATCTGGAAGGAACTCAACTTCAACTGTAGTTGAGACCAAATCCTCAACCGGAGGTATGGCTAAATACCCCATTTCTGCTCCCACATCCCGATTGGCATATGTTTCTACTATCAAGTTGCCTTGTTTTTGGCTACGAATTCTGACTCCACCCGCAGTCACTTCCTCATACCAGGGAATAAATCTCTGCTCTGCTGCAAAACTATCCGGTTCAATTAACACATACCAGACATTTCTATCTGCTGGAGCGGCTTGCATCAGTGGCAGTTGATGACTTTGCGAGTACCAATGATTGAGATAATCATACTGTTCAGTTTTAAAACTCGAAGTATAGATATATAAACCAGATTTATCTTGGTGCTGGTCCTGGGCTTGCCACTGGTAGAGTTGGGCTAAAGCCAACTCACTATTTTTTAAGCCGCCTTGATTTTGGGTAAAGGAAAATTGTCCCCAGATATAAACTAGACAACTAGTGAGCAAGATACCCAAAATCACGGTGTCCAAGGCAAACCATTTTTGACCCAACTTTTGTCCAACTTGACCTAATGACTTCAGACTCCACATCAGCAATGGTACTAATAAAATAAAATGAGGGGTGACATAGTAATCAAAGAAATTACCTTCATTCCCCCGCCAAATCAAATAAAAGCAATAGGGTAATATGGCTAAACTAGCCATTAACCGCCATTGCCAACTCTCTGTTTTTAAAAGATGCCAACCGCCCCAAATCATGACTCCCAACAGCAACATCATCAGCACACTGGCGTGTTCCATTTCTCCAAAAAAGAGCGCCTGAGTCACCCACAATAATTCTTGTGGCCGATGGGTAAAAAGATGGAGCCAGCTAACGGTAGAAGTCGAGTTAAATACAGCATTCATTAACGAGTGCGACATAATAAAATGATGCCGCAACTCAAATATCATTTGAGGAATCAAAGTTACTCCAATACTCGCCGCTGCTAATAGATAATCTTTGAATGCAAACTTACCCCTGATCCACCCCACCGCCACCCACAAGGGAACAATAAAGAAAATGCCATAAGCAAACTCGGATTGCAGCACTAAAGCCCAACTCAAAAAACCCAAACTCAACCACCATCTAGATTGGCGTGCTTTCAAAAGAGATAGTAAGCCTAAGCTAACTAGGGGCAAACTGAGCAGTGGATTCCAGATAAAAGTACTGCCTTTAATACTCCCCGGAAGAAGTGCGAGTATATAAGCAGTAGCAATGGCCCATTTTTTATCGGCTTGATTAGGAAAAAGGTGAAATGCCAACGCCCAAAAAATGGGTAAAGCTAAACTGGCCAACAAGGTATACCACAGTGACAGCAGATAGGGATTACCTTGGCTGAATACCATGCCAGGTACTCCGAGGTAATACCACAATGGGCCCAAGAAAAATCCGGCCAATCCACTAGTAGGTCCCACTAATGTCAAGTTACCTTGCAGTATCTGTTGCAATTGAAAGGCATCCCGACCTTGATCCCAAGTAAAGTAGAGTCGATTGGAGTAGTTGATCAGTCGTACGGCAATCCCAAGTCCTAAAAATAAAAGTAGAGCCCGATGAGAACGTATCCAGTGAAGCATTGCCGTCATAGTTGATTCTCTCCAGATTGACATCTGTCCAGAGCCTGCAAATCTTGCCCCATCGCATAGGCATCATAAATATAGGCATACCGTAGTGCCCCATTTTGCGACCAAATTGTTTTGACTAAATAGGTTGGCCCCTTATCTTCATTGGTCACATAGAGAGTGGGTTGATCGGTTTGAATGGCTAAACAAGCTGCTGTTTCTAAAGATTTGCCATGATTCTCCTGGCTCACATTTCCTAAAGCCACGGCATGTTGAAAACCAGAAGCTTCCTTGTTACCCAAAACAACATGGCTTTGATAAAAATTAGGATCAATCTGGTCATAATAGGCATAGTACATAATTGGGTCAAAAAAGAAGGGCTCAATAATGATGTGATGATCATTCGTATATGGTTGAATAAACTGCATAATGTCGGGAACATAGGCATCATAGGCAAAGTCATGCTTGATACTATGAATGTACAAAAAATTAACCACATAGAGACCACTAAACAAAAGCAGACAGGCACTTAGAACGAGTTGTGCCAGCGTACGCCACTTTGCCTGAGAGAGCTGAGCTAAGAGTAGTTCCCATCCAAGCAGCATACTCCACAGCAGAAAGGGAAAAAGTGGAGATAACCTTACTTTTTGGAGAGTGCCTGATAAAACAGCCGGCAAAGGACTTAACACTAGACCAAATATTAATAATGGCAGGAAGGTTTTATTTATTTTTTTAATTTTTTGAGTAAGACCGACACTGACCAAACCCAAAATTAGGAGTGGATAGAGAATACTAAAAAATTGACCAGTTCCTTCAACGGATAAATACCGAAGGTTTTCCTCACCACTGATGGCTAGATATTCAGGTGAAACTACGGTGAGATATAAATTTAAGACTTCTTTTCCCAAGATAGTAGCCTTATTCCAGATGGCATAACAAAGGAATTGGGGAAATTGCTGACTACAAAAGGTTCGATTTTCTACTACCGCCAGACTGACTCCTTCATTAGAAAATAAACCAATTTGTTGTAATCGAGCGGTATTTCCCGTAAGTTGCGATGGTAATAAGAAAGGTAAAACGATTACTCCAAAACTGGTAATCAACAGTATTAGATTCTTCCAACTTACTTTTCTGTGCCAAGTCCAATAGAGCGAAAGCGTCACCAGTAACAGCACCGTGACTAATCGATAGGCAATGTAAGCATACCAGGTGCTTCCCCACAGCAAACCAGTCAAGAACCACCATTTCCCTTGAGAATTTTTTAAGGCTCGAGTCAAACTCCATAAACCGCTCACAAACAAAAGTAGACCCAGATTTGATTCATAGGCAAAGCGACTTAAAATAAAAGTCCACGGACTAACGGCCGTAATTAGACTGCCTAAAAGTGCTGTTTTATGGGAAAATTGAAGTTCTTTTAACCATCCATAGACTACGATAACCAACAACGTTCCGGCCAGTGCGGACGGAAATCGGACTGCCCAGTTAGTTAATCCAAACCACTTCACTACTGGTACTAATAGATATGCTTGTAAAGGCAACTTTTGGTCGCCAAAACCCACAAAAGTTAAAGGGTGGGAAAGCCCATGTTCATCTTTCCCAGTCTCTAAAAGTGATTGAGCAATGTATCCAAAATGAGCTTCATCGATAATCATGCCGTGGGGTCGAGTTCCCAAATCCCAGAATCGAATCAACCCTGCAAAGAGAACTATGGCACTTAAGATCAAAGTAGGTTTTAAAAAACGATTCATTTCATTTTCCACCACCAGTAGGGTTTCCATAACCAGTACTGAAATTTACGAATTCCTGAAACATGTTTCTGCGTAAAAAGTTTAGCATTTTTCCAACTCATTCGTTGAATTTGTTGTTGGCCAAAAACCGACAGGTTGGTGGATTCATGATTGTGGTCAACGACTGCTTTCTCTTCAAATAACACTTTCCAGCCCTTGAGTCTTGCTCGAAAGGATAAATCAATATCTTCCCAATAAGCAGGGGAAAAATCAGGATCAAATCCTCCTAATTGTAACCATTTAGTCCGATCGAAAAGCCCACTTCCCCCACTTACCCAGGCGGTGGAACCCGAGTGAAATTCTTGGGCTCGTCGGTGAATATACATGCCTCGTTTAAATTCCAATACATTCTTACCACCAAACATGCCACCTTCAGCCTGCTCAATTTCTAATGGAGCCACTCCAAAAACAGCCGGGTCAGCAAAATAAGGTAACAAATGATCTAAACAATCCTGATGAGGCACCACATCATTGTTAAGCAGAAAAATCAAACTAAACTTAGCTGCTTGGACCCCTCTGTTCACACTCCGTGCAAATCTCAAGTTCCGACTATTTTGAAGAACTAAGATCCGAATTTTTTTCTTACCAATTTGAAAGTGACCCAAGCGGACTTTTCGTTTCTTGCCTTGAATCTTGTAAGTCTGTTGTCTGGTTTTGAATTGTTCGTCCAACCAAGGCAAAGTTAAGTCAGAACTTGAATCATCCACAATCACCACTTCATCGCCATTTTTTAATGCTTTTAAAACTGATGGTAAATTTTTTTGCAGCAAAGTTTGTCCATTGTAGGTTGGAATAACTACTGAAACATGTCTAAGCATACTTAGGTTCCTATCATTTTCCACAGTACTTTTTCGAATCGTTCTCGGTTAAAATGAGTGGCTCGTTGTTGGACTTGGAGTTGGAGCTGCGCGAGCGAGGATGAAGATTGTTTCATGACTTTCAGGGTTTGATCCACGGCCTCAGCCTGGTCCTTCCACAACAAAAAGGCTAAATCACTCCCCAAGATCTCAGGCTGTCCCCCTTTATCAATCACGACCGGAATACAACCAGCCGCCATCGCTTCAACGGTAGAAATACCAAAATGTTCCATTTTTTCTGGATGAAGATTTTCATCTACTCCAAACCCAGTGGCGTGCCAATAAATACTGGCACGTTCATACCATTCATGGAGCTGCTGGGAAGAAACCTGGTGGTGAATTTCAATTGGCAAGTGTGCGGCCAATTGAGCAATTTTGTGGGCATACGCTTCATCTTCAACCTTACCCACTAAGACTAACTTCCAGCCACGAGTGAGCTGTGGTTGCTGGTGAAGTAACTCTTTAAATAGATCTATTAGGACATCTTGACGCTTAGCATGGAGCTGTTGAAAGAATCGGCCTACATGTAAGATGACTTTTTCTTTTTTTAATTTAGGGGCCGAAGGGAAGTGTGTATCCACCATCGGATAATGGACATAATCTACTTTGGTTTGCCAATATTCCTCTATAATTTTTTTGGTAAATTGGGAGTTAGTATTTTTGACTTGCCAATTAGCCAGTTTTAGCTTTTCCCAAGTTGAAGATTTATCAAGCTTGAGTGGAATTTGAATATGGAGGATATTCTTTTTGGCTAAACTAAAAAAAAGACTACCATCAGTGGCGTAATAAAGAGCATCAAATTTTCTAGTCCACCATACCTTACTTAAAAAATCTTGATGAGAGTCGACTAGTGGAGAATATATAAATTGAACTGTGGCTAAAGATCGCCCTAAAAACTCTTCATACTGTTTTTTGATTGGGTCTAATTTTGATTGATGGTGAAACGGCACAGCTACCGAAACCTGATGCTTTTGACTCAAGACTGTTGCCACATCCAATAGGTATTTTTCGCCACCACCAAAGTGCTTGGGAATATAGGGTGACAAGAGACAAATCTTCATTTTTTCTTCCATAGCTCCACAATTTCGGCTTCAATATCTTGATAGCGTTCTGGGAGTGGTGGTTTCTGTTGGAGTTCCCAAACTTGAATGTATACCATGATTCGATTGAGTCCTTGAACAATCGCTTCAATCCAGCCCGGGGTCCCATCTTGATAGCCTTTTTTTAAAATAGCTCGACGGAAAGTTTCCAGCATCCCTTTTCTGAGTAAAGTCCACACCGTCACTGGTGGGACTCCTGACTTATAGAGTAACTCAGCTTCAATCGGAGTCCACTGGGCTGATTTCTGCAGGTTATCAACAGTGCTCCGGTGAGTCAGGTGGATCAAGGGAGTGTGTAATTGAACCGGAGTTGAGTGTAATTCTGGACTTTCATGAATCTCTCCTTGCCATCCTTTAAACTCCTCAGCTTTAAAAATACGCGTCACGAAGTCTTGATCCCAACCACCATGATTTTGAGTATAGCCATACAGGACATTGGCTCGTTTTAACTGTAAAGCAGAAGAGCTATCAGTTTCCAAATGAACTAATATTTCTTGACTTAACTGCGGGGTAACTCTTTCATCAGCATCAATATAAAATATCCAATCGGTTTTAATGTACTTTAAAGCCTTATTTCTGAGCTGGGCGAACGACTTAGAAGCAAAAAATACCGTTCTAGCTC
>CAZVBO010000009.1:37354-46724 GCA_964625685.1 uncultured Pseudomonadales bacterium
GCCTTATTTCTGAGCTGGGCGAACGACTTAGAAGCAAAAAATACCGTTCTAGCTCCCAGTTTTTCCGCAATTTCTGCTGTGTTATCAGTTGAACCATTATCAATCAGCAAAATTTGATCACACCATTTGACAGTCTCAATACAATTAGCAATCATGTCAGCTTCATTCCGGGCGATGATAACAGCAGTGAGTGTTGGTTTCATATGATTGGTTGCTTTCCCATATTTCCTATCATTAAATCTACCACGGCTTTACGTTCAACTCGAGTTCCAAAAAGTAACTTTTGCAATGCTAAGCGAACCGCAGTAAATTTGTAATACCAGTGAGCATATTTCAACGCAAAATAGAGTCGATTGCGAGTTTGGTAATAGACACTCGTTTCGGATCCGGCTCCTCCACTCGAGCCCGCATTTTTATGCCAGACAACAGATTCAGGGCAAATTCCTAGTTTAAAGCCTGCTTGTTGGGCTCGAAGACAGTAGTCAACATCTTCCAGATATAAAAAGTAATCTTTATTTAAGCCCCCAATTTTTTCAAATACTGTCCGAGGAATAAGTAAACTACATCCAGTAATAAAATCTGTCTGGATGCTTTGGTCAAATTGACCCCGATCAACTTCATCTACCCCTCGATGAAAAGCCACTAAATTCGGCCAATCAATACTGCCTCCGGCAAACCAAATCACTTTTCCCCGATCTGACGGGGCATAAGTTTCGCTGTGAAATTCTCGACCTTTAGAAAAATAAATTTTTGATCCTATCAAACCTACGTCTAAATGATCTTTAGAGAACTGAATCATTTCCTCTAAAAACATAGGCTCAACGGTCGTATCATTATTAAGTAATAAAATGTAATCAGGATTATAGTTTTCACGAGCATACCAAATGCCTAAATTATTTCCACCAGTAAAGCCTAAATTGGCTTGACTTCTGACCACTTCAATATTTTTTTTGGTGAGAGATCGGGGTAATTTGAAAGCTTGAATTGAGCCATTATCAACTACCAAGACGTTAAATTGAAATTGGGTATGTTTAATCTCTAATAAAGAAGTTAAACACTCGCGGGTATCAGCTTGACCCTCATAATTGACTATCACTATCGTGACTTGATCCATAGTACTCCTACACTTTTAATTTTCGTCTGAAACGCCACCACCATTGCCGAATGCCTGAGGTGTGCTGAATCATATAATCAGCTATCCAGTAATTTAGTTCAGACTGGAATTGACGTAATTGTTGAATAGACTTTTGAGCTTGTTTATGGCCTGTTGAAGGTGGAAAATGTTTTTCTTGCCAGACTTTCAGGGTGGTAACTAGTTGAAACATTGATTGTAAATAGGATAGACCCACTCCATGGAGGCCTTCTTCAATTCCCTTTTCAGCAAAAAGTCTGCGTAAAAGCTCATCATTAAAGTCATGAATTAAGCGAGCCCCGGTTAGTTTTTTACTGGTCATCCGAGGTGCATTCAATTGCTGCTGGCTCTCAATTCGAGTGTATCGATTTAAACGATCCAAGTATTGATCAACCGTTTGATAGTTATGATGAATAATGGCATAGTCTACCTCCGCCGGTAACTCAGCTACCTTACCAGAAGTGATCGGGATGGAGTGAATTTCATTCTGCCAGGTTACATGTCCCTGTCGGAATAGACGCAGTTGATAATCAGGCCACCAACCGGTATGGACCCACTTTCCAAAAATTAAATTTTGACGAGGCACATAATAACAATCAACTAAATCTGTTTGATCAATTTGAATCAAGGAATGAAGAAATTCTTTTAAACCAGGACTGACTTCCTCATCAGCATCGAGAATTAAAATCCAGTCTCCCTGAGTTTTACTTAAGCCGAAATTACGAGCCGGCTCAACAAAGCCAACATCTTTGTGGGTAAAAAACTTAACCCCTGCTCGCTGAGCGATCTGAGCGGTTTCATCTTGACTCATCATATCGACCACTACAATTTCAGTAGCTAGGTGTTTCACACTATCCAAGGTTCTTTTGAGAGACCTCGCCGCATTTTTGGTATGAATCAGGACCGAGAGTGTTGGCATAACTAGGCTTTGTGAAGCAAGCTTTTAACTTCTACAACTAACTTCTTATATCCTACCAGACAAAACAGTCCGAAGTAACTAACACCTACCACACTCATCCCCAGAAGCATCCATAGTAGACTCCGAGACCACCAGTTGAGGCCAAGAAAACCCACTACTGCCATTCCCGCTGCTGCAAAGAGTTGACGCCAGGTATTTTCCCAGACCGAGATAGGAACATGTTTTTTAACATAATAAATGGGTAAAACAGAAGTAAAAGCAATGGCAAAAGCAGCCAGCGCCACCCCATTAAAGCCAAACCACTGCAGAGCGGGAAAGGTTAATACCCAAGTCAAGATGGTCCACAGAATCATTAGTTTTAAGGTAGTCCCAATTTGACCAATAGCATTGAGAGTATTAGTCAATGGTGATGATACAGCACTCCAACCAATACTCAAGCTAAACAAAATAAAAGTGAGAACTGCTGGTTGCCATTTTTGATATTTGCCGATCACGTGAACTAAAGGCAAAATGAAAATACTCATGCCCACGATCAAGGGAAAAATCGCAAAGGTAATAAAAAAGAGAGATTTATTGATGGCTTTACTCAACGCTTCTTTATGATGTTGCAACCGAGAAAAAGTGGGGAACGTGACCGCCATTACATTCTGCACAGTCATAGTATAAGGATACATCGACCAAGATTTAGCCCAAGAAATATAGCCATATTCAATAGGACTGACAAATCGAGCTAAGACAATATAAAAAAGGTTGTCTTTAATTCGAGCTAAGAGATCATTCAATTGGAACTTTGCCCCAAAATTGAGGAGTGATTTGGCAGAATCGTGACTCAACGCAAAACCCATCTTCCAGGGTTGAATGGCAAACATGACAATTACGCCCACTATTGATCGGGCTATGATGGCGTAAGCATATGACATCACCCCAAATCCCTTAAAGGCGAACACAATCAACAAACCATTAAACACCAATTGCTCAAAAATCTGAGGGATGACCATTTTGGAGAAGTCAAGTTGCCTTTCTAATTGAATGGAAGAAATCGTCTTGAGGGTAGCTAAAGGAAAAGACAGACCTAGAGATAACAACACCCAGACTCCATTATTGCCTACTGTCTGTTGAATGATTCCGGTTTTAGATATCAGCAAAACAACTCCAAAAATAAACCAGGCCAAGGCTTGTTGGATAGTAAAGGCCGTTCGATAATCAGTCAGAGTTGGTTCGGTCTTTTTCTGAACTAATGATGCTGCTAAGCCAATATCAGAAAAGAAAATCAAAAAGGCAATAAACTGCGTTACATAACCATAAGTTCCAAAATCTTGAGGAGACAAAAAACCACTCAAAACAAATGCCGTCACTAAACCAATGGCATTTAAAATCAAGGTTCTCACCACAAAAGACATGGCTCCTGAAACCGACTTGTGTTTAATTTGCTGAATTTCTTCGGCTGCCAGTATTTCTTGAGTTTCTTCTGTAGTATCAGTAGGTGTTTGCTCAATCATCAGCACCTTTCTTAAATCTTTGATGAAACGCTTTCACCGGTACTAATAAACTGAGCAGCAGTAACCAACTCAATACACTGAGCCCATCGCTGATCACTCTGACGGGAGTTTCTCCAAAATGGACAGACACCAGATGTTGATGAGTCGGCATAATTACACCCAAATTTCCTAAGGGTTGAACTTGTAAACAACTCTCTTCACCTTCAGCAGTACATGTTGAAACAGTTTCACCATCAATCTCCATTATCCATCCCGGAAAATTGGCCACTCGAAACTGGACTAGGGTGGGCTGGCCAAAATCCGTTCGGGCTAACTTCTCATGCCCACGGTTAATTAAAATTGAGAGAGCCTTCGGGCACTCGGTGGAGTCACACCACACGGCTGGTTTTTGATCCATGGGCAATTGGCCTAATGCCGTTAGTTGATTCATCTCCATTTGTTGAGGAATGTAGTCAGGTAAAATACCACTCATTTGAGACTGAATCCGTTGCTCATCCGTATAATAGAGGTCGTTAGCATTTCCTAAATATGATTCAGGGTGAAAATACTGAGCATTGAGCAGTAACACACCCAATAAGGTAATCACATAACTCCAGCGAAATATGGTTGATTTGAACAGGGTGCTACTAAAGCCAGCCAATAGTCCTAGAATAATAATTCCCACGCTGATCCATCTCCAGGGAAACTGGATGTAATTCAAGAGAGGCAGAGTATCCCAAATAATTTGTGAACGTAATAAGGTTAAAAATAAACTTCCGGCTAAAATCAAACCAAGTACCACTACCAATCCTAAGCGATACCACAACTGGGCTGATAATTTCAGCCTTTTCGTTTTCACTAAAGTATCGATGAGCTGCCAACCTACTAAGATATATCCAATGACTGCTGCCCCAATTTGGCCCCAACCCAAGAAAAAGGAAAATCCGTCTTGGGGACCCCATTGAGAACCACCGTAGCCCCAATTGGGCTGAAAGAACTGACGAATGTAGAGGAAATGATTACTATAGTGAAAGTATCCTGACAAAATTGAGCTAATCTGCGTAGAGCTGTTTTCAACCAAAGCTGGTATTTGGTAAAAAGCCGTTAAACCTACAGCCAAGACATAGCTGCCCATTAAGGAAATAAACAAGCGCTGATAGGACAACTTAGATCTAGTCTTCATTCGCCAACGAGCGAAAACATACACTAAAGCCAGTAAAAAACTAATGGGCACAAACATTAAAGTAGTCAGGTTGTGACTGAGCATTAAAACTACCAATGAAAATGTGGTTACTAACCAGCCATGATGTAGTTTCTTTTTTTGGAAGAAATCATCAATCAAAACCACTAAACCGTAGAGAATCCAAGGTAAAGCCATAATTCCCCAAGCTTCACTCAAAGCTCCTCGGACAAATAGATTAACCGCTCGATATGGAGCCAAGGTAGTAGCTGCTGAAGTAACTAACCCACCACTTCGGCCAAAGAGTTTTGCTCCCAGTTTGTAGGCACCGACAGCAGTAACCAACGAAGAACTGAACCAGAGTATTTTTAGAATCAGAATCGTATCAAGACCTAGCCATGACAACACCGCTCCCCCGTAATAGGGTAGTGGAGCATAAAACTCAAACAGAGGCATCCCAAAGCCATAGCCAAAATTTTTAGTCCAGCGCACCGGAAATTGGCCTTCTTGTAAGGCCCGTTTCATCTCCACTACTCGAGCTGCGTGTACATAATCATGAACTCGGAAAAACTGTGAATGAAAAAGTGACCATGAACTGGCCACCACTATGATCAGAATTCCGATCGCAATACAGAGGTTCTTTAACATTGTGACTATTGTAAAGGCAAATTCTATCGGAGTTAAGACCCGGCTTTAGGTTCAATCTTCACCAACTGACAAGGAATCAGAGAATGAGTATAATGAATGCCACCATACAGTGAGATCATCTATGACTGCTCAAAACCGCTCTACTCTCATTCTGTTTTTGAAAGCGATGCTATTTACTTTTTTATTTGTCGCGGTTTTTACGGTGATAAGCCTTGGCGCTTTATCAATCTTCACCTTTCGACAGTATCAACTCTTCACTCAGAATGCTCATACCAATTGGTCTGAATTACAAACCACTTTTTTCAATGGTCGGCATGAAACACTTCAAACTCACCAGTATCAGCTTCACTTTCTTATTTTAGGAGTGGATTCATTAGCCAATCGAGGTGACATTCCTCCACTTACCGATACCATGATGCTTGTGAGCGTACATACGGATACTGGCAAAATTTCAATGATATCTTTACCGCGGGATTTATGGAGTGAAGAGTATCTGACAAAAATTAATGCCCTCTATGCTTATGGTATAGACAGATATCCAGAGGCACCTGAACAGTTCCCTACTGAAGTTATCTCCCAAATGACGGGGGTATCTATTCAATATCCGTTAGTGATCAGTATGGATCATGTGGCCGAAATTATTGATATTTTGGGAGGGATTGAAATTAATGTCGAAGAAGGATTTACTGATCCAGAATTTCCTCGTTCTGATGTTGATATTCAAACTGAACACGACCCAGCAGTACTCTACAAAACAGTGACTTTTGAACCTGGCAAACAAATCATGAATGGAGAGAGAGCTTTAGAGTTTATTCGGAGCCGTCACAGTGAAGGAGATCAGGGTACCGATGTCGCACGCGGACAAAGACAACAACAAGTAATTATGGCTTTAATTGCTACTTTAAAGCAAAAAAGAACCCTTACCAATCCGGTAGTTTTAGGTAAATTATATGCCTACTATCAAACGAATTTTGCTCACTATTTCCCTATGACTCAGGCAATAGCATTGGCTAAAGTGCTTTATCCAGTCAGAAATCAGATTGAATTTCAGCAAAACCAAATTTCGGTATATCCAGATGATCCTGAAGGCATAATTTATCATCCGCCCATTCAAACTACCCAAAGTGTCTGGGTATATAAAATTCGGGATTTAGAACTTTTTCAACAAACAATTCAAGAACAGTTGTAAGAAACATACATATGAATAGTATGTCATCCCCGCGCACGCGGGGATCTGAAACATCACTACCAATTTTCCAGATTCCTGCTTTCGCAGGAATGACAGAGCGTGTGAAATTTGAGATTTGTTTGATCTTTGTACTTTGAAAATTGAATTTTTCCCATCCCTCATATATGATGTGAGTGTGATGAAACTAGAGAAGCCAATCTCTTCACTTTTTTTAATTCGTTTTCTAACTTTATTAGTGGTCTTATTAACTTTACTTGCTGGTTTTTATGAAGTTAATTGGTCAGTCACCCAACAAAAACTCAATACTTTAGAATATCAAGTAAACGTAAATGGTTTATGACACAAACTCTTTTAGTTACCGGTGGAGCCGGATTTATTGGTTCTAACTTCATTCATTATTGGTTAAAACATCACCCAGAAGATAAGATTATTAATCTGGACGCCTTAACCTATGCTGGCAATTTAGCCAATCTGAAAGATATTGCTGGTCAATCAAATTATGTTTTCATCGAAGGCGATATTACCAACGCCGACCTGGTGGCGAAAATTATGGACGATGTAGATGTAGTAGTCCATTTCGCAGCCGAAAGCCATGTCGATCGCTCTATCTTAGACCCACAGGTATTTGTTAAAACTAATGTTTTGGGCACCCATACTCTACTTGATGCTGTTCTAAAGTCTGGCATTGCTCGCTTTCACCACATTTCGACCGATGAGGTTTTTGGGTCTCTCGATTTGAATAGCACTGATAAGTTTTCTGAAGAAACCAAATATGATCCTCGCAGTCCTTATTCTGCCACTAAAGCCGGTTCTGATCACTTAGTCAGAGCCTATGGTGAAACGTACGGTCTCCCTTATACTTTAACCAATTGTTCTAATAATTACGGAGAATATCATCACCCCGAAAAGTTATTTCCATTAACTATTACCAATATTTTAGAAGACAAAAAAGTACCCGTCTATGGTGATGGCCAAAATGTACGTGATTGGTTATATGTTCAAGACCATTGTGCAGCCATTGATCGAGTTTTAACTGAGGGTGAAGTGGGTGAAACCTATCTCATTGGAGGATTAAATAAAGACATTTCTAATTTAGAAATCGTCAAGTTAATTCTGAAGATGATGGGACAAAGCGAAGACTTAATTGAATTCGTTAAAGATCGGCCGGGACATGATCATCGCTACAGTGTTGACTGGACCAAAATTCATCAAGAACTTAATTGGGAACCTTCCGTGACTCTAGAAGAAGGTTTAGCTAGAACTATTGACTGGTACCAATCACATCCAGAATGGTGGCAGCCTCTGAAAAGTAATAGTCAGGATTTCTTTCACCAAAATTATCATGCTATCGATGAGGAGACCTCATGACACATCAGGTTCATCAATTTGAACTTTCAACCAATACTGGATCCGTCGTGGAAACGCCAATCACAGGCCTGTATTTTTTACCCTATCAGGCTCATCCCGATCAACGTGGCTTTTATGCTGAGTTGTATCGCTTACCAGAACTCAATCAACAACTCACTGAACCGTTTCAAGTCAAACAACAAAACCTCAGCTTTTCTCACACAAAGGTGATTCGGGGCATTCATGCTGAAAATTGGCAAAAGTTGTTAACAGTGTTAACGGGAACTGTTTTTTGTGCTTTTGTGGATTTTAGACAAGACTCATCTACTTTTGGCCAAATCTTAACAGTAACCTGTGGAGAAAATGGATTAAGAGGTTCTTTTTATTTACCTGCCGGCATTGGAAACTCATTTTGTGTGCTTGATGGTCCAGCCAACTATCTGTATGCCGTTGACCAACTTTATGCCGAGCGCGACACAACTGGGGATATTGCGGTTAACCTTTTTGATCCAGATTTAAACATTCCTTGGCCGATTGATCAAACAGAGATGATTCTGTCAGACCGAGACCAAGCGGCCATTTCATTCGCTACTAAATTTAAGGACGTTTTGTAATGGAACCACTGACTCTCTACGGAACAGGTTTAACCGGTCTCATTGGTTCGAAGTTCTTAAGTGACTTTCAAACCACTTATGACTGTCTGTCGTTAAGTTCCTCTCATCCTGATTCTCCAGTGGATATAACTCATTATGATGAGTTGGCTGAGGCCGTGTCTCAGAAACCAGCCCAGTATATGCTTCATTTAGCCGCTTTTACTGATGTGACGAAAGCTTGGGAACAAAAAGGTGATAAAACTGGGAGTGCTTATCAGCTTAATGTGGTGGGTACGGAAAATGTGATCAAGGTGTGTCAAGAATTTGGACTACACCTGATTTATGTGTCAACAGCCTACGTCTTCGATGGCACTAAAGAGGAACCATATCTTGAATTTGATCCTGTCTCCCCGATTGAATGGTATGGTCAAACCAAAGCCGAAGCCGAAGACCGAGTGATGAATGCTGATCTTAAGTGGACAGTCCTTCGGATTGATCAACCTTTTCGGAGTGATCCTTTTCCCAAAAAAGATGTGGCTCACAAAATTATTGAGGGATTGAAAAATAATACACTTAACCCCCAATTCACTAATCACCACTTTGGTCCAACTTTTATTGATGATTTTGTGAAAGTGATTGATTGGGTAATTCGGACTCAAACCACTGGACTCTATCACGCCAGTAGTGGCGAGATGTGGACCGATTTTGATTTTGCCACCGAAATTAAAACCACTCTTCAACTTTCTGGAGAAGTCAAACCAGGTGATCTAACTGAATATTTACAAACCATCAATCGTCCCTACCAACGTAATACAGCCTTGAATTGCTCAAAACTCCAGCAAGAACTTGATTTTAAACAGTTCTCTATTCCAGAAGCAATTCGA
>CAZVBO010000010.1:0-35758 GCA_964625685.1 uncultured Pseudomonadales bacterium
TTGTCTCTCCTCCTCCTGAGTAGACTGGTTGTGAGTCTCAGCAGGTTCTGGAGAGTCTGAACTTGAACGATTTTCAATTACCAACTTTGAGATGGGATCATTTTTTTCATTGTAGGCTTGACTGTCTGGACTGGTAATTTCACTCACAACCCTATTAAAATCTTCATTAGATCTAAAACCAATTTCACCTACAATCTCAGCCAGTTCTGCCGGCATAGCTGGTACATCAGCCAATAATTCTTCCAAGGTTGCCTTGTCTTCCCCATGTTGAGCTTCAACAGTGGCAGGTTGATTTGTAGCCGTAGCTCCTTCAGCGATACCTACTGTTCCCACCATGACTGCTCCTAGACCACTAAAGATTTTTTTGTGTCTCAACAAAGAATTTATCCATTGTGGTTCATGGGAGAAAACTTCGGCTGTAGTATCCATTGAGCCGGTGGTACCCACAGGTTGCAATTCAGCAGCAATGAGTTGATTTAGTTGGCTTAACGAATTACGAAGGAGTGAGATTTTTGGATTTACCTCTTTTAGTGGCTGATCCACGATAATTTGATTGGAATTTGGTTTATCTTTTCCAAAGTTTCGATCTAAAACAGTTGCTTTTTTCGCTTCTACTTGTTGTATAACCTGTTTTAGCCATCGTTGAGCTCCTTGTAATTCAGTCAAAGCTAAAGGTCGATGAGTAATAGCATTTTGAACCGCATCAAGAACTTGCTTGACACTAGTTCTCATTTCTATTACTTGTTCATTAAGTCTTTCGCCTCTACGGAAATTTCTAAATGAGTCCATTGGAGACTCGGGGATTCCACTTCTTCCATTCATATATTGTTCTATACTCATGTACTCTACCCTATAATTTTTTGAATCCACTCAAAAAAAATAGGTAGCTATTTAATATTGTTACCAGGCTAATTTGGGCAGTGAAGCCACAAATTAAACCTATAATTTTCCTGATGAAATTATATACCAAACCATGCTATAGGTCTAATGCGTAGTAGATATGTATATACTATGGGCTTTAAGGTGACAATTGGATGAAATACACTTATTTTTTTGATAAAAATGAGAGACTAATGTAAGAAAAAGTTTCATGCTTCAATAAAAAGAGCTAATATGTTAAAATATATCATCGATACATATCTGTGGTGTATCAAACCATATCGAAGAACCCTATGAAAATGTTTTTAACTGCTTCTATTTATGGTCGTAAAAAATATGAAGCTAACTATCAAAAAATTGTGAGTCTCATTCAAAAAATGGGTCACCAAGTGATGGCGGATCATATTCTGAATGAAGAGAATGAGGATCATACTGAGTGGAAAAAACAACAACAAGCTGATTTTCATCACTGGGCAGCCAGCGAAATTCAAAAAGCAGATATAGTATTGGCAGAAGTTTCTTATAACAGTACTTCTGTTGGATATATGGTGGCTTTAGCGGTGAATGCAGGAAAACCAGTGATTATTTTCCATTGTGGAACTGAAGAGCCACATCTCTTTAAAGCTTTGGAAAAAGATAATGAACGAGTAGTGATTGTACGCTACAAATCCATTGAGGAATTAGATCAAAAAGTACCAGAAATTATTGAGTACATGAGTGATCTTCAAGATGTGCGGTTTAACTTTTTTATTAGTCCTAAGCACAGTAACTATTTGAATTGGATCTCTAAAACCAAAAAGATTCCCCGCTCGGTTTTTCTGCGGCGACTAATTGATGAAGAGATGAAAAAAACTCTTGCTTAGTTATTACTGAGTCTTTATATCACCTTTCGGTATTTTATCGGTCTCCTCCTCTACATATCTGTGATATAATTACCAGACTATTTTTAGATATATTTATGGCAGCGACAGAAACTATACCACCCACTGACTCTCCAGATGCAAACCGCTACGGTTTTAGTAGACGTGGAAATCATCGAAGACAGGAAATTCCGAGAGAAGATGAGACTCACGTACCCGAACCAGAAATTCAGGAAATGGCCTTTCTGAGGCAAGGAGATCTTGATCAAGACCAAATGGATGAGACTGAGGCAACATATGGGAATGTGGAGGCTGCTTTTAAGTATGGGACACGTGAATATGATCCCAGAAATATTAAAGATTTTTTAGAACATATTTTTTTACATTATCAAGAAGAATTTGAGTTATTTAAAACTGTCAGATCCAGTGAAGAGATAATTGACACTCTCTTTCCTGGTTCTGGTACTGATGCCAGTGGAGTGTTACTGGCAACCTTGGATCCTCGCATCCATGTTTATGCTTTTGACCGTTCTCCGGCAATGATGGGAGTGGGAGAACAATACATCATTTGGAATGAGATTCAAGAAATTGCTGGATTAGTAAAAAGGACTGGTTTAAACTTAAAGGATTGGATGGGCGGAATTCTTCGAACTTTTGATAGATTAAATAGAGTATTCCCTCGAAGTTCTGGAGAAAGACTGATAGCTACAGGACAGGAAGAAGTTGTGGCTAATATCAATTCGAGGATTCACCGAAAACGAGGTGATGTTAGAAATCCAGTGGAAGACATTTTTGGTGAAGGGAAACGGTTTCACCACATTTTTGCTATTTCAGTCTTGCAACATTTACGGAAAGGCGATTTAACTTCGACTGACGGGGAGCTCTTTCAAGCTGTGAGTAATTTAGTGAGGGTCGTGAAGCCTGGTGGAACTCTCTATATGAATTTTAAGTGGGATATCGAGCCCATGGAAAAGTATGATAATGAATCAGGCAATAGAATATCTACGGGGAGAGTGTTTGCGGATAATACTTTAGGTAATGGTGAAGCTAGGCTTCGGTATTCCAATACCTTTTCCAAGTCAGAATTTGAAACTTTTTTAAAAACTTTGGAAACGGCTTTTCCCGATCTCCATGTAGAAGAAAAATGGTCATCTGAGCAATTTGTACTTAATAAACCTGGATATTTAAATGTTAAAATAAGGAAAGCTGCCTAACGGATTATGAAAATATACTTCACTGCTGCTATTTCCCAAAAGGATAAGTTTGATAACTACTCCCAAATTATTCAAACTTTAAAAAAGATTGATCCTTCAGTTCAGCACAAACATATCACCGATCAAACTATTGAATTGATTCAGTCGGAAACGGATGATCAACGAGTCGATTACTACAAATTTGCTCTCAAGCAGATTAATAAAGCTGACATTATTGTGATTGAGGCCTCATTTCCGTCCACGCTGAATATTGGTCATGAAATTTCTGTTGCCTTAGAAAAAGGGAAACCGGTGATTGTGCTCTATAAAACTGGATATGATTCTTTTTTTCTACACGGTTTAAAGTCTGATAAACTCATTCTGGTGGAATATGACGATGAAGATTTAACTCAACTGTTGGAAGAAGCCATCCAATTTGCGAAGGACCAAAGTGATACCCGATTTAATTTTTTCATTGGACCCAATCAACTTAAATTTTTAGACGATGTTTCTAAACAGCGTCGTATCCCCCGTTCCGTTTTTTTGCGTCGGTTGATTGAGGCCGATATGCAGAAGAATCCAGACTATTCTGGACAGTAATTGATTATTGGTTAGTATTCACTGATTAAAATTTCAAATTCTAATAACTACTGGAAATCCACTATTTTCCTGTTCTACATAGTATAGATCTCGTTTTTCAACGGGATGACAAGTGGATTGTTTTTTGGCCTTTTAACTTCTAGCTTTATCCCTCTATCACTCTAACCCTCTGCAAAACGAATGTAATTTGTTAAAGGTTCCGCCTGCCTGCGCAGACAGGGACTCGCGTTTGACGTGATCTGGAATGACGAGAAAGTATTTGTCTCTAGTATCAGTTTCTTTTTTGATGGTATTATAGATATATGAACTCAAATCGACAGTCCGGCCAGATTGGAGTAGTGATTGTGTTGATCATGACCGTCATGATGACCGTCGGTTTGTCTTTAGCAGCCAATACCAATAAAGACTTAATTAATTCCCAGCAAAGTGAAGAATCTAACCGAGTCTTTAATGCCGCTGAAGCAGGTATTGAGGAAGCTCTAACGACTGACTTTCCCGAAGGTGAACTTTCCGGATCTTTGGATTTTGAAAATGCCAATGTTAACTACTTAGTCAGTAAAAAAAATATTTTGAACACTATTCTGTTTGAGGGAGTCAGTGCTCATATTAATGTAGCTGGAACGGGTGCCAGTGGAGTCCAGATTACCTGGTCACGGGAAGATGACTGTGCCAGTAGTGAACCAGCCTCGCTGTTAGTGGGAATTTTTTATGATGATGGTGGCACACTCCGAGTTCGGTATGAAACTTTAGGTGCATGTGATTCCGCTACGTATAATCGTGATGAAGGATTTACTCAGGCAAGTCATGTCAATGAAAACAATCTTCATCGTCAAGCCGTGATTGCTTTAACGGGAGATGATCAGTTTATGAGGATCAAACCACTGTACAACGATACTGAAATTGAAGTCCGTGGCACAGGTGGAGATTTACCAGTCCAAGGTGAAGATATTCGATCCGAAGCTCAGAATAAAACTGGAGATGAAACCCGAATTGTCCAAGTCAATCGGAGTCTACCCGCTGCTCCGTCAATCATGGATTATGCAGTCTATAGCGGGACGACGATTAACAAGTAACCAAAAAGTACTACCTGCCTTATGCCAAGTGTCGCCTTTGATATCGGAACGTATACTCTAAAAGCTATCCATGCAAAACCCGGTGCCACTCCTCAAATTTTGCGAACGGTTGAGCTATTTAATGAGTTAGGCATTAGTGTGCCTTCAGATGAAGCCAATATTGAAAAAATGGCACGGCTGATTGATACCGTATTTACTGATCATAAATTACCTCGCAATGATGTTCGATTGGCTCTACCAGAGCAAGTCGTCTCAACTAAAGTGATTGAAATCCCCCCTTTGACTGACTCAGAATTAGCATCCGCGATTGGCTGGCAGGCAGAACAACATATTCCTATTCCTATGGAGGAACTATCGTTGGAATATCAAGTGCTGTCGCGACCGGCTCGTGGTGATAAGAATAGCAAAATGCAGGTCTTGTTAATCGGAGTTCGAAAAAATGTAGTGGATGGGTATTTACAAGCCTTTGTGAATGCTGGAATTGAACCAACTTTATTGGAAACTCAGACCATTGCCAACATTCGGTCTCTTCAAATTGGACCGGATGAACCCACGACCATGATTGTGGCCATGGGAGCTACGACCATGGATATTTCCTTAGTAAGTCATGGGATGCTCAAGTTTGTTTTTTCTCATTTAAATGGTGGCCAGTTACTGACTCGGACAGTGGAGCAAACCGTCGGTTTGGATGCAAAGCAAGCTGAGGAATATAAACGTACCTATGGTTTGGATGAGCTGCAATTTGAAGGTAAAATTCGCCAAGCCCTCCTCTCTCCCCTCAAAATTTATGTGGATCAGATTAAAAAAGCCGGCCAGTTTTATACAAATCAAAATCCCAATGACCCTGTTCAAAGAATTTTATTAACTGGAGGTAGTGTTCAATTGCCGAGTTTAGTTCAATTTGTGACTGCTGAAATGGGCACAGAAGTATTGATAGCAGCTCCTTTTGCTAGTTCGAGTGGTGAAATTCCCCAGACAAATCACCCCGCTTTTGGAGTGTGTATGGGTTTGATTATGAAGGACATGTAGGCATGCCAAGAGAGATTAACTTTCTCCAAGATCGTCGAAAAGTGCTGACCCGTCATCAAGTCGCGGATCGACGTTTGCTGCAGTTGACGGGATCGTTATTAGGCATATCAGTGGCTGTTTTTTTAATGATTCTGGGAGCACATCTGTTTTATACCAATCGGATCAAAGCCACTCTCAATGCCCAGCAGACAGCCAGAACTCAAATTTTAGGTCAAGAAAGTACGGAACGTAATTACCTGATTAGTATTGCCAAGCTTCGAACTTTACTCCAGTTAGATAAGGAAAAGATTAATAAGCAAGAAGCTATTAATTATTTTACCAATGTCTTTGGCCAAAATGTATTGGTCCGTCAAATTGAGTATACAGGCGAGGATGATTTGTTGACCTTTCGGTTACGGTCTGATGACGTTTTTGTGTTAGAAGATGTGTTTGCCAAGTTGAAATCAGAGGATATTAAACAGCGTTTTGCTCAAATAACGCCGAGTAATTTACGACGGACCGATAATGGCAACTATGAAATGAACGTCGCCGTTGTAATTGGACAAACCAAATGACCGATTTATCACACCTTAACTACCGACACTTCCTATTAACACGAATGCAATTAGTCATAGCGGTTGCGTGTGGAGTAGCGGCAGTATTGATAGTGGTGGCCGCTATTATTCCTCAAGTCAACGGCATCATTGAAGCCAGAGCTGAATTCCAAAAGCAGGAAAAATTAACTGAGCAATTACAAAAGAAAGCCCAGGCACTCCAAGATGCTGATACTTTACAATTAGTTCAGAATCAACAGTATATTGATAATGCGCTCCCATCAAGAAAACCATTGCTCGAGTTGATGGAAACGGTAAGTCAATTGAGTGTTAATTCCCAAGTTACCATTAAGAATATTGAATTAACTCCTGGCGAAATTTCGACTGACAGTGCGCAGGTAGTAAGCAAAACCAAAAATGCTCAATACGATGAACTTGAGGTTGATCTGGTAGTACAAGGTCAACTTAAAAATATTAATGCTTTTATTTCGGGGATCGAAAATACGGCTCCGATGTCCAATGTGACTAAAATTTCTTTAAATGAACTGAGAAGTAAAGCGGTAAGTGATGATGATTACTTTGAAGCAGAGCTGACAGTGTCTACCTATTACTTTACTCAATCAATTAAGGCTGCTGTTGATACTCCCCTCTCACAACTAAGTGCTGAAGAACTTCCATTCTTGGAAAAATTGAAGAATTACTCCAATATTCCAGTGACAGAACAAACCACGATTCAAGGTGGTGGTTTAATTGATCTATTTGGACTCAATGATGAAACTCCTGTCAGTAGTGGAAGTGGGAGTCTTTAGAAAAAATCTGAAGTCCAGTCCAAATGTTCTGTCATTCCTGCGGAAGCAGGAATCTGGAAAATTGGCTGAGCTGTTCCAGATCCCCGCTTTCGCGAGGATGACATAGTAAATATTGAAATTTGAATTTTGTTTGGACTCTGGAATTTGAATTTTGAAGTTTAGTTGTGAGTTACTCGTGACTGGAATTTAGTTTGTTATCACTCACACCCACCACGAAATAGACAATAATCAATAAACAATAAGCATTTACTATTCCTGGGCGAGCTCAACCCGAGCGTGAATGTGTTCTTTAACAGCTCGAACCTTGCAGATGGTTCGAATAGCATTAATGACACTGCCATTCTTGCCAATTACTCGGCCAATATCTTCTGGATTGACGTGAATAATGTAAGTGAAATCACCTTCGGTTTCTACTTCTTCTACTCTGACTTCATCAGGATAGGTTACGAGTCGATTGAGAAGGAATTCAATGAGATTTTTCATGGTTGTGGTGTATTGTCATCCTCGCGCAGGCGGGGATCCATATTTTGGTATGAGCGTGAACGTTTCGAAGTGATATCTTTTGGGTATCATCCGATCCCCCAAAAGATCACGTTCTTCGCTTGTTACCCTTAATTATTTTTTAGTTTTTATTGTTTCTCCAAAATTGTACTCACCAGAATTTATTTTTCTGTTTCTTCAGCAGTAGCTGGTTCTGCTTTTTCTTCTGGTGTTTGAGTTTCTTCAGGGCTTACTGGTTTTGCAGCGGGTTTTTCTTCAACTGGAGCTTCCTCAGCTTCTTTTTCGGCAGCTAATTTGGCTTTCGCTTTAGCGGAAAGCTTTGCTTTTTTAGGAGGAAAAGGATTGCCTGACTTGAAGCGAGCTACTAAAGCAGCTACTGTTTCCGTGGGTTGAGCACCTTTTTGGATCCACTCATCAAAAGCTTTTAAGTCGACTTCTAAAACTTTGGGTTGTTGAGTGGGAGCATAATGACCAACGTTGGCTACATACTTACCATCCCGTTTATCCCGAGCTTCATTAACTACAATTCGATAATGGGGCTGTCCTTTTTTACCGAAACGAGCGAGTTTAATTTTAAGCATACAAGTCCTTTTTTACTGTATCTGGTGTTTGTTATTTAAGTGAAGGTGAGAAAAATTAGGGAGAGCTACCGTAATCCTTTATCACCAAGAGTTGCATTATACCAGACTAAGGGTGAAGTTTAAAGAATAAAAGGGATAAAGGGCTAGAGAGATAAAGATCAAAGAACAAAGAAGAAAGTGAGTGATGACTAGAAGCTGATGTAGGCGGGAAAACCAAAAGCCAAAAGCAAGAAAGGATTAAAGGTTCACAGATTACTGACACTTACACTTACACAAACCACTAAACACTAGCCAATAAACATTAATCATTAAACACTAGCCATTAGTTACTCAAATAAAGTCAGAGCCTGACGAGCCGCTGCTTGCTGAGCCAATTGTTTACTTTTACCAGAACCACTGGCGACTACTTGGTCATCTACCACCACCTCAACAGTAAAAATTTTATCGTGATCAGGGCCTTCTTCTTTGACCACTTGGTACTCCGGAGTAGCTTTGCCTTGGGCTTGAACTGTTTCTTGGAGCAAGCTTTTGGCATCTTTGTACAGCTTTTTTTGGTAAATCTCATCCATTTTGTAAAAGAGATTTTCTTGTAAGAATTGATCGACCACGGCAAAACCTTGATCAAGATACAGAGCTCCAGTAACCGCTTCAAAAGTATTAGCTAATAAGCCTTCATTTTTGCGGCCACCTCCAGCTTCTTCGCCTTTACTCATGAAGAGCATATCTCCCAAACCTAATTCGGTGGCAACTTCGGCTAATGTAGTGGTCCGAACTAAAGCACTCCGAAATGCAGTTAAGTCGCCTTCCGGATGATCTGGATACTTGTGAAATAAAAATTGAGTAGCTGCTAATTCCAAAACGGCATCACCTAAGTACTCTAGCCTCTCATTGGATTCGGGTGCACTAGACAGATTTTCATTTAAGGCACTGCGATGAGTTAAAGCATTAGTTAACAAAGATTGATTGTTGAAAGTGGGTAACATGATGTTTTCCTTAAAGCTGAGCTTCTTCAATCAAGTCAACCAACTCGGCCACCGTTTCGCATTCTTTTAAATCCTCAATAAAATCTTGGTTTTGTAGGGGTAATTTAATTTCGAGTTGATGATTGATTTCAGTAATGATAGCGGGAAAGTCAGATAGCATATCTACTCCCAGATCTTCCTCAAGTGAAGCATCGAGGGTAATATCCGCTTCTTCTAAACCAGTGACTTCTTGAATTGCTTGAGACACCGTTTGATAGGTACTTTTCATACTTTTTCTCCTGTCAATAATTTTCCGAGCACACCATTTACAAACTTAGGGGAAGTTTCTCCACCAAATTCTTTAGCAAGTTCTACGGCTTCATTGATTAAAACTTTAACTGGTGTTTTCTT
Organism: uncultured Pseudomonadales bacterium; assembly: GCA_964625685.1. Taxonomy (GTDB): domain Bacteria; phylum Patescibacteriota; class Microgenomatia; order UBA1400; family PJMF01; genus CAZVBO01. The sequence goes on from CAZVBO010000010.1 coordinate 9,432, forward strand.
ATGTTTTGATTCAAACACAATTAGTCGTAGGACTGCAAGGTCTACTTTATTAATTTCACTAAGTGGCCTTTCTGGGGCATTCTGTTGAATCAGTGCATCGAGCTGAGCCAATTCATCAATAATAGGTTGGATCAAAGCAAACTCATTTTCAGTTTGAACCGCTGTGTTTGGGTCATAAAAAGTATAAGCAAATAAGAGTTGCATTTGCTCTACTCTTTTTTCATGTCGGGGATCCGAGCTGATTGGAGTTTTATCAACATCATTCACCATAAAGTCCATAGTAAAGGTTTTTCCAGTAGACTCAAGAGTGAGTTTACGTAGCCTTATTATACACACTGGCTATGTATTTCAAGAGGTAATTAACAAGAAACAGAAAAATCAATTTTTACCCTTTTATATGTACCTAAAAAGGTATAGAATAGGTCATATGAGTCAAACTAAAACCAATTTTATCAAATTTAATGTGTCACCACAATTTAAATCTTTAGCTGAACAAAAAGCTAAGGAAAATGGGATGACTTTGTCGGAATTGGGACGAATGTTATTTGGTGCTTTTATTACTAGTATGTCAAAACCTACGGTTGAGATTTCCCCAAAATTCCTACGTTTAGCTGAAGAAGCCAGGCAAGAATATGAATCTGGAGAGACAGTTACTCTTTCTACCTCTGAAGAACTGATCCAGTATTTACATTCAACTAAAGAATAACAATGGCAAAAGTTATTCTGACGACACAATTTCAAAAGGCAAGAAGAAAATTTACTAAGAAGAGTGAACTTCGTGAAGATAAAATTGAAAGAACACTTTTACTCTTTATGGACAATCCTAGACACCCGTCACTCCACTTGGAAAAACTCGCACATAACCAGATTTGCTCAATACGATTGGATCGAGGCAACCGATTATTCTTTTTTTGGTCTAAACTCCCAGATACAGCAATTTTCTTTTTTGTTGGACCTCACGACAGTTACCGAACCATTGAGCTCCCGAACTAATTAGGCTTGCTTTCTGGTAATACCCACAGTTTGAAATAATTGAGTGACAAAACCACGTTTGTGCAATGGAACACTACTGTTGGTGTCTTTGACTAATTTGGGGGTATTGCCTTTCCGGCGTTTGCCTCTTTCAGCACGAGTGATTTTATTTTTTGGTAAAGCTCCCATAATAACTCCTTTAATGCAGTTAGTTGCTAGGTTGATATTTTATCAAGTTCTCAGGTTGAAAGCTAGAACGGTAATTTTATCGCGAAGGATCAAACTTGGCAAGGTGAAGCCACCAGCTCAAAGCCAGAAAGTTTAAAGCGTAAAGACAAAAGATGAAAGTATTTAGATTTAGAGGGATAGAGGCATAAAGTTAGAAACCAGAAGCCAAAAACTTACTTTACTCTTACATTAGTGTGGTAGCATTTGAAAATGCCGCATCCAGAAAGTGAAACAGATAACTCTAGATTCATTAGTACTATTTTCAAGAAAGCAAATGCTCCAGAAGGAATTGATTTAAGAACACTTGACTATTCGACTCTTCAGACCTTACTAGATGAAGATCAACTAAAACAAAGTCCAGAGGGTCGAAAACTGATTAGAATGATAGTTTCACTCATTAGTAGTAAAGAATTAGTTGCGAGTAGACATTATCCTAAACTTAAATCATCTCTGCACGATGAAAGTAAGTGGATATTTAAGCTTCCACTAGTGCCTTTTAACGACAATCAATAAATAAACAGAAAAAATACTCTATAAACACCTCTATCAAGCTTTTGATTGATGTCTCCTCTTACTAAAGAGGAGATTTTTTTGCTTTGAGTTTTTGGCTTTTTCATTTTCCCCTAATTCCCCAAAATCTCCTGATTTTTCTCCTCGATCCTAAAAATGGGTGAAGTAAACTTTTGCTGTTTTCTTTGAAGTTGGTCGTAGAAAGTTCTAGCCTTAGTGATCAATTCTAAATTAGTCCAGTCGGCAAATCGTAGTGTATCAAAGCCATGTTGCTGAGTGGAAAAGAGATCCCCCGCTCCCCGTCGCTGTAAATCGAGCTCAGCGAGTTTTAGACCATCATTGGTTTGCTCAAACTCTTTCAAACGCGGACTGGGTTTGCCATTGGTTGAAAAACATAAACAGTAGGCTTGTTGTCCGTCCCGCCCGACTCGGCCCCGAAGCTGATGTAAACTGGCCATGCCAAATCGGTCTGCACTTTCAATTACCATAATTGAAGCTGAAGGGACGTCTAAGCCTACTTCAATGACAGGTGTAGTCACCAAAATATCAATTTGATTGTCAAATAGTTGCTGGGTGACTTTTTCTTTTTGGGTTGCAGTTTGCTTACCATGCAATACAGCTAGGTTTATCTTTAGTTGTGGGTGCTGTTTGATAATTGATTGCCATTCTTCAAATTTTCCGGTAGCAGAAGCAATCTCCGCAAACCCCTCTTGTTTTGACTGAGAAATAAAAGGACAGACAATAATGGCCGTGAGATGAGTGTCTGCTGTTTGTTGAGCAGTAGCTATTTGTTTCAACAACCACGAGGTTGATTGGTCTCTTTTAGTGGATGGCACTACCCAAGTTTTGACAGGCATACGTCCCGCTGGCAGTTCAGTCATTTGACTTAACTGCAGATGGGAAAAAAGGGTTAACATCAGAGATCGAGGTATTGGTGTAGCTGATAAGGTTAAGACGTGGGGGGTAAATTCCTGGTTGGGTTCGGGAATATAGGATCGTTGTTGAACGCCGAAACGGTGTTGTTCATCATAGATAATTAAAGCGGGTTGCAGGCTCTTCAATTGCCGGATTAAAGCATGGGTGCCAATGTAGACTTTGGGTTGTGAAGTAAAGTTTTTCTTGGTTTTAGCTGTGACTAAGTGGAGAGGTAACTGAGGAAATAACTTTTGAAATGTCTGAAAATGTTGTTTCGCTAAAATCTGAGTGGGCACAATCAGAGCTACAGACTGGTTGTTTGCAATCGTGAGCTGACACCCAAGGCCAGTGACCACGGTTTTGCCTGAACCGACATCTCCTAATAAAAGTCGATTCATGGGTTCGTTTTTGGCCAGATCTTGAACTAAATCTTGAACGGCTTGGAGTTGGCTCTGGGTGAGTGTGAAGGGTAAATTTTGGATATACGTTTCGATTTGGCCAGTAATTTTTGGAGCTGGTGGCTGATGAGCCCACTCTTGTTTTAAATCAGTGGAGTGTTGAATGAGAGTTAATAACTCTTCTAAAGCGAGTCGTTCCCGACTTAAAATAGTTTTTTCTTTGTCATCGGGAAAATGGAGTTGTTTTAAAGCTTCAATCAGACTGGGTAAAGTGGGGTCTAGGGTTGGTTCTAGTTCTTTTTGACTTTGAAGGTGGTCAATTACGTGTTTGAGTAATCGTCTGACGGTACCTTGTTTAAGACTGCCTAAACTGGCATAGATAGGAACCAATCGACCGGTGTGAATGGTGTCAACTTTAACATTTTCTACCGTGGGTTGAGTGACTGTTTGATACTTGCTGAGTTTGCCACTAAACAGATAGCTCTCCCCTTTCTTGAGTCGATCTTTAATCCATTTGTTGTTAAACCACATCAGTTTAATTTTGCCGGTTTCATCTTCTACTATGGCTGTCTGCATGGATCGACGATTTTTATAAAAGCTGGATACACTTTTGACAGTCGCTTGAAAAGTGGCTAACTCATCCATAGTGAGTTGGTCGATAGTGACAAACGCTGAACGATCTTCATAACGTAGGGGCAGAAACAGCAGCAGATCTTTCAGCGAATGAATATTTTTATCTGCCAAAATCTGAGCCGTTTTATCGCCAATACCGGTAATGGAGGTCAAAGATGTCTCTAGAGAGTACATGAAACTAGAATAACGCAAATAGATTAAATTCCAAACTCCAAATTCCAATTTGTCAAACAAAATCCAAATTCCAAGCTCCAATAATGTCATCCTGAAGAGGTGTCTCATTTTACAATCGGATAAATTCTACGAAAAATTCAGAGGAGCTACGGCTTAGGACGAACAGGGTGGAATAAAAAGATTTAAAGAGATAGAGGGATAAAAGCTTGAAGCTAAATCGTCTGGAATGAGATGTAGCCTGAAATTTACTCTCCCGGTGTTGAAACAGGTTCAGGTTGAGCTTGGTAAACAACATTTTCTTGAAAGTTTGCAGTTGGGCTTGATTTCCATACGTCTACTGATGGAGTAGCACCCATAAACTGAGATCGGTCAACCGTATGAGATTCTCTTAGAGTGGGTAAGCTAGCGAAAACTAAATCAAGTCCGAGTAAAGCTATTGCACATACAGCCCAAAAACGTTGTTCAGTCTCAGGGGAAACAGGTTGATGAAGCCAATCTACTAAGTTTTCCTGATGACCAACTAGAGCACCTCTCAACCTGTGAAAGAGGTTTGAACTTGAATGTTTTCTATCTAATTCATGGAGATCTGTCATGTCAAAATTATATCACACCATATCATTTCAATGGTGCTTTGAAATTTGGTCTTTGGACTTTAATCTTTACATTAAATAAAAGAAAGCTGAGACGACACTACTGGCAATCATGCCAAAGATCGATACAATGGCAAAAACTTGAATAATTCTGGTTCTGGTGCGTTTGGTCATTTTCCCTCTCCTCTACTTTACCGACAACTGAAAATACTTCCGTTTGCCAATTTTGAGAATATCACCTGATTGTACTGCAATCAACTGTTTGGGATTAGTTGGTTTTTCACCATTTTTTACTAATTCCACGGCCCCCTGCTCGATCAAGCGCCGGATGTTGCTATTACTCTCTGCCGGGACACAGGCTTTGACTAAGTCAAATAGCTCTATGTCTGAGTGTGGCACAGTTACCGTAGGAACATCATCTGGGACTTGTTTGCGCTGAACCGTTTGAGCAAAGTGCTCAGCCGCTTGAGCAGCTTGGGTGGCATCGTGATATTGGGTAGTGATGGTCTGAGCTAATTGCTTTTTAAATTCCATCGGATTTGCTCCCTCTGCCATGGCTAATTCCATTTTTGAAATATCTGTTAAAGGAAGATCAGTCAAAAGGGTGAAGTATTCAATAATCATATCGTCGGCTACTGACATGAGTTTGCCATACATGTCCACTGGATTTTCCGTTAAAGCTATAAAGTTGCCATATGATTTACTCATCTTGCGACCATCAGTGCCATTGATAATTGGCGTAGTTAAGACCCATTTTTCATGATTGTGATAGGCTTTCTGCAAAGTTCGTCCCATCATCATATTGAAGGTTTGATCGGTCCCCCCCAGCTCTAAATCCACGTCCATGGCAACCGAATCATATCCTTGGAGTAAGGGATAGATAATTTCATGACCGTGAATAGGTAACCCTTTTTTGAGTCGATCTTGAAACATATCCCGTTCCATCAGTTGTTGAACGGTAGTTTGGGCTAAAAGTTTGACAATATCAGCATAGGTGAGCTTATCGAGCCAGTCGCCGTTGTAACGAACTTCAATTTTATCGAAATCCAGAATCTTACTGGCTTGAACTTGCCAATCTTTAAAGTTAGCTTGAATTTGTTCATCAGTCAGCACTGGTCTGGTGGAATCTCGACCGGTAGGGTCACCAATTCTGACTGTACCATTGCCAATCAACAAAATAACTTCATGACCAAGCTCAGCAAATTGTTGTAGTTTTCGTAAAACTACGGAGTGACCTAGAGTTAATAAACTTCCAGTGGGATCAATGCCTAGATAGACTCGGATTTTACGTTGAGACATGAGTTCGGCCAGCGTTTCCGCTGTGGGCAGAACTTCAGCTACGCCACGGGTGAGAATTTCGGGTAAAGGAGTGGGTGAGTGAGACATAATTTAGAAAACAGCTACTTCACTATTGTTCTCTATTGTACCTTCTCTCTAGAGAATGTCGAGAATGTTTGGTCCAATTCAAACAGAGAAAATGGTATACTGAATGCCACTATGACAGATTCGTCATTTCAGGCAGAATACATGTATTCACCTGATAACCCTTCCAATACTTTTTCTACTGAGTCACCACAAAAGGAGTGGCTAGAAAAAGTGAAATTGTATGGTCAACCAATTATTACCAAGATCAAAGCATTTGATCATCGTTCAAAGGTTGTTAGAATAGCCGATATGGAAATTAACTTAACCGCCATTTGGGAAGTACTTACCTCACCGTTTCGCTGGGTAGCCCGGTTATTCGGCGGAAAAGCTCATTCACGTCGAGGCAAGCGTTATTCTGAGGAAGAACGCAAGTTATTGATGGCCAAGCGACTGAGATTTCTCGCAATTGGTTCGTTAGTGGCTATCTTTGGAGGCATCATCCTCTTTTTTGGGTTGTTTGCCTGGTATTCTAAAGATTTGCCGGAACCAGGAAAAATTGTCCGTCGGGAAGGCTTTAGTACCAAAATTGAAGATCGTAATGGGGCTATCCTCTATGATTTAACCAATGGTGATGAAAATCGAGTTCCAGTGGCTTCGGAGGAAATTCCCGAATATCTGAAGCAAGCCGTAGTGGCGACTGAAGATAAAGATTTTTATAAACACCAGGGATTCGATTTCCTAACTATTTTCCGAATTCCTTATAATGTGATTTTTAAAGGTCGACTGATTGGAGGATCTACTCTCACCCAACAATTAGTGAAGAATGTGTTACTCACTAACGAAAGAACTTTGCCCCGTAAATTTAAAGAATTTGTGCTCGCTCTACAGATTGAAAACAAATTTTCCAAAGATGAAATTCTCACCATGTATTTAAATGAAGCACCTTATGGAGGTACGGCCATCGGGGTAGGTAGTGCGTCTGATTTATATTTTGGTAAAAAGGTTTCTGAATTAAATTTAGTTGAGTCTGCTGTATTAGCAGGTTTACCGCAGCGACCGACTGCCTATTCTCCCTTTACCGGAAAAACCGATGATGATGGAACTCCTTTGTGGAAAGTCCGAACCCTGGGAGTGTTACGACGGATGAAAGAAGATGGCTACTTAACGGATTTGGGATATGAGGAAGCGGTGGGACAATTAGACAGTTTAGAATTTGAAAAGAATGATTTTGCCATTAAAGCGCCTCACTTTGTCTTTTACGTTAGAGATCAATTAGAAGATTTATTAGGAGAGGATGTCTTTGCTCGTGGTGGATTTACGGTCACTACTTCTCTGGATGCTGAACTACAGGACCAAGCCGAAGAGATTGTCAAAGAAGAAATTGAGAAAGTGAAAGATTTAAATATCACCAATGGTTCGGCCATGGCAGTTGATCCCCAAACCGGTGAGATTCTCACTATGGTGGGCAGTGTCGATTACTTCAGTGATGAAATAGATGGTCAGTTTAATGTCGCGGTGGATGGTTTGCGTCAACCCGGATCTTCGATTAAGCCGGTTACTTATTTGGAGATGTTTAAGAAGGGTTACAATCCTTCTTCTGTTTTGATGGATGTGGAAACGGTGTTTGCCGCGAATGATTCGGTCAAACCGTACCAACCTAAAAACTATGATGGCAAATTCCGCGGTCCGGTGACTTTGCGAAATGCTTTAGGCAGTTCGCTCAATATTCCCGCTGTTAAATCATTAGCAATTGTAGGGATTGATGATTTCTTGCAACAAGCCTATGACATGGGTTTCACTACTTTGGAGCCGACTCCTGAAAATAAGAAGAATTTTGGTCTAGCTGCGACTTTAGGTGGAGCTGAAGTTCATTTGATTGATCAAGCTATGGCGTATAGTGCTTTTGCCAATGGTGGCCGCCGAGTTGAACCAGTATCTATCCTTAAAGTAGTTGACCAAGATGGCAATACCATCTATGAACACAAACCAGTTCAAGGTCGTGAAGTAATGACCCCGGAAGAAGCTTTCCTCATTAATAACGTTCTTTCAGATAATAATGCTCGATTACTGGCTTTTGGAGCCAATTCACTCTTAAATACCGGTAAACCAGTCGCTGTCAAAACTGGGACTACGAATGAACAAAAAGATAACTGGACCGTGGGTTGGAGTCAGGGTTTACTGGTAGATGTCTGGGTGGGTAACAATGATGGCACTGCGATGAAACAAGTGGCTTCCGGTATTACCGGAGCCTCACCAATTTGGCGACGAATTTTACTGACTGGCTTAGATAAAGGCTATCCAGCTCCTCAATGGGAAGTCCCCAGTGGAATTGAGCAGGTTCAATTGGATAAAATTTCTGGCTATCCAGCTCATGATGGTTTTGAAGAAAAAACAGAATACGTGATTAAGGGAACCTTGCCAGCGACTCCTGATCCGATACATACAAAGCTCAAATTATGCCGAGGAGAAAACAAATTAGCCCCTGACGCTCGGGTTTCAATTGGTGATTACGATGAGAAAGAATTTATCGTTCTCAAAGAAGATGATCCCGTGAGTCAAGATGGACGAAATCGGTGGCAGGAAGCGATTGATGCTTGGGTAGCAGGTCAAACTGATGAAAAATATCATTATCCTACGGAATACTGTGGTGGTGATAATGAGGTTACAGTTCGAATGGAGCGACCAGAAAATGAAAAGAAGTATGATACCGAAGATATTGAATTTAAGGTTGAGGCAGGTGCCAACGAGGGTATTGAAAAAATTGAGATTTTTGTGAATGGGAGTGTCAAGGAAACCATTAACGATCGAAGCTATTCTGGAAAAATTCACTTAGGTTCTGGTCGCTATGAGGTTTATGCCAAAGCTACTGCCCGTGATGGAAAGACAGCCGAAACTGGCAAAGTGAAAATCGGGACGGGTGGTCAAGACTGGAAAGAGCCAGCGCCACAACCATCACCTTCTCCATCACAGAAGGCTTCCCCCACCCCATCGCCATCTCCTTCACCAAGTCCAACTCCTACTCCACTTCTTGATATTTAAGTACGGCCACAAGCAGCAGCATGGTGATAATTTGCCCGGTTTGCAGTGACCACAGATAGTGGTCTAAAGCTAAAATGGGGGTGAGTAACCACAACGTCTGCCCTATTCCTGATTTCCAACTTTGATGATCTTCGAGTTGATGCCATAACCATAGCGCTATCAGCACGCCTAATACTCCAGTTTCGGTTAAAATTAATAAAATAGTATGGTGAACTGGTTGCAGAAAACGGACTACTTCACTACTTGAAAGATAGGTTTCAACCTGTGTAGTGAAATTATTTAAACCGACTCCAAAAGGCTGGTGAACGAAAAGTTGGATAGCCGCTTGATTGAGAACAGCTCGTCGGTGAATTGAAAGACTGCCGGGGAAAAGTTGATTGAGTGGTATTAAGATCAAAGGGATGATGACGAGGATAAAAAGAGATAGGGAAAATAATTTTTTGGGCTGATGAAATAATGGTCTGTCGGAGCACAGTTGATAGATAATGATTCCCAGTAAAGCCAATTGGGCGGAAGCTGAAAAACTGAGTGTAATCAGGATTCCCATACTACTGGCAATCAGGATTCGGATCCAAGGTTGACTTGAACAAAGTTTCCAAGCCAAGAAACCATAGATGACAATCACTCCAGCGAACACGTTGGGATGAGCGGTAGTGCCATACGGTAAAATAACTTCTCTCCCCTGAATAATTTGGGTGGCTAAACCTGCAAAACTACCAAAATTTGTTTCGCCTAAATAGCGGTAGGGTAACAAATTGGTTTGCGTTACCAATTGATACAAGCCAAGTAAAGATTGAAACAGGAGGGTGGTTACCACAGCCCATTTAGTTCTAGCCATCTGCCACAGTGGAGAGTGATGAAGCAATGAATATCCAATTAAACTAATCAAAAGAAGTTTTCCTTCAAACCACCAAGCTGAAAAAGGGTTCGCTGCCCAGGCTTGACTGAAGGTAAATCCACCTATAAGTAAGATACCAAGTAGATGATGTTTTAGCCATTCTTTAATTTTTAAGAGTGACCATCTTTTTTTCTGTTGCCAAAGAAAAGTAAGACTCAAAGCAATCAGAAAAAAATCTGAAAGATACAGTTTGGGCAGTAAATAATCAACAAATAAGCCATGTACATAAGCAGATGACTCCGCAAATTTGAAAAATAAATTCAGAGGAGTGGTAAAAATTAGTCCGGCTAAAAGCCATGATTCAACAGTTGAGAAGGAGAACTTCTGTCTCATAACGGTAGTATCGACAGTGTACACTAAATTTTACCAACTAACTCTGCCTGATAGTGACTGTGTAGAGTGTCTACTAATTTTTTGCGAAGTGGTGCTATCTCTTCGGCTGATAAATTTTTCTCAGGATCAAGAAAAGAGACGGCAAAACTATAATTCTGATGATAGATGTCTTTTAAATCTACGTGATAAATTAAAGGTGAGAGTGCCTTTATTTCCCTCACGAGAGTCCCCACTTCTGTTGGCTCAGGTAAAGTAAAAGTAAAGTCTTCTATTAAAATGGCTGTCTTGGGGATAGGCCGATATTTAGGATGTTTGCGTACTACCTGAATTAGCTGAGACAGCAAAATATCAACTCCGTAGCGATCTTCACTGTGGCGACTGATATTGCCGATTAAAATTTTTTGATCTTGATGATGAGCCCAAATTTCCGCTTCAAGGTCAGTTATTTGTTGGTATTCATAGTGACTCAAGTAAAGTTTGTCGAAGAGACTTTCCAGATCACCTTTGAGCGTTCTCAGACTTTGGTTAGAGACTAAGGTCAAATGAAGTTCATGAATCGGCACAGTATCAGCCTGGGGATGGTAAACATTGGCAATTTCAAATACAGACAGCTGACTTTCTAAGGGATTCTGATCCAAGATTTCCATTAATGATGGAGTGAGAGTGCGCCGCAAATAAACCCGATCTTCTGTTAAGGGATTGAGGATTTTAAGATGTTCAGTTTCCCTATAGCCACTTTGAAGGGCCAGTTCCAAACTGACCAAAGAATAGGTATACACTTCCTGCCAACCAAGGGTACTTAAAAATTGTTTGATAGTATTTTCAAGAGTAAAGTCTGTTCCCTCTTGGTGAGTTACAGGAATGGCTGTTGCCATCAGTTTACTGGGTAATTTGTGATAGCCGTAAATTCGAGCAATTTCTTCAACAATATCCACTGGAATATTCAAATCAGGTCGAAAGGTAGGTGGAATGACTTCGAAAATAGTTTGGTTGTTATTGCCAGTTGAGGTAACTTGACATTCAAGTTGAGTTAAGATTTGGCTAATGTCTTCAACTGAGAGACTGACTCCAAGATAGGTATCAATGGTTTGCTTAGGAGTGGAAATACTAGCAGGAGGTGTTTGATCAACGAACTCATCGAAAATATCACTGGCTTGTTGGGCGCCACATAAGCTTTTATAGAGTTCAATCCCAAACTTCAGAACTGGTTCTGCTAAGTGGGGATCAACATTCTTTTCCATGAGTTGAGCGGCGGTAGTCCGAATCGCATGACTCATACTGGCAAAGCGAACTTTATCTGCTCGAATTGATTCTTCTAACAGCAATACGTTTTTAGTGGTGTTATCAATCGCGGTATTTTGTGTCCCTTTAATTGAAGGTAAATCGATAATTTCCCCTTGCCCATTTTTAAAGACAACTTCTCCACCCACGGTTTCAAAGTCTACTCCATCAAGAGTAGTAAATTTTTCACCTTTTCGAGCTTCAGTAATGTGAATTTCGCCACCTTTTGCCATCAGCTTGTCATAGTCAAAAGCATGACACGGATGACCCAGTTCGTGAGTAATGTAGTTAGTAATATCGATGACACTGTCATGAACGTTCATTTCTATTTGGCGTAATCTAGTCGCCATCCAGTCAGGAGTTGATGTCCGTTGAACATTGGTCAGAACGACGCACATGGTCCGACGATTTAACCGTGGATCATTATGAATCACGGGCAAGGGGACTTCATGCTGAGCTGCATCTAAAGTTGGTTCAGGAATATTGAGGGGCTTGAGTTTGGCGGGAATATCAAAATGGGATAAAATGACAGCCGTCTCGCGAGCAATGCCCCGGACTGACATAGAATCTACTCTATTCGTAGTAACTTCAATATCATAAATACTGTCCCCTTCTCTGTCATATATTTGCTCAATAGAAGGACCACACAGTGAAACTTTTTCCTGAATGGTTTTGGGATCAACTTTGGTATCTAAATGTTCGAGTAGCCAGGTATGAGGAATAAGAATGTTCATAAAAATGTTTAATGATTATTGTTTATTGGTTAATGTTAAGATTTAAAATTGTTCTAAGAATCGTAAGTCACCACTATAGAGTAAGCGAATGTCGTCAATATTTAAGCCCTCTTTGAGGGTATAAGTGCGTTCAATTCCCCAGCCAAACGCAAAGCCAGTATATTCATCAGGATCAATGCCACCAGCTTTTAAGACATTGGGATGGACCATGCCAGCTCCCCCCACTTCATGCCAGCCACTTTTACAGAATCGACATTTTTGGCCATCTTTTTTACCAGTGCCTCCACAAATATGACAACTAAAGTCAACTTCAAATGAGGGCTCGGTAAATTGAAAGTGAAATGGTCGAATCCGGCTTTTGGTGCCAGGTCCATAAAATTGTTCAGCAAAGTAATCCAATGTTCCTTTAAGATGTTGGATGTTGATGCCTTTATCTACCACTAGGCCTTCAAACTGGTGGAACATTTGAGTATGAGTAGCGTCTTGTTGTCGTCGATAGCAGCGGGCAATATTAATCATTCGAATGGGTGGCTCTCCTCCCAAACGCTCCATTTCCCGTACCTGACCATTAGAAGTATGAGTAGTCATCACAATTTTACCGCCTAATAAATCGGGGTGACGCTGGCGAGGATTGGCGGGATCGTAACTGGGTTGAACACTGCTTTCATCTCGCTTCCGCTTCGTTCCTGCGGGATATGACGTGCCTGCTGATTTTGCTTCGTTTTTACTTGCAAAATCAGGGTCCGTCACAAAGAAAGTTTCCCACTCATCACGAGCCGGATGATCTGGTGGCATATTCAAGGATTCAAACACATACCAGTCCCAATCTACTTCAGGATATCGAACACGAGTGAAGCCAATTTTTTCAAAGATATGAGTGATCTCATTCATGGCTTGGGAAATAGGATGAACGTGACCCACTTTGGGCTTTTTACCAGGAATAGTCAAATCTGTCCAAGGTAAGTTAGCCGAAGAAATGTGTGTGGTGAGCGTACTTTCGAGAAATTCTTTTAAATCATTCAACATTTGTCCTGCTGCTTTCCGATCATCAGGATCAAGCTGGGGAATGAATTTAGCAAGTGCATTAAACTGGCCTTTTTTACCTAAGTACTTAGCTTGGAGATGGTCGGGTTCGGTCATAGTTTCCGCTGCTAACTGATCACGTACTTGTTGGATATGTTGAGAAAGTTCATCAAGATTCATAAAAGCCTTATTATTAGATCTTCTTATTGTAACAAAAAACCCTGCATCTTTTTGGTGCAGGGTTGAATTTTTAATTTGGGTTTAAGTTAGCCCTGCACTTTTTCGACAATGCTTTTAAAAGTGTCAAAATCACGCACGGCGATATTACTTAAAGTTTTACGATCTAATTGAATATTACTTTTTTTGAGTAAGCGAATAAATTGAGAGTAATTGAGTTTTTCATCTGCCAGTTTAATCGCAGCACTCAGCCGAGTAATCCACAATTTGCGCATATCACGCTTACGAAGTTTACGACCGACAAAGGCGTATTGACCAGCATGAAGTACTGCCTCATGAGCACGCTTAAATAGTCGGCTATTAGTGCCTCTATATCCTTTGGCTAATTTTAGAATTTTCTTGTGACGGCGGTTTCTGACCACTCCGGTTTTGGTTCTTGGCATAGTTACTTTCTAGGGTTTTAGGCTAAACCGAGCATCCGTTTTACTTTACGAGCCCATTTACCTTTAACTTCAATCGGAACTCGATATGCTCGAATTGCTTTTTTACTTTTGTTACTTCTCAAGTGGCGCATGTTTTGGGTGCGGCGGAGCACTTTACCAGTAGCAGTAATTTTGAAACGCTTGGCGGCCCCTTTTCTCGTTTTTTGTTTGTAGCTTTTCATGATTTTTTTACTTTCTTTTTCGGCATTAACTGAGCCATTAACTTTTTGCCAATCATTTTTGGTTGTATTTCTACATCAGCGGTTTCACTGGTGCGGGCAAAGACCTTGTCAAACATTTCATAGCCAAAGTCTTTTTTCGTTATTTGTCGACCTTTTTTAAACTCGACAGTAATCCGAACTTTATCCCCTTTTTCTAAAAACTTATCAATTTTTTTGATTCTGGTTTCGAAGTCAGCTTCTCCAATGAATGGGGTAAAACGGACTTCTTTTATGTCTTGTTTACGAGCGTTTTTACGGCCTTCAGCTTTTTTTTGTTGGAGCTGATATTTATGCTTAGCTAAATCAATAATTTTGGCAATGGGTGGCTGAGCATTTTCCGTGATCAAAACCAAATCTTTTTCCTGAGCTTTGGCTTTTTGAACAGCCTCAACAGTGGGCATAACCCCAATCATTTCACCGTATTCATTTAAAACACGAACCTCAGGAAAACGAATATATTGATTAATTTTAAATTGCTTTGTTTGCTGTCTGTTTTGCTTGACAAATCTTTTTTTAATCATGGACTCCTATTTTAGACTTATAGCGATATAACTCACTATATGTCTATTATACACAAACCAGGCAAGAATTATAACATATTTTATGGTGATCACTACTGGACTTGAACCAGTGACCTCTTCGATGTCAACGAAGCGCTCTAGCCAACTGAGCTAAGTGATCGTACTTAGGCAGGCGGGTGTCAACGAAGTGTCCTGCCTGTCGGCAGACAGATCTAACCCCAGCCTGAGGCTGGTCCGCCTTGGGCGGAAACTGAGCTACGAGCTCACTAAAGGTGGTTATTATATCGGAAAACTTCAGATTTGAGAATCAGGATTCTCTACCCGCCATTGTAGACATTCGATAGTTCTTGGTTCATCATATCATGAACTGCTTTGCCCTGCTCATGACCTGTTCCGGCGACATCAATACCCGCTCCAAACTTACTGCGTCGTTTCGCTTTTTTGGATTTGGCCGTTTGAGCCCAAGTCCGAGCACTATGGACTTTTTGTCTTAAGAGCATAATAAAAGCTCTTAATTTTTGGAAAAAAGTGACGTAATAGGCAGCATCAGTGCCGGGATTTACCACTTCTTGAAAGGAAGCAATATCAACATCTTTATACAGATCTTTGATATCTTTCATCAAAGCATGCAGCTCTTTACGAGTTTTTTCCAACTCTTCTTTTACCTTCTTTTCTCGGGCATCGAAAAGTTTAATGGTATCAACAGGATTGATTTGTTCATGAAGTTTTCGGCGTTGGAGCTCTAGTTTGCGTTTCCGTTCCGCTTCCTCTTGTTGACGTTGAAGATAGTCGGCTTGGTTCCATTCTGCGGGGTTTCCCCCATTACCACGCGCCAATGCTTGACTAAAAAGTGAGTTTTGATCAGCACTTGGTGGAATATTTTGACCATTTTCAAAGGCATTTTTTTCTGTTTCCGCCAATGCCCGAGCAAAAGGATTGGTAGATCCACCAGACTGGGTCGACAGTGGTTTATTTTTAGCCGATGTTTGCATTCACTCTTTAAATACTTTTCTATTACAAGAAAGCCCTCCATCTGGAGCGCTGGCACGATTATAGGATAGACTGAGAGTAAAGTCAATCTATTTCCTCTGGGGAATAGTAGCTTCAGTCGCTGTCAACAAGAAGATGTTGTGGTTTACTTTAGTTGAAGTAAGTAATCAACCACCTTTTGACGTAAGATGGCGTACTCGAAATGAGATCTCATATGATCATCTACTTCTGATACTTTTTTGGTTGAATTAATTTTTTTCAAGTACTCTTCCACGTCTTGATCAGTAACACTCAGTTTTTGATCTTGAATAATGGCATCAAGAATAAATTCAACTTGGTAGCTGGAAAGTGATCCAATGGCCATTTCTGAGGTTAACTGTTCAAAGGTGATGCCTCGTCGTTGAAGATATTGATCAAAATCCATTTTGAAGTGTTCTAGCTGATGGGATAGTTCCTCAAGTTGTTTTTTAACATCTTCTTTAATCAACAATTCAGGAATTTGTGGCTGAATATCACTGACTAAAGCCTGAAAAATATTTCTCAAGGTTAATTCTTCGATTTGACTGTCCTCGAGTTTCGTAGGTTGACCTTTACCCTCTTTTGAATCTTTCGTAGCAGACTTGAGTTCTGCTTGTTTGGCTTTAATCTCTGCTTGTGCATTCTTCTGGCCTTTTTTGACCATAGCCTTATAGTTTCCCAGTTTAACTTCAGGTTTTTCAGCAATTTGAATCTCAAGTTCCCAACCGGTGTCATCTGCCTTGAGGAGTTTAATTTCCGGTTGAGTCAGAGGTTGCTTTTGTTCTCGATGAATCAGTTCACTATATTCTTGAGGCAAAATGTCTTCTAAGGCCGCTTGAATCAATTTTTGTTGTCCGACTTGTTCTTCCACAATTTTGATCGGTGCTTTTCCCTGGCGAAAACCCTGGGCTTTAAAATTACCAGCGACTTTTTTAAGGGTAGCTTGATAAGCTGATTTGGCTTTATCTGGTCCAATGGTTAAGGTAAGTACCGTATTGTTGGCAATAGCTAGGCTGGGGGCTGGTTGATTTGTTTTTGGAGAAGTTTTTGGTTTTTGGTTATCGGTTGACTTTTTAGCAGGTGCAACTTTTTTGGTGGGTTGAGCTTTTTTTGATTCAGTCATAGTTTGAGGATTATACCGTATCTGGTGAAATTTGGCAGGGGTGAGAAGTTTATTTGTTTTTTCTATTGGTAGCTTGGAGGGCAAGAATATTATTGGACATTGCTTTCGCTACAGTTTTCACCCCTTCAGGGTCAGTTATAAAACTCGAGTGAGATTCAGCATCAGGAATTGGATAGGTGGATCGTAAGCGAGCATGAGGAAATAAATGTTGGGTCCAAAAACTGGCTTTGACAGGACCAACAGTATTTGACCCTTGTAGTGGGAAAAGAGTAACTGACCCCATAATTTTATTTTGAACGTTTTCAATGGTGAAAGTGTGTGCCTCTTGGAAATTAGGTCCAGGGATATAAGGATCAGAGATTCCATATGCTTTGGAAAATGGTCTTGTTCGTTTCTGTGGTTGAAAGATATCTCGAATAATTTTGAAAACTGATGGATTTCCATCGTAATCAGCCCACGCTTTAATCCAATTTTCCGCTGAAAGGTAGGGACGTTTCCAAAATGGAACTTTTTTTCTGGAAAATCTTTTCATGCTCCCTAAATAATCACCTATTGAAAAATGGAATCCTAATTCCTTTAGCGGATGGTTGACTAAGCCGGTTGGATCTACTAAGTAGAGGTCTATGGGTGAGTCAATACGAGCTGCCAACTGAACTGCCAAGGCTCCTCCATTGGAATATCCTAAAATACACATCTTCTTTAAATCAACTTTTATAGCCTCAAGTACTTTTTGGGCGAACCGGCTAGTTTCCTTAAAAGTGTTGGCTGGAATTATCTCTGGGCTCGAAAAAGCCGATCCACTAGGGTGAGATAAAACAATCATTTTTTTGATATTTGGAACTGGTTTTCCTTGATTGACTTGATCGATGAGGGCCCTCTCTGTTCTCAAAGCTAGACTCACATTGGTACCTGGGCCTGGAGAAGTTCCACCCCCGATAATGACTAAGGTTTCATTAGGGAGAAGTGAATTTGGATTTCTTTCTATGAGATTGTGAGGAATGTATTCTACTGCTCGAGTCACAAATGAATTTTCTGCAAGCGGAACGGTATATTCCAGGACATCAATGCCCGTTTTTTGCTCAGGAGATTCTAAGTTGTTGAAGTTATATTCAGGGGGTAAGGTTAGCTGTTCTGCTGAATAGTGTAACCATCGACGAACGACTGTATCAAGCAAGTTATCTTCTTTGGCACGTTTAATAAAAAAATGTTCTTGTTCTTTGAGGTTTTCTACCATATTAAGAGGTGCGGAGGGGATTCGAACCCCTGAACTAAGGTTTTGCAGACCTAGCCATTAGACCACTCTGGTACCGCACCAGTATGGCAGTGATTATATATGCTAACCCTCATTCCATGAAGAGGAATTCAAATTACGGCTTGTTTCTTAAAATTATAGGGTATAATCGTCGCTATGAAAGAAAAGCGAATTGATTCCTCAGTTTATTTTCTAAGAGATTATTTTCTAAAAGAATATGGTTTTATTTATGAAGAACTTGAAGCAGATTTACTGGAAATTAAAAATTTAGAGTTAACCCAAAACCAAAAATTAGAAATTATGACTCGATTGGCTGATCTGAGGAGTCGAGATGATTTTGAGACGACAGTGAATGAGATTGTTGATCAATACTGGTTAGATTATGTGAGTAGACTTGACGAGGAGGCACAGAACTTAGGTTTAACTTATAATGACGCTTATCAAGATGTTTTAGCTTTAAAAGTAATTAAACCTCAAGTTGATTCAAATCCTGATAAATTACCTATGTGGCAATTTTTAATTCACCAGCTTAATTATTACAGAGGCGAAGAAGACAATTATAAAATTACTGTTAGTGATTGTATCCAACTTTGGGGCTATCGAGAGCAGCAACCATCAGATGTGGAATGGAATTTTGTAACTCAGCAACTTAGTACATATAGGAAACAGGGCAATTTAAGTGTGAGTCTAAACGATCTTATTAGAGTGATACATCAAACAGAAAAACTGCCATTGGTGGATCAACTCAAGAGACTAGCAGACGAAATTGCTATGATGAGAATGCAAGGGGACACTACTGGAATAGATAAACTAATTGAGTTAGTTTTATTAGAAATGAAGAAAGCAGACATTCAAGACAAAGTTTACTCTTAGTTTTTCTGTTTTCCCCTTACTCTCCAATGGTACAATAGTTCCCCATGGGAAATGTCACACCCACCTACTATATCCACACGTTTGGTTGCCCCTCCTTCGCTCTTGATATTCCGTCTCGAGCATTTGTCGGGACTGCATTCAGGTTGCTACGGAGGGCAGGCAGATAACCATGACAAAAAAAACTTACTACATTCACACCTTCGGTTGTCAGTCAAATAAATCTGATTCAGAGCGGATTGCTGGTGACTATGAAGCTCGTGGTTATACCGAAGCAGCCCACTGGCACGATTGTGACGAACTTATTATTAACACCTGTGCGATTCGCCAACGAGCTGAAGATCGAGCTAAAGGGTTTCTCCATAATGTGGATCTCTATTTTGCTCAGCCTGAGGTTCAGCAACAACGCCTAGATCAAGGAAAACACGCTAAGCCCAAAATTATTCTAACTGGCTGTATGACCCATCATGGCCACGAGAAGTTGTATGCCATGTTACCCACCGTTGATGAAATTTTACCGATTAACGAAGTTGGTTTTAATTCAGCAACTGTGCGGAAAGATAAAAAACACGCCTGGATTCCTATTTCCACTGGTTGTAATTCTTTTTGTACCTACTGTATTGTGCCCTACTCTCGTGGTCGGGAACAATCTCGTGGCTTTGAGGATATTATGGCCGAAGTTGACCGGTTAGTTGCTGAGGGTTATGAGGAAGTGACCCTGTTGGGGATGAATGTGAATTCCTGGGGCTTGGAAAAACTGGGGATTGGTTTTCGGAAATTAATGATGGAAAATCAGAATTTTACTCGAGAAGATTTACCAGACAATCAAACTCAATATCTCCCAGTAAAAGGAACACCCCCCTTCGTAAAATTACTTCAAGCCGTTTCTGCCTATCCCCAAATTAAGAAAATTCGTTTTATGTCTAGTAATCCTTGGGATTTTTATGATGAATTGATTCAAGAGGTAGGCACCAATAAAAAGATAGATCGCTACGTCCACTTGCCAATTCAGTCTGGGAGTAATGCAGTGCTTTATCGAATGAATCGAGGATATTCAGTAGAAAGATACTTAGAAGTGGTTCAAAAACTCAGAGCCTTAGATCCTGAAATTGTGATTGGAACTGATATTATTGTAGGTTTCCCCGGAGAAACAGATGAAGAATTTCAAGAAACGGTGGCACTGACTCAACAGATGAACTGGAAGGTGGGTTTTGTAGCGATGTACTCTCCCCGGCCCGGTACCGCCAGTTGGCGGATTTATCCGGATGATATTCCCCACTCTGTTAAAAAGAATCGGTGGGAAATTTTAGATAAAATTATCAATAAAGACAATTTGAATGTCCGACCTAAAGTCATCTAAAACTCTCCTATCCATTGTTGGTCCTACTGCCGTAGGTAAAACTGATTTTGCTCTCTGGTTGGCTTCTCGATTGGACCAGAAAAAAAAGTGGACCGGATTTGACATCATTTCAGCAGACTCCCGTCAAGTGTATCAAGGTTTAGAAATTCTGAGTGGAGCCGATATTCCGGCGGGATTTCAGCTCGTCTCAACTCACGACAAAAAGTCGGCTATTCCTGTTTATTTTCAAAAAGACCACGTTCGGTTATATGGGGTGTCCATGATTTTACCTAATCAAGAATGGTCAGTTTCTCATTTTCAAAAGATGGCTCAAGAAGTTATTCAACATGCTCAGCAACATCAACGGTTGGTGATGATTGTAGGTGGCACAGGATTGTATCATCGTCATCTGTTAAACTCAGATCCTATTTTAAGAATTCCCCCCAATAAAAAGCTTCGAAATAAATGGCAGAAAGCGACGGTAGATGAATTACAACAAGCCTTACGCAAACAAGATTCCGCCAAGTTTGAATCCATGAATCACTCCGATCAGCACAATCCCCGTCGACTTCTTCGTGCATTAGAGGTAAGTAAGTACCAAAGGAAAAAGCCCCAGCCAAAGGCTGGTCCGCCTTGGGCGGAAAAAGCCAAAAGCCCTGCCTGCGCAGGCAGGCAAAATCCAAAATCGACTCTGCCACACCGCTTTTTTGGTCTAACTGATGACCTCGTCAACATCGAACAGAGAATTCAGCAACGTGTTCAAAAACGATTCAAAGCCGGCGCAGTTCAAGAAGTAGCAACCCTGCTTCAATTAAGTGATTTGAGTGCTTTATTGCAAACTGCTACCGGTTTCTCAGAAATCCAAGAATATCTAGAAGGGAAAATTGATCAAGACACCTGTTTGGCTACATGGTCCCGCAAAGAGTTTCAATATGCCAAACGACAGCTTACCTGGTGGGAAAAAGATTCGTCTCTAAATTGGCAAAAAATTTCCCACCCAAAATGGCGAGAATTGGCATTTCGACAAGTTTTAGCTATACTTGGGATATGAAACTATTCGATCCAGCCGCCCGCGAAGTTAAAATTTCACCCTCAATTGTGGTCTTCACCACCGTCTTTTTATTAGGATTGTACTTTTTGTTCTATGTGAGAGTAGTGTTGGTGATGTTATTTTTATCAGTCATTGTGGTGGCTGCCTTAAATCCTGGAGTAACTCGTTTGCAGAAAAACTTCAAACTCTCCAGAGTAGCTGGCATTATTACGATGTATCTCTTGGTGATTCTACTCTTTGGAGTCTTGGCTACGTTTGTGGTTCCACCATTGCTAAATCAATTAAAACTGCTCACTAAGAGTGTTGATTTCCATCCGGTAAGTCAATATTTAGAAGAAGTTCAATTTAGTTTAAGCGAGCTTAATGGTTTATTATCGAGTATCGGTGGTTCAGTGAACACGGTAATTTCAGTGGTTACTTCTACTTTTTCGGGAGTATTTACTGTTTTTACCATTTCGGTGATGTCTTTTTATATGTTGCTGGACACTGAAAATCTTTATAAAAAAGCTGCTTGGATTTCCAAAGACAAGAAACATTTGCAATTGGCCCAGGAGTTTGTCAACTCTATCATTTATCAGTTGGGTGGGTGGGTCCGAGGCCAATTGATCTTAATGTTTGTGATTGGGTTGGCTACCTATTTGGGTCTAACCTTGATGGGTGTCCCCTATGCTTTACCACTAGGTTTGTTGGCAGGCTTACTGGAAATTTTGCCTAATTTAGGACCTACCATTGCCGCGGTTCCAGCATTGATTGTAGCCTATTTTGCTGGTGGACCAATTTTATTGGCTGTTACCTTTTTCTTTTACATCATTATTCAACAGCTGGAAAATAATTTGATTGTGCCCAAAATCATGAAGGAAAATGTGGATGTGAGTCCTTTAGCTACTATTGTGACTATTCTCATTGGGGTTCAGATAGGCGGAGTGATGGGAGCATTGTTAGCAGTCCCAGCGTATATTATCTTACGCACGGTGTATAGTATGTATATGAGGGAACGAGGAAGTTTCTAATAAACTACTTAAACTCGTTCAATAATCTATCTATTGGTAAACATGAATCTCTCTATTCCACAGGCTTATATTTGTCCAATTTGTTTAGGAAACCAAGAAATTGAGAATACTGATACCTACCTTAAACAAGATGATCTGGTGTTCAAAGATGAATTAGTGAGTGTCTGGATAAATTCTTTTTGGATAAAAGGAAATGAAGGGCATGTAATTATTGTGCCAAACCAGCACTATGAAAATATTTATGATTTACCAGATGAAATTGGAAGTAGAATTTTTGAAATTGCCAAATTAATGTCAAAGGCTATAAAACAAGTGTATCGATGTGATGGTATCACCTTGAGACAAAATAACGAGATAGCTGGAGATCAACATGCTTTTCATTACCATTTACATATTTTCCCCAGATATGTAGACGATAATTTCAATCAAGAGCTAACGAAAAAAGGTTATTTAGCTGATCTTAAAATAAGACGTCAGTATAGTGAGAGATTACGTAATTTTCTTAATCGTACCTAAAAACAAATTCTTCATTTACCTATGGTTTTTCAAAATAGAGATTCCGACTTTCGTCGGAATGACAGGTGGTGATGTATAATATACCTTGATTCCACCGGGTAATGGCCCTCGAGTCTGACTCGAGGGAGGAAAGTCCGGACAGCAGAATGTATGGTGTTCTCTGAAAGGAGAAGGTCCCGAGTTTGACTCGGGAAACAGTTAGAGCAACAGTGACGATCTGGGTAGCGCCAGGTGAAACGATCAAGTGTTTGGATCCATGGCTTTCTGTAGCTTGCCCTGAGCAAGCGCAGCGAAGTGAAGGGGCAATCCTCCCAGCTGCAACTGCCGAATTTCACCTTAATGGAAACATTCCCTTTTATGGTGATAAAGTCGCAGGCATTAGATAGATCATTACCGATAACAGAATCTGGCTTATAGGTGGAATCAACTTTAAAACGTAGCCTCTCAGGGCTACGTTTTTTGTACTTAGCGGGTTATAATGAATTCAGTTAAGGAGGACCTATGAACCCAGATACCATTACTTATCTCCAAGGTGCTGCCTGGTCCCTTGGTGGGCAAACTTTACAAGAGTTAAGCTTTTTTCTTCCTAAGTTACTCGCTGCTGGATTGGTTGTTATTGTCGGAGTCATTATTGCTCGAATTATTAGAAATATTGTGATTCGAGTGTTTACTTCTTTTAAAGTTTCCAAAATGGTGGCGAACACACCAGTGGAAGTGTTTTTAAAAAGTACTGACACGACGGGCAAGATTGAACACTTGATAGGTAATTTCTTTTACTGGATGTGTATGTTGGTGGTCCTTCATACCGCTGTGGTGATTTTAGGACTTGGACCGGTCTCAATGGTATTTGCCATGGTGCTGGCTTATATTCCTCACCTTTTCTCAGCTTTTTTCATTCTTTTAATTGGAATTATCTTAGCTGGATTGGCAGAAAGTGTGGTCAAGGGGGCTATTCATACGACTGATCGCCGCTTCTCCCGTTTAGCGGGCAAAGCAATTGGCTATGGAGTCATTGTCATTTCCATCTTAGCTGCTATCTCTGAACTGGGCATTGCGAGTGAATTTATCATGGTGCTGTTTGTGGGTTTTGTCGCAGCTGCTGCATTAGCAACTGGCTTAGCACTGGGTTTGGGAGGTCAGACTGTAGTAAAAAAGATGCTCGATGACTGGTATCATCAATCTCAGAAAAAATAAGTTATGACAATTTTGCAGGCTTTTCTCCTGGGGATGATTCAAGGAGTGACAGAATTTCTCCCTATCTCCAGTTCTGGACATTTAGTGATTTTTCAGCAACTCTTTGGTTTGCAAGGTGATTATGTACTTTTTGACGTGGTGCTCCATGTAGCAACCCTCGGAGCAATTATAGTTTTTTTCTGGAAAGATATTTTAAAAATCACTCGTCAAGAAACTTTGGCTATCGTCATTGGGACTCTGCCGGCCGGATTGGTGGGGATCTTTTTGAAAGAGAGTATTGAACACTTGTTTCAAAGTCCCCAATTGGTAGGCATCGCTTTACTGGTAACTGGGTTTCTCAACTTTTTTACCGATCGTCAATTAAATCAGAAACAGGCAGAAGGTCAGCAGAGTGTGACTACGCGACAAGGCTTCTTCATCGGAGTAGTCCAAGCACTGGCTATTACTCCCGGAATTTCTCGATCAGGTTCAACGGTCGCGGCTGGTACCGGATTGGGTTTAAGCCGAGAGAAAGCCTTCCAATTTTCATTCTTGTTGGGGATTCCGGCTATCGCTGGAGCTGGTTTGATTCAATTCAAAGATGTGGTGACAACTGGACTGCCTTCACAAATTCTCGTGACGCAATCACTAGTGGGGGCTGGGGCGGCATTTCTCGTAGGTTTATTGAGCTTATATCTTTTTAAATTAGTGATGAAACGGGCTAAATTTGAAATTTTTGGTTACTATTGTTTAGTGGTGGGTATTTTGACGTTTTTGTTTTTGTAAAAGTCTGGTTTTTCTTTTTCTTCTTTAAACTTTTGGATTAAAGTCATGCCAAAGGTTGATAAACACCTTTATTTGACGTTGTCAGATGTTTCCTCTTTGACCAGAGGAGATTTTTTGGGCTTTTCACTTTTAGGCTTCTGGCTTTTCAAATGCTTTGTCGATACTGCAAGGCCTCGGCAATATGATTTTCTTCAATTTGAGTTTGGCCGGCTAAATCAGCAATAGTCTGGCCGACTTTGATCATTTTAAAGTAACTGCGGGCTGAGAGAGCCAGTTTTTCTGTGGCAGTGGTTAACAGCTGATGAGCTTTAGGAGTTAACGAACAGTACTTCTTAATGTCTGGGCTGGTAAGTTCTGAATTGGTAATGTAATGAGTTCCTTGATACCGGATCATTTGGCATGTCCGGGCTTGAGTGACACGTTGCTGAATAATTTCTGATGATTCAGCAGTCAGATCCGGGATGGTCAGTTTATCTACTTCTACTTCTTTGACGCGTAAGTGGAGGTCAATTCGATCTAAGATAGGTCCAGATAGTTTTTTTTGGTAGAGTTCAATAGCTCGTTGAGTGCAGACACATTCTTTTTGCTGAGAACCAAAGTACCCACAGGGACAAGGATTAGCCGCAGCGACCAGACTGAATGTTGATGGGTAAGTAGTGGAACCAATCGCCCGAGAAATAGTGACTTGGCCATCTTCTAAAGGTTGACGAAGTGCTTCCACCGAAGCTTTATCAAATTCCGGGAATTCATCCAAAAATAAAATACCACGGTGAGCAAGGGAAATTTCTCCAGGTTTAAGTAAAGCTCCACCCCCAGTCAATCCCACCTGAGAAGTAGTATGGTGAGGTGAGCGAAATGGGCGTTGAGTGATTAAACCGTGATGGTTGAGTCCACAGACAGAATAAATAGAGGTAATTTCTAGAGCCTCGGGTTTGGTAAGAGGTGGCAGAATTGAGATGAGGGCTTTGGCCATCATGCTCTTCCCTGCCCCCGGTGGTCCTACCATAAGGACATTGTGTCCCCCAGCCGCCGCAATCTCTAAGGCTCGTTTGGCTGCAGCCTGACCTTGAATATCAGCAAAATCAAATAAAGCCAAGTGAGGATCAGACACGAAACTAGTAGGAGTGAGGGTGGGTAAGGTTTGCTCTTGCCGGGCATATTGAAGATACTCTTTC
The DNA here is from genome assembly GCA_964625685.1 of uncultured Pseudomonadales bacterium. Lineage (GTDB taxonomy): Bacteria > Patescibacteriota > Microgenomatia > UBA1400 > PJMF01 > CAZVBO01. The sequence goes on from CAZVBO010000010.1 coordinate 35,229, forward strand.
AGATGAGCAATAGGATGAATGGTGGGTTGGTCAAGAATAGCGACTTCTGAAGCATTTTCAGCGGGAATGACTACTTCCTTAAATCCGGCTTCAGCCGCAGCTAAGACTAAGGGTAAAACACCCTGAATTTTTTTGAGGCTGCCATCGAGCGACAATTCTCCCAAAAATAAAGTATGATCTGTCTTCACCTTTATCTCTCCATACATTTTTAAAAGTGCCACTGCAATAGCGAGTTCGACACAACTACTAGTTTTGCGAACATCTGCTGGAGCCAAATTAACGATGGTGCGTTTACTCTGGAGTCGAACGCCGCAACTTCGTAAGGCTGAACTGACTCTTTCTTTAGCCTCATCAACTGCTTGGGAAGGTAATCCAATCAGAATAAATTTAGGGGTACCCCGATTGCTATTGACTTCAACTTCGATTTGAAGAGCGTCAAGCCCAAAAGGAATAGCCGTATAAATTCGGGTGAGCATAAGGTGATGTTACCGAGAAAAGGTTACACCAACATGAAATATACTAAAATATAT
>CAZVBO010000011.1:0-32431 GCA_964625685.1 uncultured Pseudomonadales bacterium
TTCCGCCCAAGGCGCCTGCCCGCCGGCGGGCGGGGACCAGCCTCGGGCTGGGGAATTTGATTATTAACGACAAGAGGTGGTACCGTTCTCCTCAAGAACCCTCTGGTGATTATAATTCAGTTTGTAGTCACGAGAGGGTTTTTTTGTATAAAAAAGGAAAACCAAAAGCTAAAAGCCAAAAAATCTCCTCTTGTTAAAGAGGAGACATCTGGCCCAAGCCAGATAGAGGTGTTTAAGTGTTTTGAGAAGTGAAAAGAAAGCTTTATTATCTGATCAAAATAACTCGCTCATCCAGATCCCCGCGTTCGCGAGGATGACGCAAAAAAGTTACAATTAACCAATAATCAATAATCATTAACCAATAAAACCCCTATGCCAGTACCCACCGATTTTTCTCACACGCCCAATTTAGCTAAACTGGAAGAAGCAATCCTCAAATTTTGGGAAAAGGATGATACTTTCCAAAAATCAATTGACCAACGATCAAAAGACAATACTTATGTCTTCTTTGATGGACCACCCTTTGCCACTGGCTTGCCTCATTATGGACATATTGTGGCCAGTACTATGAAAGATATCATTCCTCGTTACTGGACGATGAAAGGCAAACGGGTAGAACGAAAGTGGGGCTGGGACTGCCATGGTTTGCCCATTGAAAATATTGCGGAAAAAGAACTGGGAATTAAACGTAAAAAAGAGATTGAGGAATTGGGAGTAGCCCAATTCAATGAAGTGTGCCGGTCTCGAGTTTTATCCTATGTCGACGAATGGAAAAAAATCATTACTCGCCTTGGTCGGTGGGCTGATATGGAAAACGATTACAAAACCATGGATCCACAATTCATGGAATCGGTCTGGTGGGTCTTCAAACAACTGTATGATAAAGGTTTAGTCTATGAAGATTACCGGAGTATGCATATTTGCCCTCGGTGTGAAACCACCCTTTCACAATCAGAAGTAGCCGAAGGCTATAAGGATATCACCGATATTTCCGTCACCGTGGAATTTAAAGTCACCAATCAACAACAAGTGATTGATACCGAACAGCCACTATTTATGCTGGCTTGGACGACCACTCCCTGGACTTTACCCGGAAATGTCTTATTAGCCGTTGGTGCAGATATTGAGTACGTAATCGTAACTGGCGAAGAGCCCGGGAAGCTGTATGTAGTCGCTCGCGAACGAGTAGATCAAGTTTTTGGTGAAGGTAAATACCAGGTGGTGACAGAACTTACCGGAAACGAACTAGTCGGACTGACCTACGAACCCCTTTTCCCATACTATGCCGATACGGAACATGCTTTCCGCGTAGTCAGTGCTGACTTTGTGACCACTGAAGATGGCACCGGGGTGGTACATATTGCCCCAGCTTTTGGGGAAAATGACTTCCAACTCGGTCAGGCTGAACATGTGCCCTTGGTACAGCATGTCAAAATGGATGGACGTTTCAAAAAGGCAGTGACTGATTTTGCAGGTTTAGAAGTCAAACCGAAAGAACATCCTCAACAAACTGATATTGAAATCATCAAATACTTAGCTCATTACGATCAACTTTTTAATAAACAAAAAATCACTCATAGTTATCCGCATTGTTGGCGGTGTGATACTCCGTTGCTGAACTATGCCACCAGTAGTTGGTTCGTCAATGTCACCAAAGTCAAACCTCGGTTACTGGAGTTGGCTGAAAAAATTCACTGGTCACCCGAACACATCAAACGTGGTCGATGGGAAAACTGGTTAAAAGGAGCGAAAGATTGGTCAATTAGTCGACAACGATATTGGGCAAGTGTGATTCCCATTTGGCGCTGTGACTGTGGCCAGATGAAAGTTTACGGCAGTATTGCTGAATTAGAACAGGATAGTGGTCAAACCGTAACTGATTTACACAAGCACATTGTTGATCAAATTACCGTTCCCTGCGAGTGTGGCGGAGAAATGCACCGTATCCCAGATGTGTTAGATACTTGGTTTGATAGTGGCTCCATGCCTTATGGCCAAGCTCACTATCCCTTTGAAAATCAACAGCAGTTTGAACAGAACTTCCCGGCAGAGTTTATCGGTGAAGGCATTGACCAAACTCGAGCCTGGTTTTATTACCTGCATGTAATCGCTGGGGCGATTAAAGACACCAATGCTTTCCAAAATGTGATTGTGAATGGGATCGTCTTAGCCGAAGATGGCAAAAAGATGAGCAAACGCCTGCAAAACTATCCTGATCCGGTGTTACTGATTGATAAATATGGTTCCGATAGTTTGAGACTCTACCTGGCAAGTTCACCCGTCCTCAAAGCCGAAAATTTGAACTTTTCAGAAAAAGAAGTGGCTGACATTCGTCGCAAAGTCTTCATTATTTGGTGGAATATGGTGGCTTTTTATGAACAATTTGCCGATACCAGTCAAGATGTGACAGTCGTTCCCAGTAGTACAAGTCACAGCTTAGACAAATGGCTGGTGAGTCGAGTTCAGTCTTTAATTGATGATGTCACTCAAACCATGGATCACTATGACATCGTGCGATCAACCAGAATGCTAATGGAATTTGTGGATGAACTTTCCACCTGGTACTTGCGATTAAGCCGAGACCGTCTTCGAGAAGGGGAGACCCGAGAAAGTGCTAGCCATGCTTTTGGATATGCTCTCTATACTTTAGCTCAGTTAATGGCTCCATTTGCTCCTTTCTTTAGCGAAACGGTCAATCAAATTTTACTGAAAAAAGAAGTCAGTGTTCATCTATCTGATTGGCCAATAGCTCAATCAGAGTTGGTTGACTCTCAGCTAGAGGCTAAAATGGTCGAAATCAAGCGAGTGGTAGAAGAGGCTCGATCATTGCGCAAAGAAGCGGGGCTAAAAGTTCGCCAACCATTGAGTAAATTGACCGTTCACTCCACTTTTGGAACCCCCAGTGAGCAACTCTTAGAAACAATGGCTCAAGAACTCAACGTCAAAACGGTGGAATGGCTGACAGATGACAGCCTCCAGTTACAGTTAGATACTTCACTAACACCTGAATTACTAGCCGAAGGCCAGGCAAGAGAAGTAGTAAGAACGATTCAAAGTCTGCGCAAAGAAGCTGGTTTACAGCCAGACACTCAAGTAGTAGTTCAATTACCTGAGTGGCCTGAGGCTTGGACGGAGTATATTAAACACAAAACAAATACCAGTGAACTCAGACAAGGCACGGTGGCTCAACTGATCGTCTAAGATTTGACTTGGGTATTTGGAAAAAACAGGTTACACTGTCCACATGAACCAAAAATTGGTCTTACCATTTCTGATAACTTTATTTGGTTTAACCAGTATTCTTATCCTCAAAAGTGTAGCTCCAAATCTGGCCACTCAACAATTTGTATTTTATGCAGCTGGGTTTATTCTTTTTTTCCTGGCGGCCCGAATCAATTTCAGTACTTACCAAAAGTATAGTCCACTCTTCTATATTGGTTTGTGTGGCTTATTAGTCATCACCGAAATTGTGGGCAGTGTAACTCGAGGTTCAACTCGATGGATTAGTGTCGGTGGAGTGTTTAACATTCAGGCTTCTCAATTGGCGGTTACCATTGTCAGTTTAGTCCTGACTCAATACATGACACAACATCCCCTCTCTCAGCTTCGCCACTTGTTGGTAGCTTTAGGCATAGTTGGCCTTCCAGCCATTCTTATTTTTATCGAACCAGACTTAGGAACCACCATTGTATATTTGATCTCAATGGCTACTGTCTTCTTTTTTGGAAAATTAAAAATTCAACACATTGTCAATTTAGTCGCCTTGGGAATTATTGGCAGTGTGCTGGCCTGGTTTTTTGTCTTACAACCTTATCAAAAAGAGCGAATTTTTTCTTTTGCCTCAGGGCATCAAGACTTGTCAGGAGCAGGGTACAATGCGCAGCAATCTTTAATTGCTGTCGGTTCTGGGAGATTTTTGGGACGAGGCTTAGGTCAGGGAGTTCAATCTCACCTCCGGTTTTTACCCGAAAGACAAACTGATTTTATCTTTGCCTCCCTGTCAGAAGAACTGGGTTTTGTGGGTTCTATCTTCATTTTGCTTCTCTATATTTCACTGATAGCAACCTTGTTCTCATTCTATAAACACACTCGATCTGAGCCGGGACAGCTCTTTATTTTAACAGTCATTACGCTCCTTACTTTTCAAGCCGGAGTCAATATGGGCATGAATATGGGGCTTTTTCCGATCACCGGAGTTACCTTGCCCTTATTATCCTATGGAGGCAGCTCGGTTCTGTCAATTTTATTCACCTTAGCCATTGTTCAGTCTACCTACACACAAACCCGCCATCAACGAGTGATTTTAGTCGGCACCCATGAGTAAAGTCATGATATAATACACCTCTATGACAGATACTCAACCTTATGCCGTTATTCAATTAGCCGGAAAACAGTTTACGATCAGTGCCGGTGATACTATCACTTCAGATCGTGTTGCCATCGAACCCGAAAAAACTGTAGAGATTGCCGATGTTCTTTTATATGTCGATGGAGCTAAACGCCAAATTGGTACTCCTCTAATCAAAGGTGCCAAAGTTACCTTAAAAGCGGTCAATCATTCTAAAGGTGATAAGATTCGAGTAGCTACCTACAAAGCAAAGTCCAAATACCGTAAAGTTAAAGGCCATCGCCAGGCATTAACTACTTTTGAAGTAGTATCTATTAAAGCCTAAAACCTATATTCCTGGTCTTCCCCAGCGTGTATGATAGAGGAGAGATGATGAAATACTTTTTGTTATTGGGGCAAAATACCAGCTTGTCTTTACGAGAGCTGGCAGCTTTACTTCCCAGCACCCAAGTTAAAGAACTTATTCCTGGCATAGTAGAGGTGGAACTCTCTACCGACTCTCAAGCCCAAGATTTACTCACTCAATCAGGAGGACTAATTAAAGTTACCAAGTTTCTACAAACTCTTCATCCTGAAACTGACATTGTTCAACAACTCGTCAAATTTTTAGCGGACTTTGATCGGCCTCATTTTGCTCTTGCCGAAATCGGTCGAGATCATTTGCCAAAAGTGGAAATAACTGATATTAAACAAGAGTTAAAAAAGCAAGGTATTTCCTCTCGCTATATCGAAGGCTCTCGCCATGGCTTATCGGCTGCGGTCTTACTCCACCAGTCCAATGTCAAAGAATTGATGTTAATTCAAACTGCTGATGAATTAATTTTAACCCAAACTATCGCTGTCCAAGATATTGATGATTGGTCCTTTCGAGATCGAGCCAAACCTTATGCCGACCGAAAAAAAGGCATGTTACCACCTAAATTAGCTCGAATGATGGTAAACCTGGCGGTCGGAACTCATTCTGACCAGTTAGTTTACGATCCCTTCTGTGGGACCGGAACCATTCTGTTGGAAGCTATCATGCGCCATCAATCGGTGGTGGGATCCGATTTAGATCAAACAGCCATTCAAGGCTGTCGCCAAAATCTGGCCTGGTTTACAGCTCAATATCCTGAATTTCATGATCAAGCCATCCAAGCTACCGTTTTCGCTCAAGACGCCTCTCAAGTAAAACTGGAAAATTTGCCTCATAAAATTGATTGTCTGGTAACTGAACCTTACTTAGGAAAACCAACGCCTCAACTCAAGTTTCTCCCTGATATGTTTAAAGGATTAGAAAAAATGTATCTAGGAGCTTTCAAACAATGGACTAAAATTTTACAACCTGGAGCTACTCTTGTGATTGTTTTTCCGCTGGTGGAAACTGACAAAAGAACATATTCTCTCGAGAGCTTAATTGACAAATTAACTGGACTTGGATATACTACCTCTCTCGAGCCGGTAGTGTACAGTCGTCCCAACGCCATCGTTCAAAGACAAATTTTCACTTTTCACTATCAGGCTAACGAATCAAAGAGTTAAGGAGCTACATGTCACACGTTAAAGCATCTGGAAAAGTCACTCAGCACGCTCAAGGCAAACGTCACGGCAAACGCCTGGGAGTCAAAAAATTCGGTGGTGAAAAAGTTACCACCGGCCAAATTATTGTCCGTCAACGCGGAGCCAAGTACAAAAATGGCAAAGGCGTTGGCATGGGCCGCGATCACACCATTTTTTCTCTAATCGAAGGAATTGTCTCCTTTGGCAAAAAACACGGCAAAACCGTGGTCAATGTTGACGCCTAAAGATTAAATTCCAAAGTCCAAATTCCAATTTTCTGACTTTGCAACTTTATCGTCATTCCTCTTGCTTCTTTCAACTTTTTTACTTTCCCTAAAAATTCCCCTGTGTAACTTCGTGAAAAATATGATATATATGAGGATAGAGGAGAATTCTATGCCCCAAGATCATATTTCAAAACTGCCCATCAATGAATTACAACCCAATCCTTTTCAGCCGCGTGGCAAAATTAGCCATGAACATATTGAAGAACTCGTCAATTCAGTCAAGCAGTACGGTATTTTAGAACCCTTAGTGATTGCTCAGACTCCCGCTGGCTATCAAATTATTGCCGGTGAAAGACGCTGGAGAGCGGCTAAAGCGGCTGGCTTAACCGAAGTTCCAGTGATTGTCCGTAAAACCAGTCCCAAGGGGATGTTGGAAATGGCTATTATTGAAAATGTGCAACGAGTAGATTTAAGTCCGATTGAACGGGCGCAAGCTTTCCAGCAATTGATTCGTGATTTTGGTTTTACCCATTCCCAGATTGCTGAACGGGTCGGGAAATCCTCGCCCTATATTAGTAACACTTTGAAATTACTCAGACTGCCCGATGCTATTAATGATGGACTGGTGGGTGGACTGATTAGTGAAGGTCATGCTCGAGCATTAGTCAGTATTGAAGATGAAAAGCTGATGATTGAGTGTTACAAACAAGTTCTCAAAGAAAGCGCTTCGGTTCGACGATGTGAGGATTTAGCTCGACGCTATAAAAATATGAGTGGTCAAATGACCGGTGACACCTCCGATCGTCGTCAGATCGTCAATTCTGATGAAATTGATCAATGGGTTAAATCACTCCAGGAGACTTTTCATCGCAAGAATCAAATTAAGTTAAGCCGATCTCACAAACAAACCAAGCTAACCATTACACTCAAAGGCAGTCCTGAAGAAACCCAAGCTGATTTAAATAAAATTTTAGCTATTACTGAAACTAACCAAAAGAAAGCGGCTTAATAGGTTGCTTTTTTGATTAAACCACTGGTTGAGGGTGGCCAGTAACTCAAAAAAGCTCGGCCGACAATTTCGGCTCGTTGGATGGGTCCCCAAGAGCGACTATCACTGGAATAAGGACGATTATCACCTGATACAAAGTATTCATCAGAACCTAAAGTAATCGCTCGATTTTTCAAAAAGGCTCCTGGCAAGGTTTCAAAATCTGAAGGAATATAATCTTCCTTGAGTGGTTGACCGTTGATATAGAAAGTACTCTCTTTGAGCTCCACGGTTTCACCTGGTAAACCAATAATTCGTTTAATAAAGTCACATCCAGTTCCCTGAGGACAATGAGCGGCTTCCGGAGCATGAAAAACGACTACCTCCCCTCGTTCTGGCTGACGAAAACGATACGAAATTTTATCGGTTAGTAAATACTCACCACTTTGAAAATTAGGCACCATTGACTGACCATTGACTTGATGTGGTTGGACCAAAGTGAGATAGATAATTAAAAAGATAGACAATGAGACCACGACGGTTTCAATGATATCCAAAAAGAAGTTGCCAATGGCCTGGGTCCATTTTGTCATGTTTTTCATTATCCGACTCTATGAAAAGCTATGCAACTAGGAATTATCCGATTATAATGAATCTCATGGGGTACACTGCCAAAGCTATTCAGGGATTTGGATGGCATACTATTTTTAAAATCACGACTACGGGTTTATCTGCTCTTAAAGTGATCATTGTGGCTCGAATTCTGTCTCCGGCGGACTTTGGTTTATTCTCTTTAGCCACGATTGCCCTTGGACTGACAGAAGCTTTTACCGAAACTGGTATAAATATCACACTGCTTCAATCAAAAAGAAGTATTAGCTACTATATCGATACCGCTTGGGTGATTGCTATTATTCGAGGCCTGGTGATCGCCCTGATTATGGGATTGGCGAGCCTGATCATGCGCCAATATTATAGCGAACCAACTTTACTCCCGTTGATTACACTAGCAGCTTTTGTACCTTTGATTAAAGGCTTCATTAATCCCAATATTGTCTCATTGCAAAAAGATCTTTCTTTTTTCTGGGACTCCGTTTACCGCATTGCTTTATCGCTGATCGAATCAGTATCGGCTGTCGTACTCGTTTACTTTTTTCACTCAGTCTTTGGACTTATTTTTGCGATGATCATCAGTGCTACCTTTGAAGTGATCGTTTCTTTTTTATTCTTCCGGCTCAGGCCTCGATTTAATTATAAATCAACTCGGGCTAAAGAAGTGTTTGACCAAATGAAGTGGTTGAATATTTCTTCGGTCCTAGGGTATCTCCATGAGAATCTAGATAATATTTTGATAGGAAAGTTAGCTGGGACTACTAATCTGGGTTATTACCACAATGCCTATGCTTTATCTCATAAACCAAATTATGAGTTAGCGCAATCAGTTCATCACAGCACCTTACCCGTTTATACGAAAATTAATCAAAATCGCAAACGATTTGCCAAAGCATTCTTACGATCAAGTCTTTCTTCCTTAGGTCTGTTCGTAGTGGCTTCCCTGCCTTTTTTGGTTTTTCCCCAATTAATCACTTGGTTGCTCGGCCCCCAGTGGCAACCAGCGGTATCCTTAATTCGTCCGCTCATCATGGCAGGTTTGTTACAGAGTTTTGCCATGCTGACCTATACCTTTTTAATCGCTCAAGCTAAATATAAAGCCATGAATTGGCATTTATTTTCCACCACCGTGCTGATGGCAATCTTTATTGTCGTTCTGACTCCACACTATGGCTTGTTAGGAACGGTCTGGGGAGTACTTTTGTCGCGAGTAATTACCTTATTAATCTTAGGCAAACCGGTCCTTGATTTTCTTACAGAGTCATAATATTTACACATTGATGTTCCACTAAATTTTGTTAGAATTTTTGGAATGTCTGAAAAACCTGCTGTAAAACCGACCATAGCTATTGATTTAGATGGAACCTTAATCGAGGCAGATAGTGAACAGGAAATTCGATTAACACCGATTGCTTTACCCTTACTCACTTTCTTAGCCTCTGATCGTAGACATAGATACGTACTTTGGACAAATGCCAGTAGAACTCGGCTCGAGGATTTCTTTGAAATTATTAAACGTCAAGATACAACACTGTGGGCGTGGTTGTATATGTTAGAAAAACACACCCGAGGAGAGGTTCAATACTTCCCACCGAGTGAAATCTCCGAAAATACTTTTGCACGAGCAAAGAACATTTTCGAACAGCTTGGAATAAAAATACCTCTCTTAGTTAATGCTGTTGCTATCATTGATGATGAAAAATTGGAAGAGATGTCAGCACAAAATGGATTTGACTGGCAAGATAATCACCAAATTAGAATTGACCCCATCCAACCGCTCACCGAAATTCAGCAGCAGATTTTTTCAACTTAAATCTTCAATCACCCTCACGAATTCTTCGAAGTCGGGCTTTTCTCTTAATTGAACTGGTTTCACTAGCCAAGGCACGTGCAATTAATAATGCGGCTCTGCTTTGTTCATCCGCATCATTTTGTCGTCCATAATCAGTCGCTTCTGCATGTACGGGAGCACCACCTGGACATGTAAGTTGCTCGCCATGCAAACAATGATCACACAATTTTAAGCCAGTTTCTCCTTGGCATGGAGGAGTATAATCTTCGGGAATTCGCCTTGAAAAGACAAATGATGGCTCTTGACCTGAAGAATGATTGCGTTCAGGAAGTTTCACTGGCTTATCTCCATAACTTTTGACATCAGCATTTTCTCTAATCTGTAGAATAAATCAACTCTTGTTTATACATATTGAGTGTGTAATAATTTATATTTAATACTTCAAGGAATATACCCCTAGGGCTATAGTTAAACCATGCCACAGCCCATCACTCTTATTATTTTGGGAAACGATCAAACAAGTCTTGCTTTCCACAACCTCAAAACCTATCAACCTTATTTTTCAGAAATTCTGATTATTGATACTTCTTCAGATAAACAGCTATCTGCCTTGAAAAAGGGATCTATACAGGTCATTTTTGATACCCTCATTGATCAGGATTTTGGCCGATTACGCAACACAGCTATAGAGAAAGCCAGTCAATCTTGGATCTTTTTTCTTGATAGTGATGAACAACTTACCCCACCTTTACTGCAAAATTTATCGATGCTACTTGAACAGCCAGCGGTAGCCTATTCGTTTTGGCGGCGGGACTATTTTCATCACCAACTCTTAAAGCATGGGGAAGTAGGGCACGTTCACAAAGTTCGTTTGTTTCAAAAAGGGAAAGTCAACTATCAAGGCAAAGTTCATGAAGCAGCACGAGTAAAAGGGGATACTATTCAAACTGATCTCGTAATTGATCACTTAGCCCATAGGAACTTGTCGACTTTTTTCGTCAAAGTCAGTCACTATGCCTTCCTCCAAGCTCAAGCCGAAATTGAGAATGGGAAAAAATTTCACTTGCTAGAATGCATGACCAAACCAATTGCTAAGTTTGTGGTCAATTATATTTTTAGACTGGGCTTTTTAGATGGTTTTCCTGGACTTTGTTATGCCACCATGATGAGTCTCCATTCATTTTTTGTGCGAATTTATCTTTATGAACTTACTCAAACCTCATAATCTCACCTCTACCCTTCACACTGGCTTCTTGTTTGGTTTCTGCTGTTTACTGGCATTAGGTCAACTACAACGCATCCCCATAACCAATTCAGTGGCACTCTATGGACATGATCTTCTGCTCATGATTTGGGTAACCGGAACACTGTTCACCACCGCCCAGTGGCGACATCGGTTAGTTACTCTTTTTAAAACTCGCATGGGGAAAATTGGCTTGGGCTTGTTACTCTGGGTAGGGCTGGGCTGGGGGATCGCCTTTATTCGGGGACAAGATATCCTCATCCCTCTGCTGTATTTGAGTCGATTACTCCTCTATGGAGTGAGCGTAGGACAGATCTATTTTCTTTTCAGACAGCGTGCTTTTCAATTGTCATCCCAGCATCTGTTAAGTTTAAGCTATGGCTTAATCTGCCTGATAGCTTGGTTTGGTTTTATTCAATATTTGTTTTTGCCTGATACTCGGTTTTTGAGCATTTTGGGCTGGGATGATCATTATTTCCGATTTATTTCTACCTTACTTGATCCCAGTTTCACTGGTTTAGTCTTGGTCATTGGACTGATATTGGGAGAAAAGTTGAGACAAACACGCTCACAGTGGTTACTCCTACCTCAAATCTTCCTCACCGCTGCCTTGGCTTTAACCTACTCACGATCATCATACTTGAGTTTCGCTGTGGTGACAGGATTGAGTCTATTCTGGAAGCTACGTAAACAAACTCCCAGTTTAACTTCTTTTTTCAAATGGTTTCTGGTATTGTGCTGCTGGATACTGCTGCTACCCCAAACTACGGGGGAGGGGACTAATCTGGCTCGAACGGCGTCAATTCAAGCTCGCTCCGAAAACATCCAAACCAATATGTCGCTTCCACTGGATGAAGTCATCTGGGGACAAGGTTTATATGTTACCACCGAACCGGTGAGTCAGTTTGTTCCTGATCATTCGAGAATCCCTGATAGCTGGCCCGTGTTTATTTGGCAGGGGACAGGAGTTATTGGAATGGGGCTAATTATCTTATTGGGGATACTCACTGTTCAGTCGTGGCAATCTCAGCCAGAGAAACTAGCCATTGGAGGAGCAATTGTAACTCATGGCTTGTTCAATGCGAGTCTCACCCAACCGTTTGTCGTTTTAATAACCGGGTTAGCTTTACTCAGCTTAGAGTTTGAAAGTCACGGTTAGCTCGGTTTCCGCTGCATTCCCAGCCGGATCTTCGGCTCGAATCAAAAGTTTATTTTCACCCTCAGCCAGTTGATAATTACTGCTAAAGACGCCTTCATTATTGGCAAAAGTCCGCCGCCCATTAATATAGACGGTTGATCCAGGTTCTGTTTTACCCTTCACGGTTACATTTTGGTTCTTGAGGAGTTCAATGGTTTGACCATCTTGAGGATTTTCCATCTCAATGGTGGGTGCGGTTTTATCAAGAGCAATGGTATAGGTTCGACTGCTAGCAGATTCATTACCAGCTTCATCAACCGCATAAAGTGACAACGTATTTTCGCCCTCATCTAAAGAAACCGGAACCTCAAATTTGCCATCATCAGCTTCGACTCTAACTCGTTGGTCTTCACTTCCATTTTTAACCACCACCACTTCACTTTGTTTTTCCCCATAGCCTTCTAAGTTAATCGTGGCACTATAGGTAGCGGTCACCGGAGCAGAAATGAGTGGCACTTGTGGGGGAATAGTATCTGATTGCACAATTTGATTAACATCACCACCAGAACTGACAAAGCGAATCACGCTGGGAATGATGACGAACAAAAACATGAGTAACAAAATAACGGAAGCAATGATGAACAACACCGTTTGCTTCATCATTTTTCGACTTTCGGTTTTAGCAAGCCGAGAGCTGACACGTTGAGTAGAAGACATACGTAAATTCCTTCTTGTGGTTATGAGATTATCCTATCACATTTTTGAGATCTCGTATGCCTGATTGGGAGAATAGTTTAATATAATTGTCAATTATGCCGTCAGTCGAAACTCGAGTTCATCAATCATCTGAGTAGTATAAAATTTTTAAACAATTAGAAGCATACTTGGATCAAAGAGAGGAATCGCTCTCAATTGCATTCTTCCTAGCAAGTTCCACTTTTTTATTTGGATCAGGATATGAATTATATGGCTATTTTTCTGGCAAAGAAGATCAGACTAATTTTGAATACATACTACTGTGGGTTGCTGTTATCTTTCAATTCTTATTTATATGTCACTTACTAACGAAAGATATGCACAGAGAATAGAGGATTATCTTAATCAGCCAGAGGTTGTGACTGCGCTTCAGGCTTATACTTATCAAGCTCTAGGAGAGCTAGTTCAACTTCTAAAAAGGGAGTTAGAAATTGTTTAAATGAATAATCAAAAAAGAAAGTATTACTACTCAATATGCCTTTAGAAGAACTTCGTACAAGCGCTCGACCAGAAGAAATCAGAAAACGCGAAGCCTTGTTAGATCTAGAATATCATCTCGAAACGACCATCCATAACATGAAGCTTTTGCTAATTTTTTGTGTGACACTTTCTTTTTTCGGTGGATCTATTTTACAGGACATCACGCATGACATTTTCTCTGAGTCAGATCAAGAACTGTTCTCAACTTTGGCGTTTGTTCTAGGGAGTATCATGCCCATCATAATTTTTAGTGGATGTGAAAAACTGTCTAGACTACGCCTCACTACATTGCTGCAACAAAAAAAATTAATCAGTGGATTCCAGGGGCAAATGCATCAGATCGAAGTGAACTCTTGGCACGCGTACGTTACCAACTGGGTGAATGAGCCTCCTGTCAGAATCGAACTGACATCGATGGTTTACGATACCACTGTTCTACCGTTGAACTAAGGAGGCAGGTTGATGTATTATACAAAACTTCCCTCTATTTTCACGAGTGGTTACTATGAAAAAATTATTTGATCAAAAAACTATTACCCGCTATAAAGAATTAAGTTCTGGTGCCAAGCTAGATTTAATAGTAGCACTACCCATACTCCAAACACTGCCCCCTATGGCTACTAAAATTTGTTACGAATATTTATCTCAATATCCTCAGTTACTGGAAGGATCCAGTATAGTATTACTCTTTCTATTTTTCACTCTGGTTGACGGAGCGCTTTCGAGTATCTTCCTGACGGAAATTAGAAACGAATTGGACGAAATTCGTTTTTTGCAATCGAGTAGGCAAGAAACAGAGAAAATTCCCTCAATTGAGGTTTCACATTAACTGTGTTTGGCTGTCATTAAAAACCTCACCTTTGCCATTTTTGTATCATTCCCTTACAATGACCCTATGTTATCGGTTGTTATTCCCGCTTACAATGAAGCCCAAAACATCGCTCAGTGTTTGGAAGCCTTAACCCATCAAGACACATCCGAGCCTTTTGAGGTGATCTTGGTAGACAATAATTGCACTGATCACACCGTCCAGGTAGCAAAACAGTTTGCTTCAAAACTGAACTTACGCATTCTTCCAGAGCCAAAACAGGGAAGAGGTCAAGCTCGATTTGCGGGTTTTGCCGCAGCCACGGGTGAAATTATTTTTTCGACCGATGCTGATACTCAAGTTCATCCTCAGTGGATATCGCGAACTCTTCCTTTTTTTAGTGATCCCAAAATTATTGCTGTTACGGGGGAATGCTATATTAATGACTGCAACTGGTATACCAATCTTATTTTTAATTTTATTACGGCTCTGACCGTTCCAATGTACCGACTTCTGTTTGGATATTATCCACTCAACGGTTTTAACTTTGCGATTCGGAAATCAGTCTACAATCGGTCTGAGAGATTTGATCCCAAGATTAATGGGGTTGAAGATGTCGATTTGGCGCATAAAGTTCATCACTTAGGAAAAATTGGTTATGTGAAAAACAACAGAGTACTGTTTTCTGGGAGACGATTTAAAAATAATCTGATTTCTGGTTTGTGGCCGTACTTGAAAATGGGATGGCTGTATCATCACCATCAAGTCGATAAAATTTCATTGGAAGACGTTCGATAGAAAGGATGAAATATACACTATGCATGAGGCAACAGTAGTAACTGAATTAGACACATCCCGTTTTGGCTTTAAAGATGCGACTGAGCTAGCAGTGCAAACTCAGAATTATTTAACTATTTTGGAAGGAAAACTCAAAGAAATTAACAATCAGGAAAATGCTCTTCCAGAGTTATTAAGAGGAAGAGTCGCCGAAAGTAAGCTGAGAGTAAAACAAGAAATAGCCACTATAAAGCAATGGCTTCACGAACCACAAGCGTTCTATAACTTTTTGGAAAAAATCTTTACAGACTATCAAAGTGCTAATCCTCAAGATCTCATGCCATATAAGGCAGAAATCTTAGCACTGCAATCTTTTTTTGACAGAAAGGCTGGTGTAGCTGAAAACGGACCAGACTGGATGTATGAAGTTGTCCAGAACTTATTTGCCGCGATGAACGATCAAGAAACAGACCGACGATATGGAACAAAAACGTCTCTCACTACTTAACTTGGAACTCCAAAATATCCCCTGGCTGACAATCTAAAGCCTCACAAATGGCTTCCAAAGTTGAAAAACGAATCGCTTTGGCTTTGCCATTTTTTAAAATTGACAGGTTTGCCAAAGTGATACCGACCTTTTCCGAAAGTTCCGTTAAACTCATTTTACGTTTTGCTAGTATCACATCTAAATTGACGATAATTGCCATAAGAGTGCCTTAGACGGTTAAGTCATTTTTGATTTGATATCTACTACCTTTTGCAATAATTTTTGTAAAACTCCGGCTGCGGTGGCAATCACCGAGGTGGCAAAAATGGTGATTAATCCCAACATGATAGGACCTGCGGGGTCATCTCCATGAACCATAAACCGAATATAAACAATCGCTCCCAGTAAAAAGCCAATGATAGCCAAAGCACAATATTTGATCTTGCCCACCGTTTTAACTGAAAGTTGAGAAAAAATCTGGTTTCGATCAATCAAGCCCACCAGTTTAAAAGCTTGGTAAAGGGCTACAAAAAAAGGAGTTGAGGCTAAATAAATATAGATAATAAAGGGATCACGGTAAATACTGATTACATCTAAGTTAGCCGCTCTACCTTCGGTTTGAGGAAACCAAATTAAGGCAATCAGGGTTATTACTGCCATGAAAACTAAAACGAGTTTTAAAAATAAGGTGGAACCTTTTTTCATATTTTGAGCCTAATTAAATATTACTGAATGTATTTTAGCTCATTATTTATCGTTTGTCAATAAATTATTATTGAAATTAAATAAGAAAGAATAGGTTCACTACTATTACAAGGAACTTTTCAGACAATAATTTTATCCTTTAAAATTAAACCAGCATAATCATCAAACGCAAACTCTGGAGGATTATCAACTAATTGTAATTGATAATTTAAGCTTGTAAGTGTAAATACAAATTTACTCTTACTCCAACTTTTAAAAATGTGACTTACAATACGTCCTATGGCTTTCTGCTCATCAGCTATATAGTCTGTTTTACCTTCTCGTTGCCATCGATCCCACAGTGTTGTTTTTGACCTAAAGACGTGATCCAATCCATTACTAAGATAAACCAGATTGTTTTCAGAACTAAGTTCTTGTTCATTTTTTTCTAAATCACTCCAAAATCCCGGCCAGAAAAAATTATCTTGAATGAAGTTGAGTTTTCCTTCCTGAGCCAGACCTCTTAATTTGACATAGTTCCTTCTAATTGCCATTAGGGGAAACAAATTTCTTAGTTGAAAATCAATAATAACATGCAAATCATCCTGTTCTCTGGAAGAATTTTTTGAGTCAATAACATCTCGATACTGCTGCACAGCTTCCTTTACACTTTCCATAGCGTTATCTATATACTTTTTTGGTAAACCTATAGCTAACAATTTTTTTCTGACGGTTATCTCATCTCCTAACGCTGATATAAAATTCGTGAATTCAATATTTTCAGAAAATAACTGCACAATCATTCTGCCTATAGCAACAGGAGTTGGATGGATATCAACACTTGTTAAGGATTTACAATCTTCAAATGCCTCAAGCATGGCAAAGATGCTAGCTGTGCCTATACCAATGAGGTGTCCATCAAGTTTTAGCGATTTGAGTTTTGCTTCTGTTGATTCACTAAATCGATTATTCGCTATCAAATCAGCAATCACCCCAAAACTCTCATTAGTCTCTTCAGGAAGTTCAAACATTTCGTCCAACGAAACAAGTGGTTTCTCTCCCAGTATCTGCAAATAAGTTTTCTTTATTTCTTTTTCTACCTCCTCAGTTGTTTTTGCTGTAAAATTTCCACTCTTTTCTTGCTTGATTACTTTCTTCTCAGAAATATTCCTGAATTTTCTTTGTCCCACAAACATTCGTAAAAGTTTATTTTTCCAACCAGGCTTTTGCCCTTCGATACTTTTATCTATTAAATCCTTAAAAGCATGTTGTGTAACTTCTGATATTTCGGACATAGTTCAATAGTAACATTTTTTATATAGATAGACTTACTGAATCAGATTTCTGTTATTAATAATTTAGGAGAACTCTCAAAAAAACCCTGAAATGAGTTCAGGGTTATATAAGGTGAGCGGGATAGGGGAATCGATGAGCGATGGACCGGATTCGAACCGGCGACCTTCTCCTTGGGAAGGAGACATTCTAGCCACTGAACTACCATCGCTTTTCCCAAATATATCAGTACTTAAATGAGTGCCAGCCAGAGGCTGGTCCCGCCAACGGCGGGAAACTAATCCCGCCAGTAGGAATATTGTAACATTCATGATGCAAATTTCAGTACGAATTATAAAAAGAGCTCCTAATCTAAGGAGCTTCTATTTTTCGTTTGACGCGGCGACCCCGACCGGGATCGAACCGGTGGTCTCTTCCGTGACAGGGAAGCATGTTAACCACTACACCACGGGGCCTTGTTTGTTTTCAGGACAGAATTATACTGAAAAAAAGAGAACTTGTCTATCAAGTAAAAAAATTCAAAGTCCAAAATTCAATCTACCAAACAAACTTCATTTTTCAAACTTCAAAAAAACTGCTCTGATGTGGAACTTTAAGAATACCGTGAATTTTTTGGATTTTTAATTTTGAAATTTGTTTGTTTTTTGAATTTTGAGATCTGAAATTTAATGTTCTCCTCAGTCCTGCTACAATGAGTTTATGAAACTTCGACTCTCCAAAGAGATGACCAACCAAGAAATTGCTCAGCTCCTAGAGTTTATTTCCGAAATCTTAGCCACTCAAAACGCTGATCGCTTTCGCATCCGGGCCTATCAAAACGCCGCTAGCTCGATCGATCAACTCGATGAACCCTTAACCCAACTTTACAAAGACCATCAGGATTTAACCAAATTACCTGGTATTGGCAAAACTTTAGCGGAAAAACTGACAGAACTTTTTACGACCGGCAATATTGAAGCCTTTCAACAGTATGTTCACGACGTCCCCGCTGGAGCTTGGGCTTTATCTCCAGTCTATGGCATTGGCGGCAAACACGCGCTCCAACTTGCCTTGGCTTTTAACTTGAACAATGAAGATACGGCTGTAGCGGAACTGATTCAACGTGCAGAAAATCATCAAGTTCAACAACTGCCCGGTTTTGGCGAAAAAAGTGAACAATCACTGCTAGAATCACTCTTAGCGTATCGTAAGGTTACCAGCCGTATTCCCTATAAAGTTGCTCGTCAAGAAGCTGACTTAGTCATCAAGCACCTCAAACAACTCCCTGACATTGATCCCAACCGATTGTCGGCACTCGGTAGCTTACGTCGAAAGGAAAAAACCGTGGGGGATATTGATATTGGTCTGGCTTTAACCGATATCGAACCGGTTCGGCAAGATCTAGCACAGTGGGATAAAGTGAAACGTATTTTAGCCTCCGGTGATCAAGTGATTCGGCTCCTCCTTCAAGATGATACCCAAGTTGATCTCAAAATTGTGCCTCCAGCCGAGTGGGGTTCCTTTTTGCAGCACTATACAGGTTCTAAAAATCATAATATTAAGCTTCGCATCTGGGCTTTGTCCCAAGGTAAATCACTCTCCGAACACGGGATTACCGACACCTCTACCAAAATCCAAACTAAATATAGTGACGAAACTAAATTTTATGATGATCTGGGACTGAACTGGATTCCACCCCAAAAACGAATTGGAGCTGATGAAATCGATCAAGCCAAGAAAAGTTGATTATTTTGCCTCAAATCGCTATACTTATTTTTCAACTAGAAGCCATAAAGGAGCCATATGATATTTTATATTATCCTGATTGTCTTAGCCGTCATTGCCGCCTATCTTATTTCTACCTACAATCGGCTCCAACAACTCAAAACCCAAATCACCGCCAGCATTCAAGAAATTGGCAATCAGTTAAAACGTCAAGCTTCCTTGATCCCCAATTTAGAAAAATCAGTTAAAGCCTACTTAAGTCACGAAAAAGGTATTTTTGAAGCACTGACTAACGCCCGGAAACAGGTCGCCCAAGCCGAGAAAAGTGGGAAAGCCGCTGACATTGATAAAGCCATTGACTCCATTCAATCAGTGGTTCCTCAATTAAGTGTAGCGGTAGAGGATAATCCTGAACTCAAAGCGAATACCACAGTCAATAAATTTATGGATGAATTAACTGATACTGCTGACAAACTCTCCTACGCCCGTCGGAGTGTAATTGATTTGTCTGCCACCTATAATGCAAAACTGGTTACTTTCCCGTCCAACATGATTGCCAATATGTTTGGCTTTAAACCAGAGAAGGGATTGGTTACCCCCACCAGTGGAGAACACTTAGAGGTATCAGAGTCAGAGATGAAGGATGTGGAAGTAAACTTATAAAAAGTTTTAACCTGTCATCCTGAACCATGGCATGTCGCCATGACATGCTTGTTTCAGGATCCCAAGAGTCTCAAACTACATGAAAGATTATTGGGTTTACATTCTCACTCACAAATATAACTCAACGTACTATATTGGGGTTACAAATGACTTAGACAGACGAATTTGGGAACAGAAGCATAAAACGTTTAGAGGTTTTAGTCAGAAATACAATCTACAAAAACTGGTATACTTTGAAAAATTTTTAGACATCAATCAAGCAATAGATCGTGACAAACAACTTAAAAATTGGCATAGAAACTGGAAGTTAAATGTAATTAAAGAAAGCAACCCAACTTTCAAAGATTTATCATTAGATTGGGAGTATTTCCAAGGAGATTCCGAAACAAGTTCGGAATGACAATACAAAAATTACAAGTAACCAGTCACTATTAACTAATCCATGACTCATTATCAACTTATTCAGAATAATAAATCCAAATCATTTTGGATTATTACCGCTTTCATGACGTTTATCGTCGGTGCTACCTATATCATGGCCGAAGGATTCGGCTATGGTTTGGACCTAGTCGGCATTGCCTTGATTGTCTCCGGTGTCATGTCCTTTGCCTCATATTATTTCTCCGACAGCATTATTTTAGGTATTTCTGGTGCCCGCGAAGCCAAACGAGATGAATTCTTTGATTTCTACACCGTCACCGAGAATCTGTGCCTAGGGCAACGATTGCCGATGCCCAAACTGTATGTAATTGAAGACACTGCCATGAATGCTTTTGCCACTGGGCGAGATCCCGACCATGCGGTTGTTTGTGCCACCACCGGTCTGCTGACCCGCTTAAATCGAGCGGAAATTGAAGGAGTGGTAGCTCATGAACTGTCTCATGTTCAAAATTACGATATCCGGCTGATGTCCATTGTGACTATATTAGTCGGCTTAGTGGCCTTGCTTTCCGACTGGTTATTGCGGATCAGCTTTTATGGAGGTGGCAAACGCCGAAGTAATGACAATGAGAATGGTCAAATGGGCATGATCCTCTTTATCGCTGGTTTACTCTTAGCCTTGCTCTCACCCTTGATAGCCCAGCTCATCCAACTCGCCATTTCTCGAAATCGAGAATACTTAGCCGATGCCACTGGAGTGGGGATGACCAAAAATCCGGAAGGTTTAGCTAAAGCTTTAGAAAAAATTAGTGGAGATAAAGAACCTTTAGAAGCAGCCAACAAAGCAACAGCTCATCTCTATATTTCCGACCCTCTCAAAAATCGTAAAGATGCTGTGGGGTGGTTTGCTGGTCTGTTTCAAACACATCCACCGGTGACTGAACGAATTGCTGCGTTGCGGAAATTGGGCTGACCGTAGGAAAGTTTTTCACAGTATTTTCACGAAAATCTGTGGTTATAGGCCAAAACTCATCACTTTTTTGCATTCGATAATACACAAATCAGTTATCGAGATATATATTTATATTATTTATTGGGTAAAAATATTATTTATAGGACTTTCAGCATGAAGTAGGATGTTTTCACAAAATTTTCACAAGTACATTCAACTTCTTTATGTATTCATCACCGCCATCCCTCAATTCCCCAGGTTTTTCTCACTCAAAAATATGTTATCATAACCAGTAATGTTAACCATTCAGCATCACGACCAACAAAGCCAATCTACTCTGTAAACAGAGGGCTGTGGTACATCTGCTGTTACACCAAGCCCTCCAGGGCTTTTTTAGTATAAAGAAAGACACTCAAAATTCAAAAAAACAAATTTCAAACAAAATCCAAAATTCAAATATCACAACAGATATAAATAGGGTGGATTTTGAAAATTGGAACTTGCCTGAATTCTGAAGTTTGATCATTGAATTTTTAATTAATCATTAAACAATAAACATTTTTATGTCAAACCATACCACCGTTACTTCTGATCAAGTCAAACATATTGCTCAGCTTGCCAATATTCCTCTCACACCAGAAGAGGAAGAAGAATTTGCTCAAGCTTTTACTGCTACTCTCAAGGTAGTAGATGAGCTCAAGACAGCAGATGTAACCGGGATTGACCCCACTCACCAAGTTACTGGTTTAGAAAATATTACTCGTGACGATACGATTGATCACCAGCGTATGTTAAGTCAAACCGAAGCCCTAGCTAATGCTCATCAGCAGCATGACGGCTATTTTGTAGTACCTAGAATTATCGATCAGGACTAATTATGAAACTCAATCAACTTACTCTTAAATCTGCTCTTGATAAAATCAGGTCAAAGGAGGTTAAACTCTCCGAAATTTATGATGATGTTGCTGAGACAACTACTCAGCAAAACGAAAAATTGAACGTTTATCTCACCCTCAATCCTGAAGCTAAACACCAAGCGGAGAGTCGACAGGATGCTCTCTTGGCAGGTCTTCCTATTGCAGTCAAGGATAACTATTGCACCAAAAACTTGCGTACCACTGCCTCATCCACCGTGTTAGATAATTTTATTCCTCAATACGAATCTACCGTTACCGATCGATTACAGCAGAGTGGAGGAGTTATTTTCGGGAAAACAAATATGGATGCTTGGGCCCATGGCTCATCAACTGAAACCTCCCAATATGGCCGAACCCTTAACCCTCGCAACACTGATTATTTGCCCGGTGGTTCATCCGGCGGTAGTGCTGCCGCTGTCGCGGCTGATATGTGTATTGCCTCACTTGGTACTGAAACCGCTGGTTCGATTCGTCAGCCGGCAGCTTGGTGTGGGGTAGTGGGGTTGAAACCCACCTATGGTAGAGTCAGCCGCTATGGAGTAGTCGCTATGGCTTCATCCACAGATTCTCCCGGACCCATTACCAAAACTGTGGAAGACGCCGCCATTGTACTAAATCAGATTGCTGGTCATGACCCCTATGATGGAACTTCAGCTCCCCGAGAGGTGCCCGATTTTACCAGTTATCTTAACCAAGATATTACCGGCCTTAAAATTGGAGTCGTTTATTTAGACTTACCGGGACTTCAATCAATTAAAGCGCTCTATGAAAAGGAGCTAAAGGTTCTCGAAGAGTTAGGAGCTAAAGTTGAGTTTGCTCAAGCTATGGATCCATCACTCGCGATTGGCGTCTACACCGTTGTTCAACGTGGTGAAGTCAGTAGTAACCTAGGTCGATTTGACGGAATTCGCTATGGTCAAGACAGATCCTACTTTGGTAAGGAAGCCAAACGACGCATCATGTTGGGTACATACACTTTAAGTAAAGGCTATGCTGACCAATACTATAACTTAGCTCAAAAAGTTCGGACGCTGTTTATTCGTGATTTTGAAAAACTTTTTGAAAAATATGATGTCCTCATTTCGCCCACCTCACCCGGTTTTGCCAAAAAAATTGGAGCCAGTGAAACCTCGCCCATGTTTGGTGAACTGGAAGACATGTTGGTCGAAGCCAGCTCAATTACCGGACTACCCGGGATAAGTGTACCTTGTTATCATGATTCGAAAACAAATCTTTATTTGGGGATGGATATCGTGGCTCCCATGTGGCGTGAGGATCAAGTGATTACAGTGGCCGATGCCTATGAGAAAGCGACAAAGTGGAATAGCTGGAGAAAATAAAACCATGACAAATTTGACTTCAAAATACAATCTCATCTGTGGCATGGAGGTCCATGCTGAACTCAAGACTAAATCTAAGATGTTCTGTGGCTGCAAAAATGATCCCTTTGGGGCTCCTCAGCCCAATATCTATACTTGTCCCGTTTGTTTAGGCATGCCGGGAGCTTTACCCGTAGCCAATAAAACAGCCATTGAGTGGACCATTAAACTCGGTTTGGCTCTAAACTGTCAGATTAACCTCTTTTCTAAATTTGATCGGAAGAATTATTTCTATCCTGATATTCCCAAAGCCTATCAAATTAGTCAGTACGACATTCCTTTTTGTTACGATGGGTATATTAAGACGAGTTCTGGCCGAGTGGGTATTACTCGGATCCATCTTGAAGAAGATACCGGCAAACTCAAACATAGTACTCTTGATGGTAAAAAAGTCAGTCTAGTTGATTTCAACCGGAGTAGTGTCCCGCTTGTGGAAATTGTAACAGAACCTGATATTCACTCTCCTGAACAAGCTAAAGAATATGGTAAAAAACTGCGTCAAATCATTCGCTATTTAGAGATTGGTGACTGTGACATGGAACAGGGTGGGATGAGACTCGAAGCAAATATATCGCTTCTCAAAATTCCAAATTCCAAAACCCAAAATTCACTCATCGAGCATGAGTTACCTGATTACAAAGTGGAGGTCAAAAACATTAATTCTTTCCGGTTTGTGGAACAAGCCATTAAGTTTGAAATGGATCGTCAAGCCGAAATTTTAGAAAAAGGAGAAACTCCAATTCAAGAAACTCGAGGTTGGAATCCTCACAAGTCAGTTACTTTTTCCCAACGTACCAAAGAAGATGCTGAAGACTACCGCTATTTCCCAGACCCCGATTTACCACCTATCCGTTTCACTCAGCCGGAAATTGATCAAATCCGGGAAAGTTTACCAGAATTGCCTGATGCCAAAATAATCCGTTGGGCAAAAGAATATCAAGTGGAACCACGATTTGGAGAGCTGTTGGCCGATGAACGAGCCATGGCAGAATTGATGGAAGAAATGTTTCAAAAAGCTCAAGCTCAGTCCATTGATAGCAATAAACTTGCCAGTGATCTGGTAAATAAAAAGATTAGTTTCACTTTGGAAACGACATCACAACAAATTCTTGACCACTTTAATCAATTAAATCAAACTGACGAACTTGATTTAGATGAAGTCAATACCATTATCGATCAAGTCATTGCCAATAATCCAAATGAAGTCGCCTCTTATAAAGCTGGGAAAACAGCCTTACTCAATTTCTTTGTCGGCCAAACCATGCGACAATTAAAAAAGAAGTTGGATGTGAGTCAGATCAAAGGAATGATTGAGGAAAAACTGGCTTCCTGTTAAGATCTCATTATGGCGCAACAGTTTGTACATCTTCATCTTCACACCGAGTACTCGATGTTGGATGGGTTGAACATCATTAATCCTCGCAATAAACATCATAAACTCATCGACAAAGCCGTAGAATTAGGGCAGACCGCCATGGCAATAACTGATCATGGGGCGATGTATGGTTGTTTACATTTTTATAATGCCTGTCGCAAAGCTGGGATTAAGCCCATCATTGGGGTAGAGGCCTACGTGGCCAGACATTCTCGATTAGATAAGCAAACCAAAATGGGAGGTGACCAATTTCACCTCACCCTATTGGCTGAAAATAATACTGGTTACCAAAACTTGATGTACTTAACTTCAATGGCTCATATTGAAGGTTTCTCCTATCGACCTCGAATTGATCTCGATTTGTTGTTTGAATATAGCGAGGGTGTCATTGCCACCAGTGGCTGTATGTCCAGCCTGTTTAATAAATTACTCTTAGAGGGCAAAGATGAGGAAGCCCTAGAACTCTTTAAAAAATTTAAAGAAGTTTTTCAGGATCGTTTTTATGTGGAACTGCAACGTCACCCCAATATTCCCGAACAGGCCGAATTAAATGATACATTGATTACGATTGCTCGTCAGCTTGATATTCCGCTGGTGGCAACAAATGATGTTCACTATTTAGAACCGGCTGATGCTGATGCTCAGGATGCCATAATTTGTGTTCAAACTCGCAAGCTGATTGCTGATGAAAAACGGATGAAGATGAGTTCACCTGATTTTTATCTTAAATCAACGGCTGAAATGGTGGAATTGTTTCATGATTACCCCGAAGCGATTGAGAATACTGTCAAAATTGCCCAGCGATGTAATGTAGAGATTCATACTGGCCAGTTAATCTTTCCAAAATTCGAAATTCCCGAAGGCTATACCAATGACACTTACTTTATCAAAATGACTACTGACGCCTTAAAGAAGAAATTTCCTGACACTTGGCAGGATTTAGAAGAACGTTTGCAATATGAAATGGATATTATTATTGAGAAAGGCTATAGTGCCTACTTTTTGATTACGCAGGATTTTGTTAATTGGGCCAAACAGCAGGGAATTGGGGTCGGCCCAGGCCGAGGCAGTGTCGCCGGATCACTCGTTGCCTACTGTCTTAATATCACCACTATCAATCCCCTCAATCACAATTTACCTTTTGAGCGGTTTCTTAATCCTGAACGTCCCACTCCTCCTGACATAGATATGGACTTTGCCGATAGTCGTCGTGATGAGGTCTTGGAGTACTGTAGTCGAAAGTATGGTCATGATCATGTGGCTCACGTCATTACTTTTGGTCGGATGGAAGCCAGAGTTGCCATTCGTGATATTGGTCGAGTCTTGGGTATGCCTTACGAAGAGCCAGATAAAATTGCCAAACTCATTCCGAGCGATCCAGGTAAAAAAACTTCTCTTCAACAGGCGCTCGATACGGTTCCTGAGTTAGCAGAGTACTATAAACAACCCAAGTACAAAAAATTGATTGACTTAGCCAAAAGAGTCGAGGGGTTGGCCCGTCACAGCTCGGTCCATGCCGCCGCGGTCATCATTGCTGATAAACCACTCCATAACTACACGCCTATTCAAAAAGATAGTAAGTCGGGAGAGATGGTTACTCAATATGATATGTATGCTTTAGATTGCAATGTGGATGATGATGCGATTGGGTTATTAAAATTTGACTTCTTAGGATTACGTAATTTAACCACCATTCAAACTGCGGTTAACCTCATTAAACAGACGAAGAATTTGGAGCTTGATATCGCCTCCGTACCACTTGATGATAAAAAAACGTATGAAATGCTGTCTCAAGGGAATACAGTCGGCGTATTTCAACTCGAATCGGCGGGCATGAGACGCGTGGCGAAAACACTCCAGCCAAGTCAGTTTTCTGATATTACTGCTCTGGTCGCTCTATATCGCCCCGGGCCGATGGAGCTGATCCCTCAATTTATTGAAGGCAAACACAATCCTGAACAAATTAAGTATTTGCATCCGAATTTAAAACAAATCTTTGAGGAAACCTATGGAGTGATGGTGTATCAAGAGCAAGTAATGCAAGTCTTTAGTTTGATGGCCGGCTACTCATTAGGCGAAGCTGACATGATCCGCCGAGCTATGGGCAAAAAGAAAGTCAAAATTTTGGAAGAAAATCGGTTGCGGTTCATTCAAGAATCAGAAAAGAATGGCTATTCCAAAGAAGTTTCGGAAAAAGTGTGGAGCTATATCATGGCCTTTGCCAATTATGGTTTCAACAAAGCCCATGCTGCCAGTTATGCCATGATTTCCTATGAAACAGCCTACTTGAAAGCCAATTATCCGGTGGAATACATGTGTGCCTTAATGAGTGTCGAATCTGCCGCTCGAAGTGCTAATAGTGAAGAAAAGGTGTCATACGCTATCGAAACCGCCAAGCAAATGGGGATTATGGTTTTACCACCCGATATTAATTTATCGGATGCCGACTTTACTATTGAAAAAAATAAAGATTCACTTGATAAGCTAGCGATTCGCTTTGGGTTGAGTGCTATTAAGAATGTAGGTGAAGCAGCCATTGAAAATATTCTTCAAACCCGCCACCAAGAAAAGAAGTTTACTTCCTTAAGTCACTTTATCTACAGTACCGACAGCCGCAAAGTGAATAAAAAAGTGTTGGAATGTCTGATCAAAGTGGGAGCGATGGATGAATTTGGCACTCGGGCAGCCATGCTGGAAAATCTAGAAGCTATCAAAAAAAGAGTCCTGCAATTTGATTCAGGAGTTGATGGTCAAGACAACTTGTTTTCCCATTTAGAAACGGTTGTCACCGACCTAACTGATAATTTTCCTAATATTGCTGAATATCCTTTTCAAGAGCTGCTGTCATTTGAAAAAGAACTCTTAGGCTTGTATTTAACCGATCATCCCTTAGGCAAAGCCTTGAAAAATGTCGCTGATCGGGCCACCAAAACCATTGCTGATATCGACTTAGAATTGAATAAAGATCAACTATTTTTATTTGGTGGCGTGATCAATAAATTTCGCCAAGTTCAAACGAAAAAAGGTCAAACCATGGCTTTTGGCACCTTGGTTGATCAAACTGGCAGTATCGACTTTGTGGTCTTTCCTCGATTGTATGAAGAATTTAACGGGAAATTACAGGATGATATGGTGATTTTATTGAAAGGGAAAGTAGATGAACGGGATGGAGAGGCTCAGTTAATTGCCGACAAAATCATTATTCCTGATGACGTGATTTTAGAAGCTATTCCTGAAGATGAGAAACATGAAATTTTTATTCCTCGAAAAACAGCTCCTGATACCCTTCAAAAATTGGGCAAACTCCTCAAAGCTCATCCCGGTAAAGATCGAGTGGTAATCATGATTCCCAATGGTTCGCAACCCAAAAAAATGCTGCTACCTTATGGGGTAGCTTGGACACAAGATCTTGCGGTTGAAGTTGAAGCTCTCCTCAACTAGTAGTTTTCCTACTTTTTATTGTAGAGAAGTGTGACTATAATTAGATCCCATGTTAATACATGGTAAATCTCCCAAATCTCCTAAAGGTACCAAGTATATTTTCGTCTCCGGCGGTGTTCTCTCGGGTTTAGGCAAAGGTGTCACCGCTGCTTCGCTCGGGCTACTCTTAAAACAGCACGGCTATAAAGTCACCAATTTAAAGTGCGAAAACTACCTCAATATTGATTCGGGTAATATCAATCCTGTCGAGCATGGCGATGTTTTTTTGTGTGAAGATGGCTTAGAAGCTGACCTCGATCTTGGTTCTTATGAGCGTTTTTTAACTCAAGAAGTAGGCAATAATAACTTCACTACCATGGGCCAAATTTATTTAAAAGTCATCGAAGATACCAAAAATCTCAATTTTAATGGCGCTACGGTTGATGCCATTCCTTACATTCCCGAAGAGGTGATTCGTCGCGTCAAAAAAGCTGGCGAAGATCATGATATTGTTTTAGTAGAATTGGGTGGGACAGCAGGTGAATATCAGAATGCGGTCTATTACGAAGCCTACCGGATCATGAAACTTCGTCAACCAACTGATGTACTTCATGTCCACGTCACTTACTTTCCGGCTCCAGCACACATTAACGAATTGAAATCAAAACCCACTCAACTATCAGTCAAATCACTTAACTCTATGGGGATTCAACCTGATTTTATTGTTGGGCGAGCGGTCACTTTTATTGATGATAAACGCAAAGAAAAAGTGGCCTTTTACTGTAATTTAGACGTCAAAGATGTCATTTCCAATCCAGATCGACCATCTATTTATGAATTACCCTTAATTTTTCATGATCAGAATTTTGATAACAGAGTCTTAGAAAAATTAGGATTAGAATCCAAATCAATTGATTTAACGGCTTGGAAAAAATTGGTGGAGAATATTTTAACCAAGTATGACAAAACTATCACTATTGCCATTATTGCTAAATATATTGCCACTGGTGACTATGAACTCAAAGATTCGTATGCTTCATTGATTGAAGCGTTACATCATTCAGCTTGGGCCAATAAGGTGAATTTAAAACTCAAATTTATCAATGCTGAGTCCCTTCAGAAAAAAGAAAAACAAACGCTTAAAATTCTTGAAGCAGCTGATGGGATCATTGTCCCCATTGGTTGGGGAGAAAGAGGCGTCGAAGGCAAAATTGCCGCGGTAGAATACGCCCGAACCCGTAAGGTCCCTTATTTAGGTCTATGCTATGGCATGCAACTGGCCGCCATTGAGTTTGCTCGTCATGTAGTCGGCCTAAAAGGAGCTCATACCACTGAAGTCGACCCGGCTACTCCGTATCCAATCATTCATGACATTCCATTTGAAGAAAAGTACCAGCGAATCAAAGGCGATGGAGCCAGCATGCGACTAGGAGCTTATGACTGTGTACTCAAAGAAAAAACTTTGGCGCATGAAATTTATAGTAAATACCATGCTTTTAAAGATAAAAAAGCCAACTTAATTTCTGAACGACATCGCCATCGTTTTGAATTCAACAATGACTATCGAGACCAGTTGGAAAAAGCGGGGTTTGTGATTAGTGGCACATCCCCTGATAACTTTTTTGTAGAAATGATTGAGTTACCGAAGTCTGCTCATCCATTCTTTTTAGCCACTCAGGCTCATCCCGAATATAAATCACGACCACTCCAACCACATCCTATTTTCATTGAATATCTAAAAGCAGCTATTAAGAAAGCTAAGTAAGATGAAAGCGACCATCATTCATGATCAAACGTATGAGTTTTATACCTGGGATGCTTTAGGACAAGATATTTTTAAATTAGCCAAACAAATTATTGATTCTGGCCAGCAATTTGACCGAATTATCGCTTTAGCTAAAGGTGGCTTAACTTTTTCTCGATCCTTGGTTGACTATCTTGATGTAGAAAACGTTAGTTCTTTTCAAATCGAGTTTTATACCGGTATTGGGACCACCGCTAAAACTCCGGTGATTACTCAAAGTTTGCCGGTATCAATTCGAGGAGAGAGAATCCTGGTGTTTGATGATATTGTCGATCAAGGTTCTACGATGGAATTGGCCACTCAATATCTCCAGCAACATGGGGTAAAATCACTCCATACGGCATCACTGGTTCAAAAGCCTTGGAGTACGTTTAAAGTGGACTTCTGGGCGCATCAAAGTAAAGCTTGGGTTATCTTTCCCAACGAAGTTCGAGAAACAATTTTACTCCTGAAAGAGCTGTGGCAAGAACAAGGCGATTCCCTCGAAAAAATCCAGGCACAGCTTCTGGAAATAGGCTTTACTAAAGCGGAAGTTGCATTGTTTCTCAATCTCGAGTAAAATACTATACTCTAATTCAAAGGATAAAGACTATGGCACAATATTTAACAATTAATGATCAATCGATGGCAGTCGGTGATACGGTGAGTATTCATCAACAAATTACTGAAGGCAATAAAACTAGAGTTCAAGTTTTTGAAGGTATTGTCATTGCTATTAAAGGTCGAGAAAACGGGAAAACTTTTACGGTTCGAAAAATTGGGGCTGGTGGGATTGGCGTAGAAAAGATTTTTCCGGTCAAACTCCCTTCCATCAAGAAAATCGAAGTCAAACGTAAAGGCCAAGTTAAACGTAGTAAACTTTATTACCTCCGTGACAGAATTGGGAAAGCCGCCACTAAAATTAAAGAAAAGGCTACTGTCCAACAAACAGCGTAATCAACATAAGTTTCTCTTAGGTGAACAAGGTGAACAGACAGCAGTAGCGTTTTTATTGGCTCATCATTTTCAAATTTTAGACACCAATGTAACCTACAAACACCATGAGGTGGATATTGTAGCCCTCGATACCATCAATAATGAAGTGGTATTTTTTGAAGTCAAAACCAGAAGTTCCACTGAGTTTGGACATCCTAGTAATGCTATCTCTCCAGCGAAACTGAGTTCCATGCAATACTTAGCGGTCGTCTACTGTAATATTCACCAACTAGAACAAGATTATCGGTTTGACGTGATTACCGTTTTACCCCACAAAGTAGAACATTTCGAAAATGTGACGTGGAATTATTGAGAATAAATTCCAAAGTTCAAATTTCAAATATCAAACAAATCACAAGTTCCATGTTCCAATCCTGGAAATTGATATTTGTGCTTTGAATTTTGTTTGGTTTTTGAAATTTGATGTTTGAGTTTTTATGAATGGTACAATCTTACTATGTCTCAACTTCAAAACTTCGGCGTGTGTGTGATCGTGGTAAATTCTCAAGGAAAAATTTTAATTGGCAAACGCAAAAATAGTTATCGAGCTGGCTATTATGGTTTGCCTGGAGGCAGAGTCGAGGAAAATGAAACATTACTGGCTGCTGCCCAACGTGAGCTTTATGAAGAAACCGAGATGAATGCTCCAGATCTAAAATATGTTGGAGTGGTGAGAGAAAGACAAGAGGAGTACGATTTTATTCATTTTGTATACATATTAGAAAACTGTGATCAAAAACCACAGCTGTGTGAACCAGATAAATGTGAAGGGTGGAAGTGGGTTACCACAGACACCACTCTTCAAGTATTACCAGGCCATCGTGCAGGGCTAGTGTTGTGGCTTAACCATCAGCCGCTAGCTGATCTAACACTCATGTAGACAAAAAACATTATTCTGGTGAATGAAGAAATCGTAGATGAACGAGTTTGCCTGAGCCGATCTGCCAACAAATTATCCATAAACCGGCGTGTTTATCGGCGAGATTTGCAAATGAGAGAAGCTAAGATTTCTTCATGAAACTTCGTCTGCTTCAACCTCTACCTCTATAATCTGACTCCACTCATCCTCAATAGAGAGAAACTGTTGATCATTCAGTAACACAAATTTATACGGCAGAGAGTAGAGCCGTGGCATTTCTTTGAGATATTTTTTGCGGAAATGATCACTCCCCCAGTGTGGTCGAACCGAAATATCCGTTAAATTCAAACCTGCATAATCAGTTAAGTTAGGTGTAATTTTACGATCATCCAAACTGGTTTCGATACTGGGACCAGCCACGATTGAGCCTGCACTGGAACCAATATAGATTAAGCCTTTTTTCACCAATTGGGGCACAAGCTGATCAAAGCCACTTTGGCGAATCTTCTCTAATAGATAATAGGTATTCCCACCACCCACACAGACACTCCCAACCCCTTCCAACACCGCTGCCACTTGTTCTTGAGTTCGATCAGTAATACTAAAATCCAAGACCTCAAAACCCGCTGCAAACAAGGCTTGTCTATCTTCTTCCAACCATGATTTATCACCTTTTTCGCCCTCAGCCGCTGTGGGAATAAAGACCAGTTTTTTATTTTTGGTTTGCTTCAAAACCCGCTGACCCACTTCTTCAGCTACGCTGTATAAATTGGAAGTGAGATACAATCGGGTATGAGCCATGATGTTATTGTAGCAGGAAAAATGCTATA
>CAZVBO010000012.1:0-26926 GCA_964625685.1 uncultured Pseudomonadales bacterium
ACTGGATCCAAAATGAAAGTTGAACGGTTTAATGACTTCCTTGCATTGTCATCCCCGCTACGGCGGGAATCCATACTAAAACATAAATATAAATTCTGAAAATAAATCATCCCAATATGGATTAATCGTTTCAATTAAATCAATTTTCCACTGACGATTCCATTTCTTAATACATTTTTCTCTGTGAATTGCCTCATCAATATGGTCAAATTCTTCGTAATAGACTAATTTTGAAAGTGAATATCTCTGAGAAAATCCTGGATTTACTTTCTGCTTATGCTCCCAAATCCTTCGATGAATGTTGTTTGTTACTCCAACATACAATGTTCCATAACGTTTATTGGCTAGAATATACACAAAGTAAGATTTTTTACCCATAAAAGCAGAGTAATCCTAGGTATGGATTCCCGCCTCCGCGGGAATGACATACCCTGTGGTATTAGTCTACATCTCTCAAGTTACAAAAAAGTGAAATTTCCAGTTTTAACCAATAATCATTAACCAATAATCAATAATACTTCCCCTACTCTGCCTGGGGACTTGGTAAAGTAGTATTCGAACTCGCTATTCCATAATTACAATTTTTATCACCGCAACTATAGCCATAGACCATCGGAGTTTCGTTAGCATCTTTTGGGACATCCAGATCTTTGTCGTTTTCCAGTCGAGCAAATAAGTAATACTCAGTCCCGTCAGATTGATAATTATAGGTATGACCATGAGGATCCATCGGCATTTCTACCATATAAGTGGCTCCATTAGTTTCGGAAAATTCAGCTCCCCAGCTACAAGTTTGAGCTGCCCCAGCTCCACAGCCCTCAACTTGACCTGAGCCCAGTGGATAGTGACCTTTGTCATTGTAATAGGCTTCTAAAGCGAGCCCCAACTGACGCAAATCATTTTTCCGCTTAGAATCACGACCTTTCATTTGAGATGATGAAAAACTGCCCAAGCCAATTACCGACAGAATCCCGATAATTACCATCACGACCAGAATTTCGATGAGGGTAAACCCCTTCGACTGGCTCAGGGCTAGTCCTTTTTGGGAGCGTTTTTTGGATGTCATGATAGTACTATAGTGGATTAAATTCCAATAATCAAACTCCCCAGCCCGAGGCTGGTCCCCGCCCGCCGGCGGGCAGGCGCCTTGGGCGGAAAATTTCAAAGACCAAGCTCCAAGTTCCAATTTAAACATTTAACGTTTCACCTTGACGTCACTTTATTGTTTCAAAATAGTTGTATGTCATTCCTGCGAACGCAGGAATCAGGAATGCTAATGAGAAATGTTTTTTTCTATGTTTATATTTTAACCAATAGAAGATGCGGAAAAATCCAAACAAGTTCAAAAATTACATTATAATCCTGAAACCAAAAGCCAGAAGTCAGAAACGTGCCTATTTGCTTTTAAACTCCCGATCTACACTTTCACTCAAGAATATCTTCATCAAAGATTGATATGGAACATCCTTCTTATTGGCGAGCTGCTTAATTCTCATGAGTAAGTGGGATGGTAGCCTTAAGGAGATGGATTCCGTTGAAGGTTTGAGATTCGATAAGTCTAATTCAACTGATTTTGACCAATCAATATATTCAGTAGAATCATGAGTTGCCCAAAACTCTCGTTCTTCATCTTCATTCTTAAATGGTGGAATAGGTTTAAGCTTTTTCATAAATACTTTGCTCCTTTTTGTTCATGTCTCTGATAGAAATAACTCTGATTTTATTATTTCTAATAGTATACGAAACAAATAACTTGCGATTACTATTTGTTTTCCCCAAAGCCTGAAAACGCATTTCCGTTACTGAGTGTTTTTGATCTGGCACCGTAAGAAAAGGTTTGTTAAAAAAAACTTCTTCAGCTTCCTTTGCGTCTACTTTATGTTTCAGCCTATTCTTATCGCTGTTTCCAGTATCCCATTCAAAGGCAATTGGTTTCGGTATATTTCCCATCATATTAAGTATATTATGATAATATACATCTGTCAATCCGTCTCAATGGTTGATGGTAAATGGCTTTTGGAATTTAATTATCGGCAATTATATATCGGGTTTGTTCCACATTTGATCAAACACTCCTGTGCCGATTGAAAAGTATAGTTGCACATCTGCTGGTCTTCATCGTAGATATTACAGACACCGTTACTGTCACACGCATACTCAGTGGCGGGTGGTCCACTCGGTGAAGGAGATACTGGAGCAGATGAGGGGGTAGGACTGGGACTTGGCGTTACCCCAGGAGATGGCGACACTGCCGGTGAGGGGTCTGGCAGGACACACACATCATTTTTGAGTTTTACTCCCGAAGAAACACCGTAATTATAGCCACTTCCATATCCGCACCCACACTCATCGTCACATTCAGCCTGGCGAATAAATGGATCATCTTCATTTTCTAGTTTGGTTAATAACCGATAGCCACCACATTGATTCCCCGCTAAAGGTAAGTAAAAATAGGGTTGTTTAGTCACCGGATCACACGGAATAGCTGCTATATAAGGAGCAAGTTCGTTTCCCCCACAATTGTTAAGGATGCTGGGATCAGGATAACAGTTGTGATCATTGTAATACTCTTCAAAGGCTTTTTTAATTCGATCAAGATCGGATTTTCTTCGAGCGTCTCTGGCTTTTTCCAGTTGGGATAATAATAGGAATAAGAAAGCGATCAATAATAGTGCAATAATCGCCACCACCATCAGCATTTCGATCAGGGTAAAACCAGATTGAGAGGATTTGCGAGGGAATTTCATACTATTACTATAGTAGATTAAATTCCAAAAGCCAAATTCCAAATTTCAAACTTCAATTAGCGTGTCATTCCGGTGCCTGCCTGCGCAGGCAGGAAGACCGGAATCCATAGTTTGGGTTACAAATGTTTGTAGTAAATCTTTGCGGACTTTTTTTCCGTAATTAATATAGATCCCGACTTTCGTCGGGATGACAATGCAAGGAAGTCATTAAACCGTTCAACTTTCATTTTGGATCCAGTGGTTTGCCTGATTCCCCGAGTCAGACTCGAGTCCGGGATCTCTAAAATTGGTTTACTTTGTTAAAGATTCCAACAGCCAGTGCTGGTTGGCAAATGAGATTCTTCATACTTGAACAGCATTCTTTGGAAAACACACCCATTTCTGTCATTTCCGTGAATACGGGAATCTGGAATAGCACAACCTATTTTCCAGATCCCTGCTTTCCTGCCTGCGCAGGCAGGCGCAGGGATGACAAACGGGAGGACTCAAATCTCTTACACTAAACACATACACGAATCACTAGTCATTAACCAATAAACACTAATCAATAAACATTAAACAATAATCACTAGTTTTGCCTTTTTTCAGCCTTGAAACTCTCTGGAAAAACTGCTTCAATGAATCTATGAAAATAAAATCGACAACACTGTCCCTGAGTACCCTCGTTATTTTGCTAGCCCTTGTCATTGTACTTCCCATTACCGCTTTCCCTTTCTTCGATAATTTTTTGCAAAGCAGTAAGTTTTTAGTGGCACTGATTGCTTCTTTAGTCTTAGCTATCTTTTTTTTAATAGGAAGTTTTTACAAACAGGGACATAAAATTACCGTCAATGGTTTATCTTTGTCAGTCCTCTTTTTTGGTATTGTGGCTTTGATTTCTTCCCTCACCGCCACTCAATACCCGGTTCAACAATTCTTGGGTTGGGGCGGCATGTTTTTAGTCTTCACCACTATCGCTCTGTTGGGAGGAGCCCTTTTACCCAAGAACAAAGCCGCTTTATTCGTTGAAAGTTTGGGTATTAGTGGAGCTTTAGTCTCAGTTCTAACTTTACTTCAAGCCACTGGCTTTGGACCCTCTTGGATGCTCAATTCAATGGCTGGACTAGCATTGCCCAATAACTTTACTTTCAATCTAATTGGTTCTCCCTTTGTAGCAGCTCAGTTCATTGGTCTGAGTTTGCTCATGACCGTGGTGGCAGTGGTAACTTCCAAGAAAGTTACTAAATCCATGTTTATTACTGTTCCTTTAATGGTTTTGGGATTAGGTATCAATACTTGGATCTCACTTCCTGGCAAATTGGCCACCCCGATAATTTTGCCCCCCACTGCCAACTGGATTATCGCGTTGAGTTCAATTCAAACTCCTCTGTCTGCTTTAATTGGCATGGGTCCTGATAGTTTTGGAGTCGCCTCCACCATGTTCCGTCCTAGTTGGTTAAATGGCACTGACAGTTGGGGAATCCGCTTTACTCAAGGCAGTAATGCTCCATTTACTCTGTTAACTACCATGGGAATTTTAGGGGTCGCAGGATGGATTGCACTCTTCTGGTTTTGTTTTAGTGCTGCTAAAAAATTCCGTCATAATCAGCAAGTGTTTCTCCCCAGTGTAACCGCTTTGGGCGTACTGCTGATCAGTCTTATCTTCCCCTTGAATTTCATGATGCTAATGGTTTTAGCAATTGCCATTGCTTTTACTATTGCCGGCATTACCCCCGCAGTTTTAACTCAAGCTGCTGTGGAAACTCATCGAGAACAAAAAATGAGTAGTATTATCATGCTCTTAGTTGGTATCGCAGCCTTGGTCATTCTGGCATACATGGTAGTTCGAGCCTACTTAGCTTCTTACTACTATTTTTCTGCCTTGAAAGCAGCCTCCCAAAATGATGTTGTTAAATCGTACGAGCTGCAAAGCCAAGCGGTAGCGACCAATCCTTATATCGACACCTATCGCCGTCAGTTTGCCTTAACCAACATGCAAATTGCCGCGGCTCTGTCCAATAAAGCTGAGACCACTGAAGATGAAAAGAATCAGATTTCACAACTGATCCAACAAGCTATTCGAGAAGCTCGAGCAGCGACGGTTATTAGTGAAAATGATTCTCAAAACTGGCAGGTGCTGGCTCAAATCTATCAAAATCTGATTGGAGTGGCTGAAGATGCCGATCAATGGACAGTGAGTGCTTATGCTCAGGCCATTCAAACTGACCCCACCAACCCAGTTTTACGAGTCACTTTAGGGGGGATCTTCTATAACGCTAAGCAATACAGCCAAGCGGCTAGCCTGTTCCAACAAGCTATTGACCTGAAAGCTGATTATGCCAATGCTTACTACAACATGGCTAATACTTTAGTTCAGTTGGAGGATTACTTGAATGCAAAAGCTGCCTATCAACAAACTTTGCTCTTGATCGAGCCTGATTCCGAAGCTTATATTACCGCTTCCAAAGAATTAGAACAGGTAGAGGCCAAGATTAAAGAACTGGGCTTGGATCAACAAACAGCTACTGGTAGTGCTCAAACCACTCCAGAATCCAATTCAATCTTGGATCAGAACGTGAACGAATCACAAACCGATGTGGTCAACCCTGAGCAAAATACCAGCTTAGAGAACCTCAACCAAACTCCAGTGGAGGCTTCTCCCAGTCCCAGTGAGGAAGCCACTCCTTCCGGAGTGATGGAACAGTAAAGAGGTTAATAGTTAGTGAGTAGTGCATTGTCATTCCGACGAAGGCCGGAATCTATAGTGAGGAATTAATACAGGGTAGGGATCAAATCTTCCCGTTTTCTTTAACTCAAGGTATAGATCCCGACCTTCGTCGGGATGACAATACAGGGAACAAAACGTTCTGTAGTTGAAGATCTACTCTTCTTTGATTACAAAGTGGAGACATTTATTTGGAGTTTATCTCTTAAACTCTCTCCATCAGCTCTCTCTTAAGCTCCACCATTCCTTCACCCGTTAAAGCACTTAAAAAGTGTACTGGCTGTTGCTTTGTTTGAAAAAGTTGACGAATGGCAGTTTGGAGCTCTGCCGGATAAAGATCCACCTTATTGACCACAACCAACCAAGGTTTATCCAAGAGGAGTTGGTCATAGTCTTTTAGTTCAGTCTGTAAATGTTGAAACTGAGTCCACAATTGGTCAGCCTTTTGCGTCTCCGTTTGAGCGGAATCAAAAATGACACTTTCGTCAAGTGAGAGTACATAAACTAACACTCGGCAATGTTCAATATGACGCAAAAAGGTGTATCCCAAACCCTTGCCTTCACTCGCTCCCTCGATCAAACCAGGAATATCAGCAATCACCATTTCTTTCCGATCTTGATCGGAAGTGGCTAACTCACCCACATGGAGAATTCCCAAATTAGCCTCAAGCGTAGTAAAAGGATAATTGGCAATCTTTGGTTTAGCCTTGGTGACGACAGAAATTAAGGTGCTTTTTCCGGCGTTAGGATAACCTACCAATCCCACATCGGCCAACAATTTATGTTCAAAGACCACAATTTTCTGTTCACCCCAACCACCATATTCTGCTTCCAGGGGCGTTTGATTGCTCGAACTGGCAAACCGTTTGTTGCCTCTTCCCCCCTTACCTCCTTGGCACAGAACATATTGTTCCCCATCAGCCGAAACTTCAAATAATTTGAGTTTAGGAATGTCTCGAAAATCAAGATCTTTAATTGACTCGTTCAACAAATAAGCAGGATGAGGTTGCGTTTCATCAACAGAGGTAATTGGGTCCGGTTCTCGGGGAGGAATATAACCCGTTTCCGCCTCAACCGTATACTTTTCAAGTGGACGATGAAAATGAGAATAGGTTCGATTCAGTTTACTGGTTTCATTTTCGCCTAATAACCAGACCACTGTTCCGATAGGGAGAGGTAAGATAAGATCATCGGCTTGTTTGCCGATCATCTGCCGTTTCCCACCCATCTGACCGTCTGTGGCGACTATTTTTTTCTTGCCCATAAAGGCATCAAGCGTTGAAATGTGTTTTGAGCCCTCAATAATAACTGAGCCACCATTTCCTCCATCCCCACCATCAGGACCACCTTTGGTAATATATTTTTCTCGATGAAAAGAAATCTTACCATTGCCCCCATTGCCTGCCTGTATCTGAAGTTTAACTAGATCTAGCATAGATTAATTGAGATAGCTTAATGGATTGAGCAAATCACCTTTACGAATTTCAAAGTGTAAATGAGTTCCGGTTGACCGACCAGTACTTCCCATTTGACCTACAATTGATCCTCGATTTACTTTTTGGCCCACACTGACTTGAATCACACTTAAATGTCCATAGAGGGTAACAAAGCCATTGCCATGATCAATCATAATGCGGTTTCCATAGCCTGAGCTGTCCCAACCAGCTGCAATCACAGTCCCGGTGTCGGCAGCTAAAATAGGACCGCTGCCTCGATTCGCGATGTCAATTGCCTTGTGGTAGAACCGATATCCCTGGGTAATTGCTCCAGCCGCTGGCCACACAAAAGCACCTGTTCCTGCTCCTGGCACCACCGCCACCGGTGCTTGAACTACTGAGCGAGTTGAGGGTTGGACGGCACTATCTTGTTTAACTCCATCTGGAACAATTAACCATTGGCCAATTGCCAATTCAAAAGTTTCATCATTCAAGAATTCGTTAAAAGGATAGTCGACAATGGTCTGAGTTTGAGAACCTTCCAAACCATATTTTTTACCAATCGACTCCAGAGTTTCACCTCGTTTGACTTGATGTCGCACTCCATCAACCGGCAAAATTCTTAATTCTTGACCAGGCTTGAGTTTGGAATTTTCGGTTAGATCATTTTCCCACATGATGGTAGTTACCTGTAACCCATATCGTTGAGCAATCGAAGACAAGGTTTCACCTTCTTGGACTACATGAGTGGTAATTTCCCCACCTCGATACTGACGAACTTCTTCGGCTTGAAGTGTATTAAAACTGGTCTCGTAAGCAGAAGCTGTTGTTAACAACCCGGAGCTGGAAGAGACCCCATCACTGGTCTGGTCGTCAGATTGAGATAAAATGACTGGACCTAACGTAATAATTAAGAAAATAAGACCAATTGTCCCAAAATGAAGAAAAGGTCGAGCGTACTTGCCCCGTTTTTTATAGAGTAAATCAACCAATAAGTCTTTACCCACTTCAAATTTAGAGAACAAACTATAGCCTCGTTGACGAACATATTTCCGTAAAAAGTCCAAGAATTGACCTATTTCCGAAAAAAGTGGTGGTGGTGAGATATGAACTGAGATTCTTGGCATCCAAAATACCTGAGATTCCATTATACAGCATGGGTTAGTATTTATTGTTTATTGACTAGTGATTCGTGTAAGTGTCAGTGGTGAACGGGATTCTCCTCTTATCAAAGAGGAGAAGTCTAGCGCCAGCCTGCGCAGGCAGGATAGCGAGACAGAGGTGTTTAAGTAATTTCTTAAATACCCATTCTAGCCATCAATCAATAAACATTAGTCATTAGACATTCAACATTCGTTTATGCAGTTTTCAAAGAAGCTAAGAACTCTTTATTAGACTTAGATCGTTTCATTTGGTCGATCAGAGTACTGGATCGTTCTTCTTTATCAAGCGTATCAAGCATTCGATGCAGAGTCATGATAGCTTGGTAAGTCATTGGATCAATCAATAAGTCATCTCGACGAGTCCCAGATTTTTGAGCATCAATAGCTGGGTAAATTCTCCGCTCCGCTAAGCGACGATCAAGATGGACTTCTTGGTTACCGGTGCCTTTGAACTCTTCATAAATCAAATCATCCATTCGAGAACCAGTATCAACTAAGGCAGTTCCCACGATGGTGAGTGATCCCGGAACTTCAAAGTTTCGAGCAGCACCAAAGAATTTTTTAGGTGGGAAAAGAGCTGCTGGATCAAACCCTCCTGATAAAGTTCGCCCCGAAGTTGGCATTGCCAAGTTATAGGCTCGAGCTAACCGAGTAATAGAGTCAAGTAGAATCACCACATCCTGGCCCATCTCAACCATGCGTTTGGCTTTTTCTAGAGCCAGTTCGGCCACTCGACACTGATCTTCAGCTGCTTCATCAAAGTTACTGGCAGCCACTTCACCAGTATCATTGGTGATCTTAGCAATATGGCGACGGAGATCCGTTACTTCTTCAGGACGCTCTCCTACTAACACCGCCATCAGATGAATTTCCGAGTGATTGGCGGCTATACCGGTCGCAATATCTTTCAGTAAAGTAGTCTTTCCAGCTTTTGGTGGAGACACGATTAAACTTCGTTGTCCTTTCCCAATCGGCGCAATCATATCAATAATGCGCATCGACAAGGGTTCAGCTCCGGTTTCTAGTTTAATCTGAGAATCAGGATAAACTGGAGTTAAATCTTTAAATTTAACTCTGTTGCGTGTTTCTTCCACTGGTAAGCCATTCACTTGTTCCACTTTCAGTAAACCCCAGTACCGTTCATTATCCTTTGGTTTCCGGGCTGGTCCAGCTACAAAGTCACCGGGACGAAGTCCAAAGCGACGAATTTGAGATGAAGAAATATACACATCATTATCTGAAGGCGAAAACTGAGCCCGCAATACTCCATGTCCATCTCGAGAAGTATCAAGGACTCCACTCACTGTTTCATTAGGGACGTCAATGTCACCGTTGGGCAAAATATCTGTCCCATTAGTCGTATTTGTAGTATTCATTTTTCGAGTATTCGAACTCCTTTTAGTATTTTTGGTAAAACTACGGTTTTTATTCAATGGAGTAACAGGGATATCATCGGCTTTAGTAGCTGTTTTTTTTGAATTTTTTGAAGAAGAATTCTTGGAAACTTCTTTTTGAGATTGATTTGAGTCTGAATTAGGAGGATTCCCAATTAGATCATCAAGAGAAGACTCTGCTGTCATAAGAAATATTGTTTGATCCTTTACTTGAAGGATATCTATTTAATTAATAATCACACCAATTTCAGGTGGGTAAAATGTTTGTTTTGGTTAAAATATAGGTGAAATACTACTCATGTTTGCTAAATAACAACCTGAAAAAACATACAATGAGGAAAGATTGAGTCTTATTATAACAGATGGTTCAGGAAAATCCAGTGCTAATGACTATTGTCTATTGGTTATTGGCTAGAATCCCCTTTTTTAAAAGGGGCATCAAGTGAGTGAAACGAACCTGATGGGGTATTTAAGAAATTGTTTAAACACCTCTGTCTCGCTATCCTGCCTGTGCCTATTTGCGCAGGTAGACAGGCGGGCGCTAGACTTCTCCCCTTTGATAAGAGGAGAATCCCATTCACCACTGACACTTACACGAATCACTAGTCAATAAACAATAGTCACTAACCATTAATCTGCCTGCGTATCGGTATTCATATTAATAATTCGGGCATAACGGAAATGGCGAATAGAGGAATTGAGGTATTTACAGGTATATAAAATCATATCTGCCTCAAAATCGGTGACTTCTTCCCCCTCTTCTCCGGCATAAATTTCATATGTCCATTTGCGATGATCAGAAATGACTTCGACTAGATCACCTGGCTCAAGTTCAGGCAGCAAATAGAAGGAATGATACTTCCAATAATCGCTCTTCCACCACCATTTGTAACCAAAGCGATGAGCCACCACAATCATCGGGATATCAAGGTCGCCTGGTTGACCATAATCTGGTTCCCACAATACCCCTTTTTCTAAAGCTGCTTCCACATCATATGTCCGTTGTAATTCTGTTCTAACCCCAATTCGAGGAATAATAATCCAATCACCATCTGGTAATGAATCATCTTGGGGAGGTAAATACCTTTCTGGAGTTTGGGCTTTCTCTTTAATTGCGGTGTTAGCTCCTAGGTCAAAGTTTCCTCCTAAAGGAGTGCCTTCAGTAGCGGCTTCAATGGGAATAGTATTAGCCGGAAAAAGGGTGTAATAGAGTTGAGGCACAAAAATCACAGCCGCCACCATCACCGCTAAACCAATTACGCCTAAAGACAGACCCTGTGCCACTTTGGTGAAAGCTGAGGGAGAACTGTGTTCAGCAGTGACTACTTTGGTTAGTACTTGACTAGACTTTGGTACTCGAAAGTGCTCAATCCTCTGTTTTAGTTTTTGGCCCCACATCATGAAGTCAGATTTTATCTCCAACCATCTCCCCACTTGAGATTGGCTGGGATGAATAACTACTTGAGGAGTAGGATCAAGGGTTGCTACTTGAGAACTATCGTAGATGACTACGGAACTAGGTACGTCTTCACCCTGAAATAGCTGTCGAATCGGAAAAGCGAATCTGGAATCAACTCGAGGCCATCTGAGTTGAGGTTTCACAAAGTTAATTTGGAGATCGAGAAACTGGGGCCAACGATTGATTTTACCCACTAACCGAGCTCTCACATGGATAAAACGAGTTCTCAAACGATCTGGAGATAAACTGAGGGCAGTAATCATCGGTATCAAAATATAAAGTATGATATCTTTTTATCAGATAATTATATCAAAATAGACGGAAAAAATCAATATTATAGGATATTTTAGACAAAGAGCCTGAGTGGAAGCTCGGCAACCTGCCCAATGGCCGAACCTCCACCCAAGCTCCTCAGTCCTATTTGCCAATTTTGATGGAGAAAACAACAGTAAGATGTAGTTTACTCTTTCTTCAAAAATTGGTACTCTCTGTGTCACTGGATACAACTCAATTCGTATCCGTTCCTAAAAAAAGCATTGTTATACGTGGTCTGTCCAGCGGTAATAATGCTTTTTTTGTTTTTATACCTCTAAAGGTTTGTTTCTGACAACACTTTTAGAGGTTTTTTATTTATATCGAGTATAACTATCCTTTCTACTTTCGTCAACCTATAAAAATTTTATCAACAATTAT
The DNA here is from genome assembly GCA_964625685.1 of uncultured Pseudomonadales bacterium. Lineage (GTDB taxonomy): Bacteria > Patescibacteriota > Microgenomatia > UBA1400 > PJMF01 > CAZVBO01. The sequence continues at coordinate 11,597 of CAZVBO010000012.1, forward strand.
ATTAAGTCTTATAATTTTATTTTCATTAAAATTATTGACTAATTTTAATAAATTTTACACACTCATTATTGATATAGACTAGATTGTGAACAATTGGGGGAAACTGGCAGTAATTATTGTTTATCGGCTATAGTGTAATTACTCACACCCGAATTGTCATCCCGACGAAAGTCGGGATCCATACTGTGGAAAAAAGGTCAGCAGTGATTGACCACAAACATTTATAATCCAAACTATGGATTCCGGACTTCCTGCCTGCGCAGGCAGGCACCGGAATGACACAATGAACTACTGTCCATCGACACCACTCCCTAACCAATAAACAATAAACATTAGTCACTAAACCCTGTATACTAATACCATGTCACCGCATGTACTCCTGGAGCTGCGGACCAGTCAAAATAGTGACCAAACTCCAGAAACAGCCGTTCAGCTTTTTGCGACTCTGCCCCAACTGAAAAATCACTGGTGGCAAAAGTTGCTGGGCACAGAAGAAACCATCAGTTTCGAAATTGTGGTCCAGAATCAAACTATTTATTTTCTGTGTCTAGTGCCTCAGCGTCTCGAAGAATATTTTATCAGTTTAATTCAGTCAAGTTACCCTGAAGTTTTAATTACTCCCCTCTCCTCAGATTATCTGGAAGGAATCATTAATCCAGATCCTACTCAATCTACCGCTTTTGGGAGCTTACAGTTGAAATATGCCGAGTACTTCCCCCTCAAAAATTATCAAGATTTCAAAGAAACCGATCCTCTGGCTCCTGTTCTGTCAACTTTGTCCAAAGCCCAACCATGGGATAACATTTGCGTTCAGTTTGTGGTCTCTCCTACCAATGATAAATGGAAACAGTCTGGCTTCCGGAAAATTACTCCCACCTCTAGCAAAGATCCTCTCTCAGCTGCCGGAGAAACTTCTCAAACTCACCCTCAAAAAACATTAATTGAAAAAAAACTAAGTAGTAAAGCTCACTTAGCATCAATTAGAATAGTTGTCTCGAGTCAAAATATAGATCGAAGTCAGATCTTATTGGAAACTCTCGCCGCCGCTTTCCAGTCCATTACCCAGAGTGAAGGCAATGAACTTATTCTCAAAAAACCGTTCTTTTTTAAACAGCAATATTTGAGGAGTCTTTTATCTCGCACTTTTAGCCGCTCACCTCACTTTCATTTGACACTAGAGGAACTGGCGACCCTCTTTCACCTACCCAATAAAAACCTGTCTCATATCCATAATATTGCTTGGGGTAAACTTTTAGCCGGAGAACCTCCAGAGAATTTACCGATTGTGACTCGAGAAACAGAAACCGTGATTAAAAAAGAGATTAATCCTTTCGCTAAAGCTACTTACAAAAACCAAGATGTCATTTATGGAATTAAACGCTCCGATCGACGTAAACACATGTATGTGATTGGGAAAACTGGAACTGGTAAATCCACCCTACTATCCAATATGGCCATTAATGACCTCAAGAATGATGAGGGACTATGTGTGATTGATCCTCATGGTGATTTGGTGGAAACTATTCTCAACTACATCCCCTCACGCCGAATTAACGATGTCGTCTATTTTGATCCGTCTGATCCTGAACGAACGGTCAAAATCAACTTATTTGAGGGAGAAAACATTGCCCATCGAGAATTAATTGCCTCCGGAATTGTATCGATTTTCCAAAAACTCTATGCCTACTCCTGGGGACCACGACTCGAATATATTCTCAGAAACACTTTACTCACTCTTTTAGCCAGTAAAACCAGTCGAATGTCAGATATTGTCGACATTTTAACGAATCAAAAAATGCGCTTAAAAATTGTTGATGAATTAACGGATCCAATTTTAAAAAACTTTTGGTTGTATGAATTTGAAAAAATGCCGGATCGACAACGCACTGAAGCCATTGCTCCTATTTTGAATAAAGTTGGTCAGTTTGTGTCTTCTCCCCTGGTGAGAGACGTGGTGAATGCTCATACGAGCTCTTTTAGTATCGAAGAAGTGATGAATCAGGGCAAAATTTTGTTAGTTAATTTATCTCAAGGGAAACTGGGTGAAGATAATGCTACCTTGTTGGGAGCAATGTTGATCACTAAAATCCAGTTGTCAGCCATGGCCCGAGTCAATATTCCAGAAGAACAACGTCGAGACTTCTATCTGTATGTCGACGAGTTCCAGAACTTTGCCACTGAGTCTTTTAATAAAATTCTGTCTGAAGCCAGAAAGTATCGGCTCAATTTAATTTTAGCGAACCAATATATTGCTCAAATTCCCGAGGAAGTTCAAAAAGCAATTTTTGGAAACTGTGGCAGTATGACCAGTTTTATTATGGGGGCTGATGATGCGGGAGTTTTTGAAAAAGAGTATGGAAATAAATATACCAGTGAAGATTTAGTTTCTTTGGGGAGATATCAAATTATTAATAAACTCTCAATTGATAATGTCACCTCAGCCCCCTTTCCCGCTTATACGCTCCCTCTAGCCAAAAGCTCCAACCAAAATCGGGAGAAAGTCATCCGCGTGAGCCGTGAACGGTATGCGAAAAAGAAATAAAAAATCTCCTCTTATCAAAGAGGAGACATCTAGCAACAGCGAGACAGAGGTGTTTAAAAAGAATGTTAAACATCTCCGAGAGAATGGATAGTCAGGAAAACGAACACGGTGTCACTCCCGCCCCGTTCTTCAACGGGGTAAACTCCGGCGGAATCTATACTCTGGAAAACGCTCCAACTGATGCCAACAGTATGGATTCCCGTCTGCACGGGAATGACACTGCCAACTGATTTTTTCACAGCCCACTGACACGAACACATACATGAACACTTACACGAACCACTAGCCATTAATCACTAAACAATAATCAATAAACAATAGTCACTAACTCAGTCCCAACTCTTTCAATACCTCCCTCACCCGCGAGTGTGTCTTTCGGGAAATAATATGTTCAAAACCAAGTCTTTTGGCCTCTTTAAGGCGGCGATCCATGTGACTTACATTACGAATTTCGCCTAACAAGCCTACTTCTCCAATAAAAAGTGTCTTGTCGGGAATTGTCTTATTTTTTTGAGAAGAAGCGATCGCAACTGCGAGTCCTAAATCAATACTTGGCTCACTCACTTTAAAACCACCCGCTGCAGATAGAAAGACATCTGCCGTACCCAGCGGTAAGTAGCAGTGCTTTTGCAAAACAGCAGACAAAACTTGAATTCGAGATAACTCAATCCCCCGCCCCACTCGACGAGGCATGGCTAACTGTGAATCGATAACTAGCGCTTGTACCTCGAGCAACAAAGGTCGCGTACCTTCCATTACACAGACGGTGGCACTGCCTGGTACCGAGTGATCGGCGTGCTCCAAAAAAATCTCACTAGGGTTACTAACTTCGTCTAATCCATAATCACTATGCCTGAATACCCCCACTTCGTCAGTTGGTCCAAACCGATTTTTGAGCGTTCTGAGAATTCTTAAATCATCCGTTCGCTCACCCGTTAATTCTAAAACTGTATCCACAATGTGTTCAAGTACTTTAGGGCCAGCGATACTCCCCTCCTTGGTCACATGCCCTACTAGGAAACAAGGAATGCCCAATTTTTTAACAGTATCAGTTATACGATCCGTAGATTCTCTCAGTTGACCTGCTGATCCCGCCGCGCCAGTAAGTTCTTGCGTCGTCATAGCCTGGATACTATCCACAATTAAAATCTGAGGAGGATTGGCTTCCACCATAGCACACAATTCATCCACATCAGTGGTAGTAATAAAGGCCAAATCTTCGCCAAAAATTTGGTCCGAAACTTGACCGAAATTCTGACTATTATTATTTTGTTCGTTTTCTAAAATTCGCTTGATTCTTAGAGATATTTGATAGGGACTTTCCTCTCCAGAAACGTACATAATCTGTCTGTTTTGTTGATCAAATTGTGCACTTTTTGTTTTTGAAGATTTTTTGGATGCTGAACGAGCTTTCGGCTTCTCTTTCCCCATCACCAACAACTGCACCACCATTTGGGTTAACAATGTAGACTTGCCAATTCCTGGTTCTCCCCCCATCAACATCACCGCTCCCGCCACCATTCCCCCACCCAAGACCCGATCAAACTCACCAATCTGAGTGGAAAAACGCTGTTTTTGGGATCTGGAGAGATCTACTTGAGGAAAAAGAACCGTTTTTTGAGACAATAGCTGTTCCGAATTAAAAGAAACCCCTTTTTGTAATCCTTTAGCTGTTTTTGCTGGCTGAATTACTTCTTCCAAAGTATTCCATTCGCCACAGCTAGTACATTGCCCTTGCCACTTTGGATAGGACTCGCCACAATTTTGACAGACAAAGACTGAATGGGCTTTCGGCATACAGGACTACCATACCATACTTTAGTAACAATGAGGTGGCAAACTTAGTTTTAACTTATTCATCAAATAATGGTACTTCCAACAACCGATCAAATTCGTTGCTAGGAGTAATCTGAGCTATGAAAAGTTTCAAAATTGTTCTCATTTTTTCCTTCTCTTCATCTGAGGCAGCCATGGCGTCAAAGTCGGGATTGATTCTGACAATTAATTCATTCGCAATAAAGTGGAGGTCTTTTATCATTTCCTGGTCTTCTTCTGACCTAGCTGCAAGTGGTTCTTTTCCATCTTCTAGGGCAGTGTCTAAAATCTTGGCAGCTGTTCCAATAAAGTAAGCATGCCCACCACATTTCTCATCATGGGCAATTAAACGGATGACTGCAGTTGGATTAACCTCTGCAAAAGCAGTAATAAACTCAACCAAAGCTTCATGCCGCTCAGAGTTGTCTTTCTCAGCTTTTTGATTGTCTTTTCTGGGTTGAGTCGGTCCACCGGCTAATCCAAGTACCGCGTCTAAGTCAGGATCTAAACCCAGCAAACGGTAAACATCTTCTGATTGTCGATAGTCCTCACAAAGGATATTCAGACTCCTTACATTTTTTAAACGTGCCACTACATTCTCTAAATCAGCAATATTCTCAGCAGTAAATAGCCGCTCATTATAAGCACCTGCACCCCTATTTTTAGCTTTAGAGGTTCTCACCATGGGTTCAAAAATATCTCCAGTTATTGCATCAACCCCATGATGTTCTGCACTGGTCTTAATTAAATCAAGTTCTCCATTTTGAGGAAAAGCCTTGTGAAATCGAATAATGGCATTTTTTAATCTTTCAGACATGATGATTTTTTCACTTGTACTTAATAGCCAGAAGGTGGTCATTATATATCTGATGTGTATCAAGAATCAAGGAGAAGAGAGGGGAAAAGCAAAAAAAATCTCCTCTTACTAAAGAGGAGAAGTCTAGCGATAGCGAGACAGAGGTGTTTAAAGAGTTTCTTAAATACCCTATCAAGTTCGTTTCACTCACTTGATGCCCCTTTTAGAAAAAGGGGATCCTAATCATGAATCACTAAGCACTAAAACCCATCTTCTCCAACACCGCCTTATTCTTAGCGGCCACATCTGCACCCAGTTCACCATCTTCTTCAAAAGTAATAGTCAAATCTTGACCAGCCAATTTGGTATAAAAGTCGACTTGAGTTTGAATAAGTTGTTTTGCCAATTTAGGCTCCACTTCACTCACCCATTCTGCTGAAATCAGATACTTTCCTAAGTTGTAGGTTTGTTCACCACCAGCCAACGTAAAACAAATTTGATTGGCAACATGGATTCCTTTTGGTCGAACCATGTGTCCTTTAATCTCATGTTTTAATTCTTTAGGATCCGAAAAAGGCATAAAACCCACATACAAAAGTTTTTCTTCATCTGCCACCAATTCGGCATACTGCTGCATAGTTGCATCAGCTTGCTCAAAAGTATTGAGGTTAAATTGCTGTTTTATCCAGTCATTTTCTGCACTAGAAGCAAGGCGAATATCTTCGCCTAAAACTTTTTTGAGAGCAGTTACCAGCTGAGAAAAACCATCTAATCGAATGCCAGCCCCAACTACACCTAACCGGGTACCTTCATTGACTTGGACCCCTTCATCTCCACAGGTAATGACGTATGGCATAAAGTTTCCTCCAACTATCCCCTATTATACCACATAAACCCCAAATTTTCTCGAGTTCATCAATAAAAAACTCCAAAATTATCTGGCAGTATACAAACTTTCAGTAACTTTGGAGTCTCTTTTAATTTCAAATAGAGTTTATTCTTCTTCTTCACCTACCATACTTTGTACAGCAGCCAAGTAAGCATTCATATCTTCTTCCACTTTTTCCCAATCACCATCTGATTCTCGGATTGCATTAAACAGCAAATCCATATCGATCAGCAATTGGTCATCGGTGACAATCATTCTTTGTTTAGCCATAAAAATCCTTTTAATTATAGTTGATATTTTGACTCCTATCCAACAAATTCCAAAATTCCTGCCTGCGCAGGCAGGCAAAATTCAAACAAATTTCAGAATCCAGACTCCAAATTCCATTTTGGGGCTTCTGGTTTTGAGTTTTTGTCTTTTTTCTTTTCTCTAAACCTTTATTCCTCTATCCCTGGATCCTGAATTAAATTCAGGATGACAAGTAAGAGAAGTGCTTATGGCTTTTGGTTTTTGACTTTAAACTTTTGTTTACTTGTATCCCACTGGTACTTCGTGTAGCACAGGACTCAAACTCATTCGTCTCTGTTCTGGATCAATGCTCTCTACTGAGACCGTGATATCCTCACCCTCAGTCAGTTGAGTACTAGGATCAAGCTTACTGGTATGAATCAAACCATCTACTCCAGGTTTTACATTGACAAAGACTCCAAATGATTCAATCCGAGAGACGTGCCCAGTGAAGACGGTGCCGACTGGGAAATCTTGAGCGGTTTCTTTCCAAGGATCTTCGGTGAGTTGTTTAATGGAGAGATTCAGCTTACCGGTATTTTCATCAATGCCCATCACTAACACTTTCATCTCATCTCCAACTCTGTGGTAATCTTTCGGATGGCTGACTTTTTCCCAAGAAATTTCACTAATGTGGACTAAACCTTCAACAAAACCTGAACTGCCATCTACCGGTACTTCTACGGTCACAAATAAGCCAAATGGCATCACCCCTGAGACAACCCCAGTGTAAATTTCACCTGGTTTAACTGCGGCTAAAGCTTGATCACGTTGAGCCAATTGAGTAGCCTCACTGACGTGACGTTCTGAGAAAATCAACCGGTTTTTATCTTTATCCACCTCAATGACTTTAACCTCTAAATCCTGTCCTTTTAGTTTTTGGAAGGAACCGATATATTTTTTACCAAATTGACTGGAGGGTACAAAGCCACGTACGCCATCAATGGATACAATCAATCCACCTTTGTTGACTTCTAAACCTTTGACCGTTAACGTTTCATCCTTCTCATAAGCTTCTACAAAACGATCCCATTTAGAATCAACGGCGGCTTTTTTGAGGGAAAGTAAAATTTGACCTTTATCATTTTCGGTTGACAAAACATGGGCTTCAATTTCATCACCCACTTTTAAATCAGCAATAAAATCTTTAGCGATATCAAACTCTTTATCAGCCACCACTGCTTCAGTTTTGGCGCCAATATCAATGATCAAACTCTTACGAGTAATCTCCGTAATTTTACCGGTAACTTTATCACCCTTTTGGGGAACAGTCAGCGTATAGTTGGATTGAGCTAACAGCTCTTCCATAGTTTGAGGTTTTTTGGCTGTTGTTTTTTTGGAAGCTTTGGCTTCTTTTACTTCAACTTGGGGCTCCTCGGCCTTTACAGTTGTTTCTTCTTTCTTTGCCGGCTCTTCGACTTTCGCTTGAGCCTTTTTTTTATCTGATGTTTGCACCATAGACAATAAATTCTCCTTTCATGAGAGTAGACTTGCAGTGAAATAAACTGATGAATAATTTTGCGTATATTTTGAGAAAAACAGGCTTTTCTGATGCCGATAGTAGCGACCGGCTACTTGAGAAAGAAGAAAAGTCTTGTTTTGCCAAAATAGACGTGAAAGTAACATGAGTTTTATTTCACTGCAAGTCTAGTAAGAGTAGTATACCAGAGGAAACCTCTTTTTTGAATGAGGAAACCCACTCTTGCCAGACTAGAGGGAATCCACTAGAGTGAAAGTGAAAAGCAAAAAATCTCCTCTTATCAAAGAGGAGACATCTGGCGAGAGCCAGACAGAGGTGTTTAAGAAGTTTCTTAAATGCCCCATCAGGTTCGTTTCATTCACTTGATGCCCCTTTTAGGAAAAGGGGATGCTAAACATTAATCAATAATCACTAATCATTAACCAATGAAACTCTGTCTTCCCACTTCCACTGATATCGCTCATAAAAAAGTTCTCTTGCGGGTAGACTTTAACGTGCCACTGGAGAAAAAAAATGGTGAGTGGACCGTTAGTGATGACACCAGAATTCAAGCTGCTTTGGAAACCATCAACTTTTTACTCAAACACCAAGCTCGGGTCATCCTGCTGTCTCATCTGGGACGACCTGATGGTAAAGTCAATTCCGATCTTTCGTTAGCTCCAGTAGCAAGACATCTCAGTCAGCTCATCAATCAAGCCGTTCCTTTAATCACTCATTTTAAGACTCAAGACACCCCTATTCAACTTTTAGAAAACTTACGCTTTGATGTTGAAGAAGAAAAGAATAATAAAGAGTTTGCCAAAAGGCTGGCTGATTTGGGTGAGGTTTATATTAATGAGGCTTTCTCAGCAGCTCACCGAGCACACGCTTCAGTAGAAGGCATTACTCATTTTCTTCCTTCATTTGCTGGTTTTGCTTTCGCTCAAGAAGTTGATCACTTGAGTCAATTAATGAACAACCCTCAGCGTCCTTTCGTAATGGTCATTGGTGGCGCCAAAATTTCAGATAAGGTCAGTGCGGTAGCGCATTTAACAGAAATTGCTGACACTGTTCTAGTTGGCGGCGGCGTTGCCAACAACTTCTTAAAAGCTGACGGCTTTGATGTAGCTCAAAGTTATTTAGAAGACAAACCAGTAGACAATCAAAAGAAAACCATTAACTTTGTGAAGTTTGCCGACAAACTGCTCGACAGCAATCAGCAAGAACACACCTTGCTCAATGACTATCTACCTTTACCTAAAATTATTTATCCAATTGATGTGGTGGCAGCAAAAAGTAAAGAGGCCAACCAGACTCAAGTGATCGACCTCACTACTCAGTCGGATGTGGAAGATGATTTAATGTTTCTTGATATCGGTCCCAAAACCATCAAACTTTTCCAAGCAGTGATTGCTCAAGCCCATACCATTTTTTGGAATGGACCTATGGGCGTGTTTGAACAAAAACCTTTTGCTAAGGGCACTCACCAGATTGCTCAATCAATCGCTCAGTCAAAAGCCAATTCAGTGCTGGGTGGAGGTGACACGATTGCGGCGATAGATAAGTTTGAGCTGCGAGACCAATTCAGTTATGTATCTGCGGCTGGCGGAGCTTCTTTGGAATTCTTATCTGGCAAAATGCTTCCTGGAGTTAAGCCTTTGATTTGCAAATCAGATAAAAACTGATTATGCTGTACAGATAAAGGATCTTTATGAACTACGCTCAAATTACTGAATTACTGGGTCACGAGAATGAAGCCTTATTAACCTTCAATCAACCCAAAATTGATAAAACTGATTTACATCTTCCCTCTCCTACGTTTGTGGATGATATTTTTTCTCAATCGGATCGGAGTGAAACCGTCATCCAAAATTTGAAAAAAATGTTTAGCCATGGACGATTAGCTCATACCGGATATTTAAGCATCTTACCCGTTGATCAGGGTGTGGAACATACTGCTGGGGCTTCGTTTGCCCCCAATCCAGATTATTTTGATCCGGAGAATATTGTCAAATTAGCTATTGAAGGTGGCTGTAATGCGGTCGCCTCTACCATGGGAGTATTAGGAATTGTGGCTAAAAAATATGCCGACCAAATTCCCTTTATCGTAAAGCTTAACCATAATGAATTGCTGACCTACCCCAATCATCATGACCAAATTCCCTTTGGCAGTGTGGAGCAAGCCCATCAAATGGGGGCAGTTGGCGTGGGTGCTACTATTTACTTTGGTTCTGAAGAATCCGATCGCCAGATTCAAGAAGTGAGTGAGATGTTTGCTCAAGCTCACAGTTTAGGCATGTTTACGGTGCTGTGGTGTTATGTCCGTAATAAAAACTTTGAGACTTTGACTCAGGATTATGAAGAAGCTGCTGACTTAACAGGTCAGGCTGACCATTTAGGAGCCACCATTGAAGCCGACATTGTTAAACAAAAATTACCCACTACCAATTATGGTTTCCGCGATCTTAAGTTTGGGAAATTTTCTGAAACCATGTATCAAAATCTGCTGAGCGATAATCCAATTGATTTAACTCGATACCAAGTGGCCAATGGCTACATGGGCCGGATTGGCCTACTCAGCTCCGGCGGTCCCAGCGAAGGCAATTCCGATCTTCAACAAGCTGTTCGCACAGCAGTGATTAATAAACGAGCCGGTGGCTTGGGAGTTATTTCTGGCAGAAAAGCTTTTCAGAAACCACTCGCTGAGGGCGTTGAACTGCTGAATGCCATTCAAGATGTCTACTTGGAACCCAAAATTACAGTGGCTTAATTAGAATTTAGTCCACCAACTAACATAGAAAATTCAAACTTTTAAAATTGTAATAATTACTCAATCATCAATTACAGAAAGCACCTTATGCCAAATCACACTCATCCTTTCTCTCGTGAAGAAATAGCTGAAATTGATCAGGAAAATGTCCTGGGCTCTATCGAGGCACTCGCCGACCAAGTAACCCATGCCTGGAAGGCAACCCAAAACATTACTTTTAAACCGACTGCTGAAATTCACAATGTAGTCGTAGTGGGTATGGGTGGATCTGCTCTTGGTGCCCATGTGATTAAGACTTTATTTAAAGCTGATTTCAAAGTTCCCTTTGACTTTGTCAATAGTTATACCCTCCCCGGGTATGTGAATGAACATACTTTAGTGATTCTTTCCAGTTATTCTGGAGGAACTGAAGAAGTCTTAACTGCTTGTGAAAAAGCTCAAGATGCGAAAGCACAAATTATGGTAATTTGCGCCGGTGGTGAATTGGCGAAAACAGCGGATGCTTTTCACTACCCAATTTATTTAATTGAGCCTAAGTTCAACCCGTCCAATCAACCTCGAATGGCGATTGGTTATGCGGTCTTTGGGATGATTGCCCTATTGTCAAAAGCAGGCATTATTTCTGTATCTAAAGAAGATGTAGAAGAAACCATCAAGGCGATCGATGACATTAAGAGTCAAGCCGTCCCTGAGGTCGATGATGACAAAAACCCCGCCAAGCAACTCGCTTTTCAACTCTTCCAACTCCGCCCCATTCTGGTAGCGGCCGAGCATCTAGAAGGAGCTTCCCATGTCAGTGCCAACCAAATGAACGAGAATGCCAAAGCCTTTGCTGATTTCAAAGTCATTCCAGAATTAAATCACCATTTAATGGAGGGCTTGAAATATCCGGACAGCATCTCCAGTACTCACGTATTTGTGTTTATTAATTCGGAAATGTATAGTGACCGCAATCAAAAAAGATTCAAACTTACTCGAGATATCGTGGAACAGAATGGGATTGGCACCTATGAGGTGAAGTTACATTCTACCAGTAAAATTGCTCAAGTGTTTGAATCAATTACTTTATTTGCCTTTGCCGGTTTCTATTTATGTATGCTGGAACGTGTGAATCCCGCCCCGATTCCTTTTGTCGATTGGTTTAAGGATGAGTTGGGGAAAAATTAATGGTTAATGATTAATGGCTAATGACTAAGTATTAAACTGTCATTCCGGCGAAGGCCGGAATCCATAGCAAGGAAGTCCTTTAAATTAATTTAAAGCCATGAAGTGGGAAATTATTCCTCGAACAAAAGGCTTCAACTCCATCAGCCGCCAATCTTGCTCTAGCCTCTTCCAATTCATCTGCTGAAACAAAACCATTTTCAACATCTTCATCAGCCTCAGAATTATTACGCATGTAAAACATGTAAAAAAAGTTAGAATTAATTATTCTAGTTCTGGAGTTTCATCAGGTTTTCTCTGTGCATTCTCCATTAGTTTGTTCACCTCTATCAAAAACAAACGGAGATCTTCTCCTCTGAACATGGAGGTGGCAAGATTGATAATGACTTCAATTAATTCTCGCAATTGTTGAGCTTCAGTTCGGGCTGCCAGTAAAAGTGCCCATGAATTTGACCTATCTTCTGGTGTCAACCCTTCCGAAGTTTCAGCTCTCTCATCCCCCTGATCAAGTATAAGAAGTCCAGGATTATCTCCATGGATACCGAAGCTGTCTTCTATTCCAATTCCCATATTTCCTCCTATTGCTTATTCATCCATTTCATCATATTCAATTGTTTCATGACCATCTGGCTGATTGAATGCGGATAATAGATGAGGAGCAAAAGCAGCTAAAAATTCCTGAATTGTTGGATATTTATGAGCAACTTCTGTGTCCATCTCAATATGTCCATCATAAGCTTGTTGTGCTTTGAATAAAGTATCATAAATTCGTTCATCATTTGGCATTTTTCCTCCTTTACCTTAGTAAAAACTTAATATTTGTTTGACTATATCAAAACATATAAAAAAACAAGGATATCTTTCAGAATTTCGTCTCTAAAAATTATGAAAATACAAAAAAAACGCTCTGTCCTGGCCTCGACCTATCTTCACATACCGTTGCCAGTATATTATTGTCAGCGCTGAGACGTTTCAAGACTCTGTTCGGGATGGGAAGAGTTGGTTCCATCTCGCTCCAGAGACCAGGACAAAACGTTTTTTTAATAAAGGCTATTGTACCCTAAAAAGTGAAGAGTTATATATGACTGGTCTAACTTCTGGTCGTATTCCATATCTTCATAATCATGAATTTCAAAAACTCATATTATTATGTTCAATTGACACTTAGTACCGTTAGGCTTAACCTGTTACCAAGCTTACACCGACGGCCTATCAACGTGGTAGTCTCCCACGGGTCTAATGGAGATAATTAATCTTGAGCAAGGCTTCCTGCTTAGATGCTTTCAGCAGTTATCCTAAATCAATGTAGCTACCCTGCAATGCCCTTGACAGGAACAACAGGAACACTAGGGATTGACTCACTTCGGTCCTCTCGTCATATGACTCCTCTGTTACCAGAGGTATAGACTATACCTTCACCATACTTTTGGTTCATTAAGCCAAAAACTTTAGGTGCTTGCCGTGTTATGGAAAACCACACTGTGGCTAACCATCTTCACCCCAAACCATTTTGGTTAAGGGATCCAGTCGTTACAGGGACTAGGAAATGCTTTTCAAGTTCTGAACGTACATAGTTAGAAGTGTATTTTCTCAATTTGCTTGAATAATTATTGGCTGCAATTTGATCTGATAATACACATATTTCTAAAAAATCTTCAACAGTATATTTTCTCTTCAAAACACTGAGTGCTTGTAACATTAATTCAACTTGCTTAGATTTAAACCTGATGAATTTTTTGAGTTGTAAAAGAAGTTTTTCTACCTGAGAAAACCCTTCAACACGCAACTCACTGATTCGATCGTTTCGATGATACACATAACCACCTCCGATCCATTCTTGAAGTTGACATAACTGATGATGATATCTGGAATCTTGATAGATAATGATAACGGCCTTTACCCGAAAAAGCATTTTCATGTTTTTCTGCGGTTTCAGTTGTAGCATAATGCTACCGTCTCCATCAATTAATCCAGCTATATATGATCTTTGTTGAGAAGTCATTTGACTAGTCTTCCCTCGGTATTGTCCTGTACAGCCCTTGGACCATGGCTGTAATAAATGTACAGGATTTCACCGATTTGGACAAGTGTTTCGATCTTAATTTTCATTAAGAATGTAGCAATTTTTACTAGAAGCAAAATCTCTCAATTATCTAACGCTGACGGCGGATAGAGGCCGACCTGTCTCACGACGGTCTGAACCCAGCTCGCGTACCGCTTTAATAGGCGAACAGACTAACCCTTGGGACCTTCTTCAGCCCCAGGATGCGATGAGCCGACATCGAGGTAGCAAACCGCACCGACGCTAGGGACGCTTAGGTGCGATGACTCTGTTATCCCCGGGGTAGCTTTTATCCGATAAGCCCGGCACCTTCCACAAAGTGCACGAGGATCACTATAACCTGCTTTCGCATCTGCTCGGCTTGTAGGCCTCACAGTTAAGCACCCATATGCTATTGCACGTCCAGCCCGATTTCCATCCGGGCTAAGGGTACCTTTGCGCGCTTGCGTTACTCTTTAGCAAGCAACCTCCCCAGTTAAACTACCCACCAGACAGTGTTCCTTCTATCGATGCAGATAGAACAGGTAAGATTTTTTAATCCAAACGAGTGGTATTTCACTGATGATTCGAAACTAAATTACGAATCTCCCACCTATACTAAACAATTCAAACTAAAAAATCAGTGCCAAGTTGTAGTAAAGCTCCACGGGGTCTTTTTGTCCTGCCGCCAGTAGGCCGCATCTTCACAGCCATTTCAATTTCGCCGAGTAGTAGTTCAAGACAGTATGAGACTGGTTAAACCTTTCGTGCGGGTCGCCAATTAAGCGACAAGGAATTTCGCTACCATAGAACAGTTATAGTTACTGCTGCCGTTCACCGGGGCTTCGGTCGCTCGCACTTCGCGCGAGAAATTCCAAACTCCACTTTTCCAAAGTTCAAACAAGTTCCAAACCCCAATTTTTTGTCTTGGAATTTGGTATTTGAGTTTTGTTTGATTTTTGGATTTTGGTATTTGAAAATTCTTGTGCGAAGCACAAGCTTCGTTAACCTTCCGGCACTGGGCAGGCTTCAGCCCGTATACTTCCTCTTTCGAGTTTGCACAGACCTGTGTTTTTGATAAACAGTCCATCCCATGACATTCACTGCGCCCCGAGTCAGACTCGGGGAGGGCATCTTTCTAAATTACGCCCAGCTGTTTTGCCGAATTCCTTAAACTACCTTCTCTCGCTCCCCTTAGTCTTCTCGACCAATCCACCAGTGTCGGTTGTCGGTACGAATTGATTGCACTCTCCTTGCGAAGCTTTTCCAGGATGTTGAAGTCACGTACGTTGTCTTTCCCAAAAGGGTCAAACTTCCTTACACACTTCAGATAAACCCACCAGAGGCGGGCTGGCGTCTTTACGGATTTGCCAATAAAGACTGCTTTAGTGCTTCGATGTCGAATTCACATCGACACATACGTTATCCATCACCGTCCCTTCCCAAGTAATAACGATTACAACCAAGGACTGGAATATTAACCAGTAATCCATCGGCTACGCCAATTGGCCTCACCTTAGGGTCGCCTAACCCGCACACGACGAACGTGGGTGCGGAAACCTTGGA
>CAZVBO010000013.1:0-22066 GCA_964625685.1 uncultured Pseudomonadales bacterium
AAAATATACTTTTTTTAATTTTACTATTTTTATCATGTTAATAGTTTATTCGGGATGAGTACAATTTCTACAACTTTAATAAAAAATCAATCGGGTCTTTAATGTTTTTGTTATTTTTGATTTTTTCTAATAATTCCCATGCTTTCTTTTGTCCTGGATACAAGGATTCTGGCTCTAATTTTTCTTCATCTAGAAGGGTTATTAAACTTGGTATTTCATTTATAATTGTTTGTTGAATAAGGTTAACAGCAATGTGAATTTTTGTGGCATAAGATTCTTCTTTAAAATGCTGGTCTATATGTTGATAAACATTTTTTTTAGTCGCCTGATTTTTTTTGAAGCTGAGAGCAACATGTATTAGTTCATGAATAATCTTTATTAAAGCTTTGTTTGAATTATAAAAGATAGGAATAGTCATAGGATCTGAAAAAGCAGTTATTTGGGGCCATGGAGAAACGATATAAACAGTAATTCTTTCAGGGAGAGGAAGATTCATTTGTTCAAATGAGTGTTTTACTGAAAGTTCAATGTTGTTCCAGTGATTTTTTAATTTAGCAGAATATTTTTTCCCTTCTACTTCTTTTGGGAAATCCCACTTTTCTCCACTCCACTTAGCTAAATTTATGTCATAAATGTTTGAATAACGGAAATCTATCATTTTGTGTTTTTTTTCTTCCAATAAGAACTGGCTTGGAAAAGAGAGTTGAAAGTGCCAGCGTCACTCCAAAACCCATCCAGTTTTGCCCAATGCATTTTTTTCTCTTGAATATAAAAATTATTAACTTGAGTTATTTCCAATTCCCCTCTGCCTATATAATTGGGGTCACATTTTCTAATGTAGTCAAATACCTTGTTATCATAGATATACAATCCAGTCACTGCGAGATTAGACTCTGGGTTTTTAGGTTTTTCGTCAATTCTAACTATTCTTTCTTTATCTTTGTGATCAAATACAGCAACTCCAAATCTCTGAGGGTCATTTACTTCTTTGAGAAAAATTGTAGCCCCATTTTTGAATTTGTCTAAAGCATCTTTTATATTAGCATCTGTTGTATTGTCTCCTAATATTACTGTAATTGGTCCATTATCTGAAAAATTTTCTGCTAAAGACAGAGCGTCTGCTATGCCTCCATTTGGTTTATCTTGGTAAGCGTATTCAACATGAGTAAGACCAAGTTCTTCCCCGTTTTTGATCACACCTAAAAAATGACCAACGTGAGGCCCACTTGTAACAATTAAAATATCCGTGATACCTGCATTCACTAGAGTTTTTATGGGATAAAAGATCATTGGCTTGTTATAAACTGGTAACAAGTGTTTATTTGTTACATGGGTAAGTGGATAAAGTCTGGTTCCTAGACCGCCGGCGAGTATAACACCTTTCATATTGTGTCCTTATGTTTTAGTTTGCTATGGCATTATAATATAACAAATTTATTAAATAGTAACTATTTGATCATATGGCGAAACTTAAAGAGGATGATAATCAACCACAAATAATTTTGTTTGATATTGATAGAACACTTTTTGATACATCTGTATTTGCCGGTTTAATTAGACAAAAAATTTCCATTTTAGCACAGGTATCTTCTGATACTTTAATAAGATTAGAAAATGAGTATATTAATAGTTTGAGCTCAAGATCAAAATTCAGTCCTTCTTCATTTTGTGGATTTTTAGAAAGAGAGTTAAATATTCCTTCAATTTTTTTAATGCAAGAATTTATTTATGATAAAACTACCTATATTGATTCATTATTCGCTGATGTCTTACCAGTTCTTAAAAAATTAAAAGAAAAAGGTATTTCATTAGGTGTTTTTTCTGAGGGGGAACTTGCATTTCAAAGGCTGAAAGTTGATTATTCAGGTATAGGGCAGTATTTAGATAAAAACCATATCTATATTTTCGAAGAAAAATTGTCATCTCGAAATTTGAAGGAGATCCCAGTTGGATCTTTGATTATTGATAATAGCGAAACAGTTGTAAATTTTTTAAGAAGCCGAGGATTTAATAGTATTTGGATAAATAGGAATCCTGACATGGGCTTGATTTTAAACCCCAATATTTCTTCTCTATTTAGTTTATTAGATTTGAGTGATGAAACGGCCATGACTAATAGCAACTTGCTTTCCTTGCTGAGTATTTTATTTAAATTTATTTAACTTCCCTTTTGTGGTAAAAATATATTTTAGGGGTCTTCCCCCTCATTTTTCAAGGGCTTCGTAAATCACGCTATGTGTCTACGTTGAAATATTTTAAGTTTTTGATAAAACCATAATTGATTGAAATTGGAAAGGTTCAATCTACACATTAGGGTATGTGTTTTTTCAGAGGAAAATTTGTTGTGACCCCACAGAGAATCGAACTCTGATTGCAAGGATGACCTCCCGCCAAAGCTGTGCCGCCAACCGGAGTCGAACCGGTGTGCCATGGATGAGAACCATGTATCCTAGGCCTCTAGATGATGGCGGCTTAGGCACTGCGGGCAGGGAACCTTGTGTCCTTACCGTTAGACCTGCCCGTCCGAAGTCAAGCCTAGCTTGACGAAGGAGGGCGATGGGGCCAAAAAGTGATGTAGCGATTATACCTTCCCCGGTCCCTTCTATCAATGCTATACTGACAGAAGTATCAAATTTTGCGGAGATATCATGCTTGAACAACTCTCTAATGCCCCTTCCATGAAATTTATTGCTCAACTCGAAGCAATTTTCAAAGACCTACCACACCTGCCTAAAAAAGCGACTGAGGTGTTGGTAAAACTTGCCCCTTACTTTGCTATCATCGGCGGAATTTTAACCGTTATTGCTGGCTTATCGATGCTGGTCTCTGGCTCTTCACTGGCCATGCTGGGTGGATGGTATGCCCCTTATGGAGCCAATCACTCCCTTTATTTCTATCTTGATGCTATCTTGAGTCTCGCGGTCGGAGCTTTGATGATCATGGCGTACAAACCTCTCCAGTCTCGAAAATTAATGGGTTGGATTTATATCTTTTGGAGCGAAATGGTGTCAGTATTACAGTCACTGCTCGCCGTTATTTTCTTCGGCACCGGCATTATTGGCGCCCTACTGGGAATTGCGCTGGGACTCTACATCTTGTTTGAGATGAAGCCATCGTATGAGAAAAAGGCGGCTAAAGCGAAGTAGTTTGACGTTGTGCTACCACTACCAACAGTGATTGTTGGGTTACATTGGTCGGGACAACTAACAAGAGTTGCTGACTCCCAGGATGAACCAGGTTCGGCAGCTCGGTTGATTTTACCTCTCTAATTTCTACTACTCCATAGGCGTATCGGCCATCATTGGTAGCTAAAATGGTGATCTCATCTCCCAAAGTCAATTGCTCTAAAATTTCAGACAGTTCAGAGTGCCAGTTCCCTTGAATGATGAGTGGCTGGGTGGAAAGCTGATAGGCCACTGACCGATTAGGAATAAGTGAAGACCGGTCAGCACTGAGCACCGTCACCGCCGACTGAAAACGATAAAATGAGAGTTGTTTCACTGAACAGTCAGCTTGAGTCATGCTTATTTCTTCAGTATCAGCCCAACTCAAATCTGGTGATGCAAAAATAGGCAAACTCATCCCAAAGCCCAATCCTAAGGCTGCTATTAAAAAAAGAGCCGTGTGGTGTCGAGAAACTTCATCGAGAGTTTCAAAGATCGCAGTCAGACTTTTGACAATTGGATTAACTCCACTCAGTAAGAGGTATTTTGGCCACGAGAAGAGTTCTTCAAAATGAAGTGCTAAAATAAGATGACCATTCGATTTTTTTCGAAGCTCAAGAAAAGGTTTCATCTTATTATTATATCAATCTAAATCAAATAGTTTCATGAAACGAATCATTCTTATCTGTTCTCTCTGCACGCTGACTTTTTTCGCGGGATGGTTTGGGGCTCAGTGGTGGCCAGCAACTCATCAAACTAGCCTGATTAATCCACTTTTTCCTCAGCCTAGCCCCGCTCCCACTCCCCTGCAACAATATAGTCTGAGTAATTTAAAAAGTCGGACCTATCAGAAAAGTCCACTTAAATTAGAGTCTGTTTTAAGTGAAGAAGCTGACTTTACCAGTTATCTGTTTTCCTTCCAAACCATGGGCAAAACCATGACTGGCCAGATTAACTTGCCTAATTCACCTACTCAAACCCAGTTGACTCAACCCAAAATAATTCTGATGATCCGAGGGTATGCCCCACCAGAAACATACAGCACGGGAGTAGGAACACGGAATGCGGCTGCCGTCTTTGCTCAACAAGGGTATATCACAGTGGCCCCCGACTTTTTCGGCTATGGCGAAAGCGATCCCGAATTTTCAGATTCATGGGAGGCACGGTTGGCTAAACCTGTTCAAATGATTGAACTCATTCATTCGCTCCCAGCTAATCAATGGATCACTGATTCAGCAGTGAGCGACGTGAATTTGTCTCAGTGGCAATTTCAACACAGTCAGCTAGGAATCTGGGCCCACAGTAATGGTGGTCAAATTGCACTGAGTGTATTGGAAGTACTTTCTCAACCTCTGCCTACCACCCTCTGGGCACCAGTCACGGCACCTTTTCCCTATTCGGTGCTCTATTACAGTGATGAAAATGCAGATGAAGGCAAAGAAGCTCGAGAATATGTTCATCTCTTCGAACAACTGTATGATGTGTTTGATTTTAGCCTTACCCAACATGTAAATTGGTTAACCGGACCCATCTTGCTCCAACACGGAACGGGTGACGATATTGCCCCACGAATCTGGAGTGACGAATTTGCAGATAAAATTGAAGCTGAAAATGAACTTCGAGCCACGGTTGCAGATCTGACCGCTAGCCAAGCAGCTCAATTTGCCCTGACTCATCCCCTTTCCGACCCAATCGATTTAAGCTACAAAACCTATCCCGGAGCCGATCATAATCTTCAGCCCGGTTGGAATCAGGCAGTGCAGGATGATTTGGAGTTTTTTAATAAGAATTTGCCTTGAAAAAATATTATTAAAAAGTTTTCCAAAGTGCTCACAGGAGACGTCTGCCCCGTTTTTCAACGGGGTTTTATTAGTACTCCGCAAAGCACTTCCCATAAATGTATGAGAGCGATCATTGGAGAAGTAATGGTCAGTGCTTTGAGGCTCCTTTAGATCACTTTGGTTAAACTTTTTTTAGAGAAACACTCTAAACCAATTCCATTCTTCACCCTTAGACCCTAATCCCGTATACTCAAGCATATGTCAGCAGATACCCTCACTATCATCCTAGTACTTATCCTCGGCTTCATTGGCTTGGGAGGACTAGTATATTGGCTTCTTTCCAAGCAACACCAACCAACCGAAAACATTGAAGACATTGTCAATAAAGTCTTTGGCATGAGCACCCAAAAAATTTCGGAGCAAAGCAAACAAATCCTTCAAGGAGAACGACAAGCCATCGATATAAATTTGGAGAATAAGCAGAAAACTATTGAGAAACTGGTCAAACAACTTCAAGATGATCTCAAAGTCAGACAAGATGAGATTCGACACTTAGAGCAAGATCGAACCCAAAAGTTTGGACAATTAACAGACCAGTTAGAGTCACATCGCAAACTTACAGAAAAACTAGAAGTAAGCACTCAACAGCTTTCCAAAGTTTTGTCGAATAATCAATCACGAGGTGCCTGGGGAGAACGCATCATTGAAGACCTCCTCCAGTCAAATGGTTTAGTTGAGGGAGTCCACTATGTGAAACAATTTACCACCGGTGATACTCGACCTGATATTACCCTCTTACTCCCCAACGATCGCAATGTCCCAGTGGACGTGAAATTTCCCTACAGTGAAATTCAAAAAATGTCAGTAGCCGAAACAGCCTCTGAAAAAGATGGGCACTTAAAACGCTTTGCTCAAGATTTGAAAGTCAAGATTGATAAAGTTGCTACTTACATTGACCCTGAAAAAAACACGCTCGATTATGCCATTATGTTTGTCCCCAATGAAATGGTTTTTTCCTTCATTAATCAAAAATTTCCCGATTTAGTGGACCGAGCTATCAGCAAAAGAGTCATGATTGTGTCCCCTTTTACCTTCTTAATTGTGGCTCGTACCGTCATGGAAAGTTATCGTAATTTTATGATGGAAGATAAACTCAGAGAAGTTGTTACCTACATTGATAGTTTCGTGGCGGAATGGTCCAAATTTAAAGATCAACTTCAAAAATATGGCCGATCAATTGACACCTTACACTCTGCTTACGCCGAGTTAACGGGCACTCGAGTTCGCCAGCTCGATCGGAAAATTGAAAAGATTGAAACTTACCAACATGGCAGTTTAACCTTAGATGCAAAAAGCCAAGAGCAGGATTAGTGCTGACACCTCAGAAGCCAGTTCACAGGTTTCACAAAAATACTTTGTGAAACCCACCCCTGTTTCTCTCCCCAAAATAGTCAAATCAACGGCATCTGCATCAGTTCCATCACATCAATGGTTACAACACTATCTTCATCACCTTCCCACTTTACTGCTCAGTTTCCCTGGTTGGGTGGGTAGTTGGTACATCCTCACCCACCTTTCACCATCGCAAATTCAAAACTTCTTAGTACCAAATCTCTACCTACCATTGTTAATTTCAACTTGGATCAGTTTGAGTTTTAGTCTGGCTTTTCTGACACTCAATAGTAAATTAGCTTTTCTGATCAGTAGTTTCTTAACCGGACTACTTTATTTCCGGCTGCAACACATCCTTCTGAGTCCAATAGTTTTAGTGGGATGGGGAAGTATTTGGCTGTGTCTTGGGATGTATCTCTTTTTTCGACAAATTCTCCATAGGCGAAAGTGAGAGTTTTTGATATACTTTAATTAATTAAAGTAAAGTAGCTCCTGTCCTAGAAACTTTTCATGCAAGTATCAAGCAAATCCTTATCTGCCAAAACTCAGCAACAACTGTTTGACAATCTTCATACCGTCTTAGCCGATATGAAAAATCCTATGGAAATTCACAAATTTTTGAAAGCATTTTTAACCGATACTGAGTATACCGTTTTAGCAAAACGGCTAACTATCGCCTACTTACTTGATCAAGGCTTGTCTTATGACCAAATTCGAAAACAACTTAAAGTTTCTAGTGCTACTATTTCTACCGTCTCTGACAACATGAGCCAAGAAGGTATCCAATTGGCACTTCAGCGAATTAAAGTTAACCAGTGGGCACACCGGACTGCACGGAAAATACAAAAGATTCTGGGTGGACTAACGAAGTAAATCTGCAATCGAGAAGCAAGTGGATAAAATTCAAATTTCAAATTTAAAAAATCAAACAAACTTCAAAATTCAATATTCAAATCTGGAATGAACTTTGGAGCTTGGTTTTTGTTTGAAATTTGGTTTTTGCCTGCCTGCGTAGGCAGGGAGCTTGGAATTTAGACAATAACCATTAATCATTAAACAATAGTCAATTCATATACGGTATAATCAAATTCATGTCTGATCAATATTTTTATCTCACTACTACTCTGCCTTATGTCAACGCTGCTCCTCACATCGGTTTTGCTATGGAAATAATTGCAGCAGACATTATTGCCAGAAGCCAGAAAATAATGGGTAAGCAGGTAATTTTTAATACTGGTACCGATGAACATGGCCAGAAAATTTATCAAAAGGCACTAGAGAATCAGCTAACTCCCCAAGAATACGTGGATATGTTTGCGGCTAAATTTGATGATTTAAAAAATTTGCTCAATTTGAGTTACACCCATTTTGTCCGGACCACCGCTCCACATCATCAACAGGCAGCTCAAGAGTTCTGGAAACGGTGCGATCACAATGGGTATATTTACAAACAACTTTACCAAGTAAAATATTGCGTTGGCTGTGAGCTGGAAAAGACAGATTCAGAATTAGTCAACGGTCGGTGTCCGCTTCATCCCAACAAAGAATTGGAAATTCGTGAAGAGGAAAATTATTTCTTTCGGTTCTCCGCCTTTCAGCAACCCCTACTTGATTTTTATGAAGCCTATCCAGACTTTGTCAAACCAGCGGGGAAGCAAACCGAAATTACCAGTTTTGTCAAACAAGGTCTCCAAGATTTCAGTATTTCCCGCTTAAAAGAAAAAATGCCCTGGGGTATTCCCGTACCAGGAGACGATCAACATGTGATGTATGTTTGGTTCGATGCCTTAGTTAATTATATTTCGACCTTAGGCTGGCCAAATGAAACTCCAGAATTTAGCCACTACTGGCCAGGTGTTCAACTCTGTGGCAAAGATAATTTGCGACAACAAGCTGCCATGTGGCAGGCCATGTTAATGGCAGCTGGTTTACCTAACTCAAGTCATATTTTGGTCAATGGTTTTATTAACGTAGATGGTCAAAAAATGAGTAAATCACTGGGAAATGTGATTGCTCCTACTGAATTAGTGGAACGATATGGAGTAGATGGCACCCGTTATCTCTTAGTCACTCAAGGTACTTTTGGGGATGATATCGATGTTACCTGGGAAAAGCTTGATACCCTCTACACCGCTCATTTAGCCAATGGCTTAGGGAATTTATGTAGTCGGGTAGCAAAGCTGTGTGATAAAAATCAGCTTCAGCTATCATTATCGTCACCCACTCAGTTTGACCCAGCCTTTCAACAGCATCTAGATCAATTTGAACTGACCCTAGCCTTGAATTGGATTTTTGAGCTGATCGCGGCAGAAGATAAGCGTTTAGCACAGACCAAACCTTGGGAGAAAACTGGCCAAAACCAGCAAAGGATCTTAACTGAATCGGTCCAAACCATCTTACACATTGCGTATCATCTTCAGCCCTTTCTGCCTGAAACCAGCCAATTTTTGTTGGATCATTTCACCCAAAAGAAAATTACGGCCTTAAAACCACTTTTCCCTCGAATAGCTTAGTCTTCATAACTCATGATTTTTGATACCCACGCTCACTATAATCTTTCACCCCTACGCGAAAACTGGCGAACTCAGTGGCAAAAGGCACAACAACTTGGAGTAACCGATACGCTCATCGCCAGTTCTACTGTCGCCGATAGTCAAGCTGCCATTAAGCTAGCACACCAAGATTCACATCTTTTTGCGGCAGTGGGCATTCATCCAGACGAGGCAACCCAACTAGAGTCGATTGAAACTACTCTTGGTCAACTCAAAAACCTAATCAAGTCTCATCGCTCCAAAATTACAGCCTTGGGAGAAATTGGACTTGATTACTATTGGCTGAAAAGTGACCATCGAGAGGTGGCAATAAAAAATCAAAAAGCACTTTTGGTTCATCAACTTGAACTAGCCGAGCAGTTTTCATTACCCCTCATTTTTCATGTTCGTGATCAAGTTGAACCGGAAGAGCAGACCATTGGAAACGCCTATTGGGATTTTTGGGAGATTTTAAAATCGTTCAAATGGTCTCATCCCAACCTCAACTGCGTTCTTCATTGTATTTCAGGGCCACTGACCTATGCGAAAGCGGCCGTCCAACTTGGCTGTTATGTTGGAGTAGATGGGAATATCACTTACAAAAATGCGAATCACTTGCGTCAGTTGGTGAAACAGGTTCCCCCAAACAGATTGCTGGTTGAAACGGACGCACCCTTTCTCCCTCCTGTTCCTTATCGAGGACAAACTTGTGAACCATGGATGATTTCTGACACAGTTGCCTATTTAGAAAATGAACTAGGAGTTAATCCGGATCAGCTGTATGATAATGCTATCCGTTTTTTTAACATCAGCCGCCCAGAATGAGCTTATATGATTAAAACTTACTTTCGTCGCCATCCAGTCCGGACTCAACGAGGATTAGAAATTTTACCTGGTATTGTTTCTTGGTCGTTGATCTTATTTCCCTTTTGGGGGTCTTTTATTTTCCCTACCGCAGTGGCTTACTATGTAATTACTTTTACTGTCTACTGGTTATTTCGCTCGCTTAATATTGCTTTTCTGTCAGTGGTATCACAGCTAAAAATTCGCGCTGCCAGCAAGTTTGATTGGATTGCCGACTTACAGAAAAACTTTCCACAACAGTGGAATCAGATTCACCATATTTTAGTTATTCCGACTTATAAAGAACCCTTAACTACCTTAGAAAGAACTTTAAACTCACTCAAAAAACAAACCTTCCCGCACCAAAATCTCCACATTATGTTATCGTTTGAAGAGCGTGAAGGTCAGGAGGCTAAAGACAAAGCCAAGAAATTACAGCAACAATATAAAGGTGAATTTGGTGACCTCTGGGTAACCTTTCATCCAGATATTGCGGGTGAAATCAAGGGCAAGTCATCCAATACTTGTTGGGGAGCGATTGAGGCCAAGAAAATTTTAGTAGATCAACGACATCTACCTATTGAAGAAATTACCATTACCAGTGAGGATGCCGACGCCATGTTCCATCCTAAATACTTTGCCAACTTGACGTATGAATTCTTAAGCACCAATAAACCTTTCAATAAAATTTGGCAGGGGGGCATTGTTTTTTATAATAATATCTGGAAAGTACCTGCTCCCATTCGAGTTATGGCGTCCGTCTCTTCCGTTAACCAGATTTACATTTTGATGCGTCGAGATCGATTGGTGAATTTTTCCACCTACTCTACCTCATTGAAACATGTAGATGACATTGGCTACTGGGATACCGATGTTATTCCGGAGGACTACCGGTTGTTCTTTAAGTCATATTTTGCCAAAAAAGGCGACTTCGAAGTTGAACCTATCTTTTTGCCTATTTATGCTGATGCCGCCGAAGCCAACGGCTTCTGGAATACGATGAAGAATCAATACGAACAGTTGAAACGGTGGGCTTGGGGAGTGAGTGATGATGCCTATATCATTCGTAAATTTATTACCACTGATGGGGTCCCGTTTTGGGATAAAACGGTTAGAGTCATGAAAGTAATTGAGGATCATTTTCTGTGGCCAGTCAATTGGTTTGCCATTACTATTTCTGCCCTGTTACCACCTCTGCTAAATCCAGATTTCAGTCGAACTATCTTAGGAAAAACTTTACCTCAAGTTACTTCTGCCCTCTTAACTATTTCCTTAATTTCGATGATTGTCATTTTTATCGTTGATGCTATGAATCGGCCTCCTAAACCCAATAAGCGCAGTCCTCTGTCATATTTACTTCAACCACTGGAATTTTTAATGTTACCCGTGATTGGTTTTTTCTTTACAGCTCTCCCTGGTATTGATGCTCACACCCGACTGATGTTGGGCAAATATATTGAGTATAAAGTTACCGAAAAAGTCTAACGAGACATTCCTGCTTTCCAAGCTCATTTGATTGTTGCATAATGTTTTTATGCTGACTCACTTCAAACGCTTTGACAAATGGATTGATACTCACATTCCCCTATTAATCCTCCTGGCATTCATGCTCATCTTACGAATCCCTAATTTGTTTGAACCGTATTGGTATGGAGATGAAGGGATTTACTTGACTTTAGGTAATGGGCTGCGTCAGGGAGAAAAACTCTATAGCCAAATTATTGATCATAAAACCCCCATTATTTACTACTTAGCCATGGTTCCCAATCAGCTCTCATTTCGGTTGTTATTAATTGGCTGGATGACTATTACCACCATTGCTTTTCATCATTTAGCCAAAAAAGTTCTGCCTGTCAAAAGAATTCCAGAACTAGTTACTTTCATTTTTATTCTACTGACTACCCTACCGTGGTTTGAAGGCAATATTCCCAATGGGGAATTATTTGTGATGGGTTTCATCTTGGTAGGGAGCTACTTTTTGACAAAAACTCCCTACTTTAATGCTTGGACCAAACAATCTAAACCCATGAGCAAGGTAACCGGGAAAAAGTGGTATCTCTTAGCCGGTGGCTTATTTGGGCTAGGAATCTTAACCAAAGTTCCGGCACTTTTTGATGCCGTAGCTTTTCTAACGATAGCTTGGTTTAGTTTGAGCGATCAGATCATCGCTACCGTCTTCCAACATCACAAGCTTCATTGGAAACAATTAGGAAGACCCATACTACAAGTGAGTTTAATCATCGGAGGCATCTTGATCCCTATTGTCTGTTCTATTTTTTACTTTGTAGGTCGTGGTTCCGGTCAAGCTTATCTCGATTATGGGCTACTCTATAACTTCCGGTATGCGGGCAACTGGGTACTAGGCTTTTCTCACCCTGTACTCTTGTTCCTGTTCAGCTTACCCGGCAAAGTAGTCATCTTAGCCGGAGGTATGTTACTCCTCACATTGGGCAAAAAGTTCTTTTCCAATCGGTTTCGCTTTGCCGTAGCATGGATGTTATTAAGCTTAGTAGCGGCCACTTTGTCAAATCGGCCCTATCCCCACTATTTTCTTCAATTAGTTCCTCCTTTTGCTTTGGTGGTGGGGTTAGTCATCGAAGATATCCTGGGATTGGTGAAGCGCACTAAAGTGGTTTCAGAAAGCATTGTCAGTCTGGGGCTGGTCTCGGTGGTGGTGGCGGTCTTACTACTCCTAGAGGTCAAACCGTATCCTACTTATTGGTACTATCACCAGTTTAGTCAGCTCCTTACAGGTAAGATTACGCAAGAACAATATCGAGATAGTTTTAACTACTTAATGGCCGATAACTATAAAGCTGCCAAAATAATTAGAGAGTCAGGTGAAAACCGGATTTTTATCTGGGGCACTAATCCCACCCTCTATGCCCTGTCTCAAACAGCTCCAACTGGTCGATTTACCGTTTCCTTTCATATCAAAGATTTCAACGCTTATCAAGAAACCTACGATGATGTAGTAAACCAAGCTCCCTTATTTATTATCATCATGAACGATGAAACCCAACCTTTCCCCGAATTGTTTGAATATTTAGAAGAATACTACATTCCCAATCAAAGTTTTGATCACTTCACCCTGTGGAAACGACAAAATGCAGTATAATGAGGGTCTATGCCGTTAGCCTTGAAGTTGGAAATACCAAAGTATCTCAAAGCTCCGCTGCTTTTTTCTTTTTTATTTTTCTTTATTCTAGCCTTAACTGCAACCGCACTTTATTTTTCACTCCAACCTGAAATTCCCCTGTTTTTTACTACGGCTACTCCTCAAGAAACTTTAGCACCTAAAGAATGGATTTTTATTTTCCCAGCTTTGTCCTTGGCGATGGCTATCCTTAATGGCGGCGCCATGAGACTCTATCGGCATACTGATCCCATCCTTTTAAAAATATTTGGTTGGGTGAGTGTGGTGGTGGAACTTATTTTATTAATTGCCATGATTAGAATCATTGTCTTAGTGACTTAACCTATGCCATTTGTGATTGCTTTTTTAGTAGCCGTCGGAATAACACCAGCCGTTATTTGGTGGTATCGGCGTCACCATTGGGTAGATGATCCCCAAAAACATCACCATGTGAAGACGACTCACTCACAGCCAGTTCCTCGAGGTGGCGGGATTGTGATCTTTTTGGCGGTTTTGACTACCACCCTTATTTTTCTGCATTTCGATAAATATCTGATTGGAATTCTCCTCGGAGCCTTACTCTTAACGATAACTGGTTGGCTGGATGACGTGTATAACATCCATCCTCTCATCCGGTTACTCATTGGAATAGTAGCCGCTGTAATAGTAGTTGGATCTGGAATTGGCATTGCCTATATCACCAACCCATTTGGTCCAGGTGTCATTCACCTCAACCAACCCCAACTTGCCTTTCAACTCTTTGGGACCACTCACACTATTTGGATCTTGGCTGACTTATTGGCCTTGCTCTTTATTGTCTGGAATATGAATATCGTCAACTGGTCAAAAGGAGTTGATGGTCAACTGCCAGCCTTTGTGAGTGTAGCCTTAGTCATCGTGGGAATTTTATCCTATCGGTTTATTGATGACCCAACTCAATTTAATACAGCTCATCTCTCATTCATTGTAGCCGGAGCGTATGCCGGTTTATTGGTCTGGAATTTTTATCCTCAAAAAATTATGCCTGGGTATGGAGCTGGTTCTCTGGCTGGTTATTTTTTGGCGGTGTTATCTATTTTATCTGGTGCCAAAATTGCGACTACGCTTATGGTACTGGGAATTCCAACCGCTGATGCTATTTTTACCATCACCCGCCGTTTACTCGCCCGAAAATCTCCTTTTTGGGGAGATAGAGGACATCTTCATCATAAATTAATTGATGTGCTTGGTTGGGGCAAACGTAGAATTGCTTTATTTTATGCTGGTTCAACTGCCATTTTGGGTCTATTAGCTTTATATTTGAACACTCTGGAAAAGATGGTTACAATAGCAGTAGTGACTCTGAGCGTCTTTGGCTTTTTAATTTGGGCTAAAGTCAAAACTACCCATCATGAAAGATAACCCCCTCTATCTCTTACTCAAAACTGCGCGCCCCAGGCAGTGGATTAAAAACTTTGCTTTATATGCCGCACTACTCTTTTCTGGGTTCCTTTTTTCTCGGCCAAGTCCTGATGCTCCTTATTATCTGGTAACAGTTACCTTTGGCTTCTTAATTTTTTGTTTACTTACTTCCAGTGTCTACATAATTAATGACATCATTGATTACCCCGCAGATCGGCAACATCCATTCAAAAAGAAGCGCCCTATTGCCTCGGGAAAACTGCCCATTCCAGTAGCTACTTTTGCCGCCATCGCCCTGCTCTTGATGGTCTTTTTCTTGTCCTTATGGCTACCAACTTTTTTCCGAATTATGTTGCTATTGTATTTTGCACTCCAAATGCTCTACGTGACCAAGACCAAACAAATTGCTATTTTTGACGTTTTATCTATTGCCACTGGGTTTTTAATTCGCATTTATGCCGGAGCGGTCGTAGTCAATCTCCACATGAGTGTTTGGTTTTTACTGACAGTTATCTCCATGTCACTCTTTCTGGCTGTAGGAAAACGACAGAGCGAGCGAACTCTGATGACAGGGAAATCAGGGCTCATTGGAGACACCCGCCAAACTCTCAAACGTTATTCTCAACGACTGTTAGACCAGTACACCGGCATGTTTGCCAACGCTACTTGGTTAACCTACGCTCTGTTTACTTTTCAAAGTGGCGGCTTTCATCCAGAAGGGAAATTAATTGATCTCTATACCATTTTACCCAAAGCTCTACGATCAGAAAAATTGCTAATGCTGACCGTTCCGTTCGTCATTATTGGAGTCATGAAGTACTTACAACTTATCTATGAAGATAATGAGGGCGAGTCACCTGACAAAGTCTTATTTAGAGATAAAACTCTCCTCACTACCGTCTTTTTATTCGGTATCGTCACTTTAATCGTGTTGTACGTTGTCTAATTCTGCCATGAAATTTCTGACTCGCTACTATCGTCCTCTCCTGATCGTCATTTTAGCTTTTGCTTTTTTTACCAGAGTAATCCGACTCTCTGTACCTGACACCTATATCTTTGACGAAGTGTATCATGCCGTTACCGCTAAACTGATTGCCCGAAATGATCCTCGAGCCTATGAATGGTGGAATCCACCTGTCGAACCAAATACCAGTGTGGATTGGCTACATCCACCCTTAGCCAAATACACTCAGGCAGTCTCCATGCTTATGTTTGGAGAAAACAGTTTTGGCTGGCGATTCAGTTCGGCCTTGTTTGGAGTGGGAGTGATTGGGGCGACTGCCTATTTAAGTCTCCTGTTGTTTAAAAATAAACCACTCAGTTTACTTGCAGCGCTGTTAGCTTCTCTCGATGGACTGTTACTGGTTCAGTCGCGAATTGCGATGAATGATATCCATGTCACTTTTTTCATTCTGTTAACTTTAATTTTTTATCAATCCTTTCGACAAACCCACTCTCTTTTAAAAATAAATAAATGGTTGTGGCTGACTGGCTTATCAGCAGGACTGGCAATGGGAACCAAGTGGTCTGGTCTATTTGTACTCGGTTTTGTCTGGATCTATGAACTTGGCTCGCTCCTGACTTCTCACTTGGCATTTAAAAAAATGGTAAAGCTTTTCGGGCAACGTCTTCTTATCCTGGGTCTTCTCCCGGTAATTATCTACATCTTGTCTTACTCGCATATGTTTTTTCAAGGCAAATCTTTGGTCTGCCTCAGCGATCGAGTAGAAAGAGGCAAGTGTTACTATCAAGAATTACCACTGGCAGGACATACTTTTCATTTTTATGCCTCCCATTTTTACGAGTTACACCGTCAAATTTGGTGGTACCAAACTCATTTAACGGCCACTCATACGTATCAGTCTCGACCTTGGCAGTGGTTCTGGGATTTACGGCCGGTGTGGATGTATGTCAAATATGAAGATGCAGAACATATGGCTAATATTTATAGTTTTGGTAATCCGCTGCTGTTTTGGACCGGTAATATTGCCCTCTTCACCAGTATCGATGGACTCGGATATGTTGGCATTCAACACCTTCGACGAAAATCGCTCTCTGTCTCCCAGCACCAAAAACTACTTACACTTAGGCGAGCTTATCAGCCTATACTCTTTATCCTGGTAGCATATGGCATTGTTTGGATGCCGTGGCAACTTTCTCCTCGGATTATGTTCTTTTATCACTACACCCCAGCCATCCCATTGCTGTGTATTAATCTCGCCTATTGGTTACACCAACTTTTCACAATTTCAGCTAAACAAGACCGACTTTTAGCCCAGGCCTTAGCCTGGATCACACTGATCATTATTACCATTACCTTTATCATCTTTTATCCTCACTGGACTGGACTGGTGGTTCCCAAGTCAGTCATCAATCGAGTTTACTTTGCTCTCGAGAGCTGGCACTGAGTTATTGACTATTGATTATTGCTTAATTTTTACATACTCAGCGAAAAAGTAAAAATTCCAACTAACAAATCACTTTGAAAAAAAACTAATCTTGTCATTCCCGCGAAAGCGGGAATCTGGGGCACGAACAAATAGAATTTTAAAAAGGAGTAGCATGGTTAATGATCCCTGACTCGAGTTTGACTCGATCCGGGATGACGACCTCAGAGAAGGCTTTACTGCCAGACGTCTCCTGCGAACACTTTGGATAAACTTTGATTGACAATTTTCACATACTTTTCACGCAACTAAAATCACTATGGGCTTAGATTGACTTAATGTATTATTTCTATAATTGAAAAACTACTTTACAGGATATAATGAAAACAGATTTAACTCAAACAAGACCAATTGTTATGGGTTTTTAAATTACAAAAGAAGACTTTTTCACGAATTTTTCACAGAAAATCAAAAAACCTACTTAAATAATGAAATTACTCGACCTACTCTAAAAACTGTAAGGCCCGAATCTCAGCCATTACTTGACGAATCAACTCGGCTAGCTGATCCACTTCTGCCTGTGGTAACTCAAATACTTCCCGACCCGTTTTACCTTTCAGAACTGCTTCGACAAAGTCCAGTTCACCAAATTCCACTTTACCCGGAAATGAGGAATCGAGCTGAGATAACAATTTATAAAAAAGTAACTGCCTTTTCAAAGGGCCTCTCAACGGTTCTGGTAACTTTTTCTCTCGATCTGACAATTCAGAGAGATAGGCACTCCCCTCAATTTTTGATCGTGGCTGAGGTCGACCCGTCTTGTAATCGATAACTTTAACCGTTTTACTCGATTGGTCTATCCAATCTACTCGATCTACTTTTCCAGTCAATGTAATATCTGAATCTAACTGAATCACTCTGCCAGTTCGACCAAATGTGTGCTCCAAAACGACTGGGTTAACCTCACCATCAAATTGATCCAAATAGTCAGTTAAAACTCTCTGTCCCAGTTTTAAGCGGGCTTGATAATCAGACTCAGTCAGCGGCTCCTTAGCTAAAATAGCCTGAAAGTATTCAATGATTTGATCAGTGGAAGGAAATTGGTGCTGTATCAGTTTCCAGCGAAAAGCATACTCTAGGGCAGCATGCATGGCCGTTCCAAAAGCCAAAGCTGATGATCTGACTTGAGGCAATTTCAGGAGATGTTGATTAAGAAAAAGTTGTGGATCTTTTAAATATGTATTCAGAGCGGTGGGTGAAAGTCGGAAATCACTGACCAACTCGTGCAACCAACCTTTAAACTCTTCATCCCGAGGTAATGGCATACTGGGCAAAACGAGTTTAGCAGCTAAATCAGTTTGAGCTTCAGAAATTTGCGGTTGCCACTGTTCTACCAAATCATCTTGACTGATTAAATCTCCCACAAACATACTCATGGTTTGCTGGCGATTAGTTGTTTCATTGAGTTGAGCATAACTCAGATAAACCTGTTGACTGGCTCGGGTCAGAGACACGTAAAAAAGTCGGCGATCATCCGCATTTTTATCCGCCAAAGTTTCCGGCTGGAACCGCAAAATTTTCTCGGGTAATGGGAGCTCATGAGGAGTCCGGGCATTCCCCCAAACTTTGTCCGCACAATTGACTAAGAAAACATGTTGCCACTCTTTACCCTTCGCTCCATGAGCTGTGGATAACACCACTCCATCACGTCGACCTAAGAGCCGAGTTCTCTGAATAGAGAGATGCTCTGCCATCATCGCTTCGACGATTTCCAAAAATCTAATTAATTTTAATTGAGGTTCGCTCGTAACTAAGGACTCAATCTCTGTATACAAAGCATTGAGTTGGGTAATTTTAGCCGGGTCAGGCTGAGTGACTGACAACCATTCATCCAAAGCCAGCGCACGGATCATTTCGGGTAACCACTCCGTAAACGGCAAATTGAGATCTCTCACCGCCAGTTGGGTCAAGCTGAGTACTTTTTGCTGAATGTGATTAAATTGGTCTGCAGTTATATCCAAACCTTCTGGCAACTCTTCATTCTGAACCAGTTGAAATAAGGTTTGGGTTACTTGGCGACGAGACTGGTAATGGATTAACTTCAATACGGCTAGCTGGTCTAAACCCATCCAGTCATAGAGTAAGGCTTCACTTAAGTTGACCGGTTCATTTCCCTGCTGTAACTCTCGAATCGCTGCTAGAACTGTCAAAAATTGACGGATAAATTCACTTTCTAAAATATTTTCCTCTTTTTCCAGTTGATAGGGGAGTTGCCACTTCTTTAAAATGTCGATAAATTCTTGTGCCTCTTTATTTTTGCGAAATAAAATCGCAATTTGATCGGTTGGAGTTTCCTTCTCAATCAAATGCTGAATCTGCTCAACAATTGCCACCTTCTCCATAGCATCAGTCGTGGCTTCTAACAGTTGAATAGGCTTTCCTGGTGTTTGCCCAGCTAAAGGTTGAGAGAGAGCTGTATGCAGGGCTGGAGAAATTTGACTTTCACTCACTTGAGCGCGAATAATTTCGGCAGCCGCCGTATAAATTGTCTGGGGACATCGGTATCCTTGCTCCAGTGTAATTAACTCAGCTTGAGGGTATCGTTCGACAAAGCCAATCACATTTTCCAAAGAAGCTCCTTGAAATCGGTAAATGGTTTGATTCGGATCACCCACCACAAACACATTGGCGGTCTCTCCCCAAAACTCAGCCAGCTGATCCAAAATTTTATTTTGAGCACTATTGGTATCTTGATACTCGTCAACCAAAAAGTAGAGTAATTGCTCCTGATAATCTGCTAGGAGTGATGGTTGATGGTCAAAAGCTTCCGCCACCCACAAAATCATATCTTCATAGTCGTAGCGTTGATGATCGGTGAGGTATTGTTGGTAGGCTTGATAAAGATCAGCTAATTCTTGCATTTTCCCCACCCGTTGTTGAGCTTTATCCAGTTTGGTTTTGGCTAAGTCACTTTTTTCAGCTTCAAATTGAGCTACTTCTTCCGTCACTAACTGACTAAAATCAGTCACCGTTAAGCCTTCTTTTTTAATATTGGCCAATGCCGACTGAGCCGCATGGAGATAATGAAAAGCCGACCGCGGAGTTCTCAGGTATTCTAGCTGGGGATTTGAAAAATAATTTCGTAAAAACTCAATTAACTCCAGTTCGCTGATGGGTTCGGCATCTTCTTGAAGATGGAAGTATTCGGGATGAGCCAAAATCACATCGTTACAAAAACTATGAAAGGTTTGGATGCGCACTTGAAAAGCGGTGCTACCAATCATCTTAAACAGTCGCTCCCGCATGTTGGTAGCGGCAACATCAGTAAAGGTGAGGGCTAAGATTGATCCGGGAGCGGTATCGGTTGTTTTCAAAATATGGGCAATTCGAGCCGCCAAAACTTGTGTTTTACCCGTACCGGGGCCAGCCACTACCATCACTGGACCATCAACTGTATCCACGGCTCGACGTTGAGCGGAATTGAGACGTTGGTAAATGGTTTGAAAATTAGCTGGCACTAACTGGCATTATAACGGAAAAGTAAAAAACAACTCAAGAAATTTTATTCCTCTGGTTTTTTACCTAGATATTGAGACAAGATTTGCTCAATTAGGGTAAGTGAGTCAGGTGACTTTTCTATATTGTGTTCAAATCCAGGAATAGGACCAGAGGAAGAGTTGCCAATCAAAAGTATTTGGGGATTTCTCCCTAATAACAAATCTCTCACTTTTTCACCATCATAAAACCTGTATTTATCTCTCTGCTCAGGAGAAACAACTCTGTCTTGGGTGATATTACCATCTACAATAGCTGCGACTGGTAAACTAGTTCCTTCAATTTTTTCCAAATAGTTTTCAACTTCCGTCATGGTAGCTAATACAACAGGATTATATCCAAAGATTCTGAGCACTTCTGCCAACATTAGTGACACAGAATAGTCATCTTCAACAACTAATACGGTAGGAGTTTCACCAGAATTTTGCATGCATCATTCCTTTAATTCTAATAATAAATAATTTATCCCTAATCTGCAAATTGTCTCCTGATTGCTGCTGCCAGCTCTCTTGACTCAAACTTAGTGTACATATTTGGATATTCAATCCCGGTAATTTTGTTCGTAGCTGAATAACCAAAAATGGGTATTACTGGATTTTTCTGTCGAAATTGTTCTACTATACGGGCACCATCAACTCCGGTTCTGTCACCTGAATCAAGGTTGCCATCGGTAATTACTAATTTTACTTGTTGTACTAGTTTGGATGCAACAAAAGCAGTCACTTGATCCATACTTCTTAAGACAACTAAGGAAACAGTGTCTGGTAATTGACGTAATCTAGCAACCAGCATATTAACTACATCCTGCTCATCTTCACACCACACGATAACTTTTTCACTTAATTTGGCTGAATCAAAATCAGTCGATAATACTTCCGAACCAAATACTTTCATGTTTATTCTCCATCTCTCAATGCAACTAAATATATCAAACCTTCTATTAAAGGCAAGAGGAAAGTGATAACTCCAAAAAATTTTTATTTCCTTATTTTACTTAACACTTCTATCCCCTAGAATGCAGATATGGCAGAAACACCTCTTTCCTTTGAAATCACTGAACTTCCCATAGATGACTTAAAAAAGCAATTGTCCGAAATCGATAGTACATTAAGAAAATTATTGGAGAATGCAGTAAGACAACGAGAACAAAGAAATCAATTAGGCAATCTTCTTCAGTCTGGTACTGAGATATTTTTAGTTAGGGTCAAACTTTTAGTTTTTCATCACAATCTTACTAAAAACGGGCAAGAAGAAAAAAAATTAATGGAGCACTATCAAAAACTCTGTGATTGGTTTCATCAATTTGAAACTGATATAGTGGATCGTTACCAACATCAAGAAAAATTACTTCAAGATTTAAATAAAGACAAAAACGTAAAATTAATGAGTCAAAAACCAAATTTAAGAGTTCAATTAGAACTCTTAGCCAAAATGAGTCAGAACGTTACAGAGATTGAATTTATTCTTAAGAAGTTTTCTCCACCACCTCTGCCCACTGCTGCTGAATAAGTTTTCCAATCACTTGGCAGTCGGTTTCCGTTAATGGCTCAAAACCATCGTAAAAACGACTTGATCGGTCAGGAAGATAAGGTGCCTCGGGCCAAACTTGTTTTTTAGCATTAGCTACTCGGCCAAAAAAGTGAAGATGAAGCAGTGGTCTCTCATTTCGTTTAAAGGCCCAGTTGCCTAAATCTTCGATATTGACCCAAATCACGGGAATTCCCTGTTGATTAAGCCCATCAATCATAGCCATTCTGACTACCTGTTCTAATTGAATCAGTTCAATAGCTTGTGGTGCTGAGAGATCATTCAGATGACGAATATGTTTATCTTTAGGAAAAATACGGATATGGCCCCCTTCTTCTCGGGAAATAAA
>CAZVBO010000014.1:0-1035 GCA_964625685.1 uncultured Pseudomonadales bacterium
TTGTCTCTCCTCCTCCTGAGTAGACTGGTTGTGAGTCTCAGCAGGTTCTGGAGAGCTCGGTTCACCGTCAGTTTCTTCTCCTGCTTCGGAAACATTATCTTCATTCTGAGCTAACCATCTTGATACCACATCACTCTTTTCAACAAAAGGTTGACTATCCTTGTCTGCAATTTGCTCGACAATTGAATTTAACTCTTCTAGCTCTTGTATGTCACCAAAAAAAGCCCGTAACTCTGGAGGAAGTTTTGGAATATCAGTCAATATCTTACTCAAATCAATAGGTTTATTTTGCTCTGGCCCAGTTTGATCTTTTGAAGTTGGAGCTGAAGAAGGTAAACTCGAGCTACCTTTGGCCCTATCGGTATTTAAAAATCCCATCGACCCAACCATCGCAAGTACAACTGCTGATTGGACTATTCTCGGTAATCTTAATCTTCGTCTCTTGTATTCTGTTCCACTCTTGTCGGATGGACTATCTAAGCTAACAGAAGAAGGAGTATGGTCCACGATTTGATTTAGATGTTGTTGGATACGTTCCTGTATTTTTACAAATTGATCTAGTTTTCGTGACACCTCGACTATTGCAGAAAGCATTTTATTGCCTTTTTCACTTAGTCCAGATTGAGAATGGGTTGGGATAGATGTAAATAAATGTTCGCGAGAGGTATCTATTTGTGCTTCCTGGGAAATATTTGCTAAGTAACCACCTAATTCTGGATCCTGATTGGCGGTAGTCTCGAGTCGAGCTAACTGAGTTTCTAACGCAGAAATTAGTGTTTTTAGCTGGACATTTGCAGTATCTAAGTCACGAAAACTATATCTATCAAGATGCTCTAAATCTATAGGTGCAACTCTAACATCTACCTGATTGGGATTAGTTCTTTCTGTATCTGGAATAGGTGGCATAGCTAATTCTTTAAAGCTCATTACTCTACCCTATAGTTTTTTGTAAGAAAACAAAAAGAATAGGTAGCTAGTTAATAACTTCACCAGGCTAATTTGAGCAGTGAAGCCACAAATTAAACCTATAATTTG
>CAZVBO010000014.1:1135-15182 GCA_964625685.1 uncultured Pseudomonadales bacterium
GTTAAAAAAATTATATACCATGGCGGCTATAGGCTTAATGTGTAGTAAATATGTATATACTATGGGCTTAAATAATAAAGTAGGGTCTTTCCTAGAATAGTGGCATAATATGTGCTATATTCTTTGAAAGATCATGCTAAATCGATACTATAAAAGTTCCAAACTTTCTGAGGCAAAATTTCGTGAGGTTTTGAAGTTCTTTTCAACCGATATTCCATCACTTAAAACGGCAGAATTAACCAATCTCAATAAAAATACGGTTCACCAGATATACAACAAATTAAGAGAACGCCTCGCAGAGCTTTCACTTGAGGAAAACGAGCTATTTCATGGCGAAGTTGAAGTCGATGAAAGTTACTTTGGAGCAAAAAGAATTAGAGGAAAACGAGGACGAGGTGCCAGAGAAAAAATACCCGTTGTAGGGGTACTAAAAAGAGGTGGGAAAGTCTACACAAAGGTGGTAAAGAATTGTTCAAGAGAGCAAATATTACCAATCTTAAAAGGTAAAATACTTGATGAATCAACCGTATATACCGATGGCTGGAAAAGCTATCATGGATTGATTTATCAAGGATTTCAGCACTATAGAATCTATCACAGCAAAAATGAGTTTGCCAGAGGAAAAAACCACATTAATGGCATTGAAAGTTTTTGGGGATTTACCAAAACAAGGATGCAAAAACTTCGAGGAATTAGAAAAGAAAAATTCATGATACACTTAAAAGAAAGTGAGTGGAGATGGAATCACAGAAACGAAAATATTTACAAAATTTTATTAAAAATACTTGCTAAAAAACCGCTATTCTAGGAAAGACCCAAATTTAAAGTTAATGGTCATACCTTTTTACTCAGGTAGTGTCATACGAACTATTGGACCAAGAGGTTGGGCTAATAATTCTTCTTCACTCAGCTTTTGAGTTGTTTTTATTTCTAATATCACTTGAATATTATCTTTTAATTTTGGGGATAACTCTTGAAAAGATTGTCCTATCCATTTCTGTATAGAAGTGTATGTCCCGTTTTTTAAGGTTAGGACAGGGATTTGATCTCTCTCTACCGTGTCGAAGAAAACTGTGAACCGCTGATCCTCTTTCCCATTTGAGGTCGTGACAGTCATGTAAATTTTGTCACCTTGCAAATAGGGTTCAGTTTCAATATTGCCGGTGATAACTAGATTCTGAGGATTGGACCAGTAATATTTATTAGCTACGACTTCACCTGTTTGTTGATCCCGGATAACACCATCGGAAGAAGTTGAGGAACTCTGCATCTGATTCAGATGCAGAATTGATAAATCATGGTGTTGACCATACCACACAACTACACTCATGATTGTCACTAAACTGAGAACTACTAACACAAAAAGCAAAGTTTTTTTATATGTCAAAAGCATTACTGCTCTACTGTACCAAATTTATAGCCAGAATACATCGCTTAAATTCAGTATGCAAGATTTTTAAATTCAACTGTTAGTTTGAGGTAAATGGGGGGTAGATACCGACTCCACTAAAACCGCCGACTTCGTACATCTTTTCTGGATCAGCTGTTCCATTGACAATATCAGAGTAAAGCTGTTGTGCTGAACCTGCAAAATAATTATTGAAGTTGACGGTGGGTTCTAATAAAGCTGGATCGGCTCCTGGGGTTTGGGGCCATAATTCCCTTAATCTTTCTTCTGAACTTAAACGGTAGATATCAACTTGAACCTGTTGCCCGGGTTTGATTTGCAACAACTCTTGAATGTCCATAGTGGCCATATTTCCATATTGATCATTCATCCCAAACGCACCTTCTCCAGGGGCTATTAGGGACTGAGAAAATTTAACAAAAACTTCCTGTCCACTGGGCAGGGGAATTACTACCGTGATGCAAGCTCGGCTATCTTCAATCCCATTTTCACCCACATGTTGTTCGAAGGTTGGAGTTTCTAAGGCGATTCCTGTAAAGACAAACTCAACATCTCCCGGTTCTTGCTCGCCTTTATAAATCGGTTGTTCCATTTTTGTGTTGTAATTACCTTGTAAATAAAGAACGGGATACTCTTGTCCGTTAATAGTAATGGTTCTGTTTTCTGGATCATAGTTAACATTTTCTTGAGTATATTGATCAAATTGAGGCATCATTTCCTTGATCAATTCTCTAAATTCATCAAGACTCATCTCTCCACTCAATAGCTTCTGTAAAGCATTTTCAGGCATCACCCCACTAAAGTCTTCAACATATTTCCAAAATACGCTCGAAGTAAATTCAGCTGTATCTATTTCTCCAGCTTCTAAAACTTTACTAGTGTCTAAGGCAGCAAATATTTGACCATCTATTTTGAGAAGTAAATAGGGATTTTGATTTCCATCATTGAATCCATATGAAATTTCTATTCCCGCCGGAATAGTAAATGTCACAAATTCATATGAAGGCCAAACTGCTGAATTATAAGAAAGTCCCGAATGGGTTTCATTTTTAGGCCAGTACACTTGAAAGCTGCCGTCATCCAACTGTTTGAAAGCAAATAAACTAATTTTGAGTTCATTGCCAGCTTTGCCGTTCCAACCCACAGAAATTTCTACTCCATTTGTATCAATTCCACTTTGTTGCAGAGCAAGCAATAAATCACTTTTACGTTGGGTGACTAAGTCATCAATTCTGGTAAATTCGGATGGGTACCAATTTTCATTTGACCAGGGATATTCTCCTCCTGAATTTACCATTAGAGTTCCTGATTCTTGAGGTGCATGTCCTGAAGGCTCAACAGTAGGTGTGGGTGAAAAAAGCTGATTTTCTAATCGCTTAGTCTCAATTTCATTTAATAATGCTGTTTGTTCTGGAGTTAATTCGCTGAATAGTGAAGAGTGTGCGAACCAAACTTGACCATTAATTTCCACTCGGTACCAGACAGAGTTCCCATTTACTGGATCACCTTCTACCATCCCGATGACCTTAGCTTCATTGCCAGAAACATTTGACAATGAATCCATAACGGGTGAATTGGTACTAGCTTCACTTCGGACATTTCCTCTCGTTACTATCGTAACCATAATGAAATCAGGAATATTTTCTTGCTCGGGATTCTCATGAGAATTCTCGTCGGAAATGATATCCGTTTCAGTTCTCGTTTCATCAGTTTGGATTATTTCCTCAATGAGATTAGTAATTTCAGGGTCAAAGTTATATCTTGCAGAGATGTCGTCTATAATTTCACGAACTTTAAACTTATCCTCAGCACTTATACTCCGAAATAAGGCAACAGGATCAGCCAATAAGCCATATGACAAAGTATCTACGCTATTTTTTTTCTCAGGTTGGGTTTCAGGACCATATTGATTTAAAGTTTGTTCGGTTGGCTGAGTGAAATTACTTTCTGCACGTGCATGTCTGAGATTTCCTACTAGTTCAGCTCCAGCAAAAATAGTCGAAATGGCTGCAAATACAACTTCACTACGTCTCGGAAGGTAGAGTGAGGGCTCATTTCCGTCTGCAGGAGTTTCCGTTGTCATATCAACCACATCACGGGAACCTTCAGAGCTATCGGAAGTAATTGCTGGCTGATCTTGCATTGATACAACAATTCCCTTAACCAGAATTAATCGAGCAATGCCTATTTTAAGACTTCGTCTTAAGGCATTTGGATTTATGCCCATTACATGGGAGAGAATTGCACTTGTATTCGGCTTACCCCTGTTTGTAAGATGAATTTTATTGACTGTGCTGAGATCATCCGCTAGTCCATCCAACCGATCTTGCATCCAAGTGTTTATAGCTGATAACTGGGATGTATCTATTGCTCCTAAAGAAGTTCTTCCAGTTTCGGCAATTCTTTGAAAAAAAATCGTGATTGAATCGACGATCCTTGGTAATTTGAAATTAAATTCACCCCTGTTTTTTTGCTGTCTGATTTCTTCTGCCAATGACATACTCTCAAATTCAATTCTCATTACTCTACCCTATAATTTTTTGAACTCACTCAAAAAAAATAGATAGCTATTTAATATTGTTACCAGGCTAATTTGGGCAGTGAAGCTACAAATTAAACCTATAATTTGGTTAAAAAAATTATATACCATGGCGGCTATAGGCTTAATGTGTAGTAAATATGTACTAGGTTATATCACAAAATCCCTGCCTTGCCTGCAGGCAGACAAAGTTCAAAATTCAAACAAAAACTTTTTCTCTTTTACTATTTTACCAGATGAGTTTTTTCTAGATTTAAGCTTCTGGCTTTTAATTTTATTGAGAGCTGCGTATGAGTTTTTTAAGAAAGCTTGCACATGGTCCAGTGATCCCGTACCATGAAAAAAATCAGTTATAAAATAAACTTGATCTCATGGTTAAAAAATTCTTCTTCCTTTTTTACTTCTTATTTGTTTGGTATTCACTCAATCCTTTTTCGTCACTCCCACTCTAGCTGAAGGCTCAAATCTCGTTCCTAATCCATCGATTGAAACAGCTGATTCAGCCACTCCCACTCAACCAGCCGAGTGGTTGACCGATAATTGGGATAACAATACGGCTAATTTTTCTTACATTGATACCGCCCACCAGGGGAGCAAGGCGCTGAGAGTCGATATTTCGGCTTATTCCAGTGGAGACTCAAAGTGGTATCACACTCCCATTGCAGTTTCACCTGGTCAAACGTATACCATTGCTGATTGGTACAAATCTGATGGGGAAAGTCGAATTGTCATTTGGTTCACCTATCAAAATGGCA
Source organism: uncultured Pseudomonadales bacterium (assembly GCA_964625685.1). GTDB lineage: Bacteria > Patescibacteriota > Microgenomatia > UBA1400 > PJMF01 > CAZVBO01. The sequence continues at coordinate 5,838 of CAZVBO010000014.1, forward strand.
CTGATCATTATGTAGAGCTGTCTCCCGCTCCAGCATCTCCTGATAATTGGAGTCGTTATCAAAGTCAAATCACAGCTCCGACGAATGCTACCCAAATGGTTGTTTTCCACTTAATTTCGCGCGTAGGGTGGTTGGTCACCGATGACTATGAAGTAACTTTACAAGGCACACCAACTCCTAGTCCTTCACCTTCACCCAGTCCAACTACTGTCCCCAGTCCTACACCGACACCAATACCAAGCCCTACTCCCTCCCCAAGCCCTACACCATCACCCGTTCCTTCCCCAAGTCCCAGTCCCACGATAATTCCCTCACCTACACCTACACCTACACCTACACCTACACCTATACCTACACCGAATCCTACTCCATCGCCTTCGAATAATCTTTTAAGTAACGCCGATTTTGAAAACGGCACAACCAGTCCCACCAACTGGCTTCAAGATAAATGGGGCACTCACACCAGTTTATTCAGTTTCTTAACCAATGATTCCCACACCGGTAATAAATCTGCCAAAGTTGAAATCACCAACTACACTAGTGGAGATTCCAAATGGTATCACTCACTGATTAATGTGACTCCAGGTACTACTTATACTTTTTCTGATTGGTATAAATCCAATATTGAAAATCGAATTGTCTTTTGGTTTACCTTAAATGATGGCACTGATTATTATGAAGAAATTACCCCTGCGGCAGCTTCACCGAGTAATTGGTCTTACTACCAAGGGCAAATAACTGCTCCAGTTAATGCGGTGACTATGACACCCTTTCATCTCATCTCGCAAGTGGGATGGTTAACTGTCGATGATGTGGAACTCACTGCCGACTCAGTGACTCCCTCGCCATCAGCAAGTCCAAGTCCTACAGCTATTCCCAGTCCTACTCCATCTCCTAGACCTTCACCCAGTAGCTCACCATCACCAAGTCCATCAGTTTCTCCTAGTCCATCTCCAACTCCAGCTGAAAATCTGATTCCCAATCCTTCCTTTGAAACTGGTAGTACCAATCCGACTTCTTGGCTAAAACAAAAATGGGGAACACTGACTAGTCACTATACGTATGTCAAAAATGATGGCCATACCGGCAGTCGATCGGCCAAAGTTGAAATTACCAACTACACTTCAGGCGATATTAAATGGCATGCCACCCCTATTTCAGTGACTCCGGGAGAGTTTTACGAATTTAGCGATTGGTATAAAGCCAATACCCAGAGTCATGTCGTCATTGATTACACCTTGGCTGATGGCAGTCACTACTATCAGGAATTACGCTTGCCTGAAATCACTTCTAATTGGACCCAATTCCGCGAAACATTTCAGATCCCGGCTGAAGCCAGAACCATGACAGTGTATCATCTGATTAACTCAGTGGGTTGGCTAAGTATCGATGATCAAAGTTTAACGCAGGTCGACAATGAGGCTCTCAATCGACCATTAATCACACTCACTTTTGATGATGGTTGGGAAGATAATGTTGATACAGCTGTACCTATTCTCGACAACTTGGGATGGCGGGGAACTTTTTTCTTTGCCACCAGTTTTTTGGAAAATTCACCAGCAGTGGGACCAGCCAATGTTTCCGGACCAACTGCTGTGACTCAAATTGCTAGCCATGGACATGAAATCGGGGCTCATTCTGTGACTCATCCAGATTTAACAATTTTATCTCAATCTGACTTAGAGTATGAAGTGACTCACTCTAAAGAGTACTTAGAAAGCTTAGTGGGTACGGGCAATGTTAAAAACTTTTCTTCTCCCTATGGGGCATATAACGATGCTGTTTTAAATGCGGTTCGGCCACTCTATCAAACTCACCGACCTACTGATGAGGGATTCAATACTTTGCTCAACTACGATCCCTATCGCATGAAAGTTCAAAACATGCGTTCCACTACCACCCAAGCTCAATTCCAAGAATGGGTGGATCAAGCAATTGCCAATAAATCTTGGTTAATTTTGGTCTACCACCGGGTGGCGTCTAACGATCTGGAGGAGTACGATACTAACTTGGCTGACTTTCAACAGCAAGTCCAGTACCTCCAAAATTCAGGGGCTACCATTTTGCCACTTGGTGAGGCATTGAATGAGGTAGCGGGCCAATTGCCGTAAAGCGGAGGGTTTTTTCCTTAAAAGATCAAAGTTCACCATTTTGTCACTAAAGTTCGATGGTCTAATTTAACCTGTTTAGTATTTTACAAAACCATTAGAGCCTGCCTTGAGTCAGACTCGGGGATCATCCTGACCTGCATTGTCATCCCGTTGCAGAACGGGATCCATACTGTGGGATTGAGAACGTGTGTTTTCCAGACTATTACCACCCACCTTCTGAGAAGTGACAGCGTGTTTGTATTCCTTACTTCTGAACATCTTGTAGTGACCCTGCACAGGGTTAAATCTGGTATTTCCCTTTGACCTGTTTCCTGTATAATCCTTTTTTTTAAATATTGAAGAAGAAAGACATGCTCGTTGACATCGAAAAATTAAGACATTCACTTGTTGTCGGAACTACCAATATTCCACGAATTGTTTATAGTGACTGTGAAATCAGAGACAAAGAAATAAAACGAACTGCTGTGAACTCTTTATTTGCTGAAACTTTATTTGAATTAGCAAGTAGACAACTGTACGGTGAAGTAGAAATTGTGAATCCTTCCTACAAACCAGTTATTGATGTTGGACTGACTGAAGAAGAAAAAGAACAAGCTGAAAAATTGGTGCTACGGCTTTTTAATATTATGTATTGTCGATGTCTTGAAGAATATCAAGCAATTCCAGAACAACTTGAAGTAATATTATTCAATATCATTTATGAGTTTATTTCTTCTAACAGTGACTTAATCGGTAATAATTTTCACTCCTAATCTAACATTTAAAATCCCACCACTTCTTCCACAAAAATGAGGTGAATTCGGTCAGGTTGCGTTTCTCGATTGAAGGTGAGAATCTTGCTCGGGAAGGTGTGGAAGGTCTCATCAAGCCCATAGGCTTTCCGTGCTCGAATGGTTTCTTTCGGCACTATATACTCATTTATTCGCTGTATTCCTTCTTCATAATCTTTGACAATTTTTTGCGTGCCCACTACCCAAATCAGATGTTGAGATCCATACACATAGGCAGGAAGTTGACTCCCCGTATTTGAAACTACAATAACTTGGCCACTCTGAGTCACCGCATGCACACTCCCCACAGCCCATTCCGGCGCAGCACCGAGTTGCTGCATCTGCTTGCCATCGGTTTCTCGATTCATCTGGGAGAGTTTGTGTTTAACTGAATCATAGTGACCACTTTCATCAAGAAGGTCAGTAATCCCACTTTCCTGAAGAGTGACCGAGGTCATGGTCATGACCTCTGCCCCCTCGGGAATTAAGTCTTCAACTTTGTGTTTGGCGTCCTCTGCGGTTGCCACTACTTCGGCGGTAATCCCATTTTGAGCGAGTGCCTCCACAGTTTTTGTGACTATCTCTTTGTCTGCAATTTGGTCAAATGCCATATGTCCTCCTTTATCGACAGTGAAGCTAGTATAAACCAGTTTCTTAATGAGTTAAATAGATAGTTACTCACTTTAAGTGAGAATTGAAATAAAAAAATTAAGATTGAATGTGAAATTTGTAAGAAATTTTAAAAATGATCATGATGTAAAAATAATCAATAAAGTAAGAATGTTCAATCAACTTTAACTGTCCTATCATAATTATATGAGTAAAATGGTTGCATGCCTATCTCCTGTCCAACATGAGTATTTATAGTGAAATCTTCAGCTTGGACACTAGCTTGACTAAATCAGTCACTCAACCTCTTTCTGTTAGCTGTTATGACATAGCTACCCACCCAGTACTTCGTTATATCGAAAGTGTCCGCCAAGAACTCCGTAACCTAGAATTACTGGCTTCACTCTCCATGAATGCTGATACTATTTTCAGAATCGGTATTAAATGGCGAATCGATGAAATTTTTTCGTTACTTGAATTACTGAGTGGAACTAATAACCTACTTTACCTTCAAGTGAGTGACACTCATTTTATGGATCGAGAGGGCGAAATATTTGCTCTCTCTTGGATTAAAAAACATCATCCTAACTTTCTTCTTTATACTCTCACTATGTGGAGAATAAAACATATTTTTGAGGTAAACGAACGAAATATTAGTCGATCAACATAATTTTTAGTCAAGATATTTTCGATAGATTTGACACCACCGGAAAAATGGCAGCGTCACCAAATGGTCACACCAGAAGATATGATGAAGTTGTTTGCTCCGGTACCTAAAGACGTTAGTAAAAAGAAACCACGGTCTAATCTTAAAAATGGCAAAAAAAATTCTGGATAGTACAGGTGTATATATGTGGATTTTTTATTATCAGGTAACTGAATCAAAAAAATATAATTCCGAGTATTAAATAAAAATGTTACAATTTTCCTATGACATGGCAATTTTTATTTTCACCAGTGTTATTTTTTATTCTATTTCAACCTTACTTCAACGAGTATTACTCAAAGAAACAGATAGTAAACCGATTGCTTATTCTATTGTTTTTCAGGTACTAGTGAGTCTCATTTTAGCTTCTGTTGGAATTTTGTCAGGGAATTGGCAGTGGCCAGATTTTACCTCAATTTTGTCCAATTTTTTGATCATGATAGTACTCTATGCAGCGGGAAATGTTTTTCTATTTTCTGCACTCAAAAATGTTGAGTTATCAAAATTCACCGTCCTTTTTTCAGTCAGAGCCTTTATAACTGTACTCGCATCAACATTATTACTCAATGAAAGTCTTACTTTTTTACAATTTATTGGCTCAATAATCATATTTATTACTATTGCCGTAATAAATATTCAATCCCAACAATTTAAACTCCATAAGTCAGATGTCTTGGCTCTATTAGCGGGAATCTGTTTTGGACTGGCAAATACTAATGACAGAATTTTACTTGCGAGTATGAACGTATATGTTTACACTTCGATTGGGTTTTTATTACCAGCTCTACTAATTGCTATAATTTACCCTAAAGAAATTTCTCACATTAAAATGTTTTTACGGCCACAACTTTTTAAAAAAATGTTCTTATTTTCTATCTTTTACTCTATAGCAGCAATTACTTTTTTTATAGCCCTTCAACTCACCGATAATTCTTCTCAAGTTGCAACGATTAATCTTACTTCTGTTATCTTAATTGTAATCTTAGGAATTGTTTTTTTGAAAGAAAAAACAGATGTATTAAAGAAACTTATTGCTGTCTTAATGACCTTTGTGGGATTGTGGATGATAAATAGGTAATTGTGACCCGATCTTCACCCTAAGTATGGGTTTCTCATCATCTTTTTAGGGATCCATTTCCGATTTAATCTCATCAAGATCAATTCTGGTAAATCCCAATTTATTTACAATTTGTTTTGACAAAGTAGTTTTACTTGAAAATGGTAAACCACAAACAATATAGAGCTTATTTTTTTTTCATAAATCGTATTTTATCTAAATAATTCTTCCTCCATCTTTGATTATCCAATAACCAAAATCCTTACCTTTCCTACCAAAACCTAGGTCAAAACGCAGCAAGACATTTCCCCAATCAACATTAATAAATATTGAGCGGAAGTAGTCTTCTAATCCTTCATAAGAAACTCCATAAGGATCGGGAAATAGATCAAAAATTTGCTGTTTGTTTAGCTTAGTTGCTATGTCAATTTGTATTACTGGCTGAATATTGTAATCTGAATACACAATTTCAAATTTAGGATTCCTATTTATTGACTCATCTTTAATATCATTAACAAATTCATTTTCTGTGCTTGGAATAATAAAAGACCATTCTTCACCAGTCGGGTAATCATATAAATTGGATCTTTTGGCTACTTCCTTTTTAAAGGACTGATACTCTTTTTCTTTGAGAAATTCAGGCGAAAAATTAATTCCTGAATGATTGAGCTCTTCCAGAATGCCACTTAGTTTTTTTAATAAGGTTTCTGTGGAAACAAACTCTGGCAAATTTGGTTGTTTTGGAAATAAGCTCTTACTTTGTTGAGTTCCTGCAACTTCAGTAATATTAAACCCAAAATTTAGGTCACCTACTCGCCATCTTTTTTCTTGTTTATCATGAGTATTAAACGAAACTACTGGGAACTCAAGCTCTTTTTGTTTTTTAAACAAGGTCTTTGGTAATAAGCCTTGCTCAAAATTTGTTTCCAATCCCCCTTTATGAGTTGTTTGCAAATTCTGCAGTTCTGAAAATAACTCAAATAAATGATTAGCATCATTTATTTGTTTGCTTGAACTGGAAGGAAACACAAAATAAATCGAGGTAATTCTACTCATAACAATATGATAGCAATCGGTTAAGTGGTGAAAAAGTAAGGATGATTTTCCTCAAGGGTGAGCTTACTGAGTTTAGAATGGAACACCTGCTTGAATTTTTCAAGAGGCGAAAATCAATCTTTGATGACCTTGGGATAGTGCCAACACCAGAGGTGCCAATAGGGGGAGGGGGCGTCCCCACCTCAGCTCTTTCTTTTGCTTAGACTCGCAAAGCCAGCCCCGGACCCCCATCATGGTATTTAGGGTTATAGGTGTGGCATGAGATTAAGAAGTAAATCGAGATACGGATACCAACTACTTGGTTTTGTTGTTATATTCAAAAATTTTTTCTAAAAATTCTGCTGCTCTAGCTGGCTCATTTCTTATGTACCAACTAAGTTCGGCTCCATAGTGACAAATCATGAAAAGGTCAGAATCAGCATGAGGTTTTTTATTTTGAAGTACCTCTAATAATTTTTCGCAAAGAGAAGAAAAGTCATCAAAAAAAAGTTGATATTTGAGAAAATCATCAATGAATTTTAGTAACAATTTTTTGATTTGCTCTTCAGATGCCTCTGGTAAAGAGGTTAGTTTCCCTTTCTTCAGGTATCCAGCTAGTTTTTTTTCTAAAGCTTCGGCAGCTTTTTCGTAATTTTGTTTCATAATGTCCACTTATAGTATAATGTATTTATGTCAAAATTCATGAATCAAGCTGGCTATACAATACTAACTATCAGTTATCCAACTGAAAAAGTAAAAAAATTATTAGATGATTTGAAGCTGGAAAGTGGAGCTGATGATTTGCGTGGTCTACCTTTTGAACAAAAAAGGTTGCTGATTTTGGTAGCGTTTAGAGAGTTCTTGAAAGGCAATTTATTTTTAGAAGAACTTTCAGAGATTGCCAATAGCATTAAAATGTACTTTCCTACCGAGAATAAAACTGAAGAACAAGAAGATTACGAATTAATGATTTACGAAGCAGCAGATATGAGCATATATTTAAGAGCCTACGACCCTAATTACAAAAACACATTTGGTGGTTATATGGATACAATGTGGACTTATTTTAATAAATACAAGAAATTGCTTGAAAACTTGCCCGAACAATATTCAATTCCCTCGCCAATTGAGAAACAGTAATGGAGAGCCCTCGCGGGCTCTCCGAACTTAGCACTACAGCTTAGTGTCACTTTCCGCGGGGATTGTTGGGATGCATATACACTTCTCCGATAACGTCGCCTGTTACAGGGTCAACGTTCCATGAGTAGTGCAAATCATCATCGCTACCTCCTTCGAAAATCATGCAGTGGATGTCATCATGCTGCTTACGATAGTAGCATTTCCCTCGAATTCCGCCCATCTCACCAATTGTCTTAGCCATGCCGGGCATGACGAAGCTGGTGTCGCGCGTCTCGAAGCCTCTCCTGGCATTTGGATACTGCGCCTGAAAGGCTTTGCGTTTTTCACTGCACGACTTGCAAAAGCTCGGCGGGTGTTCCCAATCGGTACTGTATCGCACAGTATTGCTACAACCGCGGCCAGCACAGGTTTTTTCCCGCATCTTCGAGTCACGCTCGGCTTTCACCCGTTTCGCCTTCTCACGGCAGTCGGGGCAGATGTCCGGGATTTTGTCCCAGTCTATCCGGTAGCGGATGGTTTTACCGCAATACCCTTCACCTTTGAGACCCGGGCAGGATTTCTCCCGCCATTTGGCTGCCTCATCTGCTTTCTTGCGGGCGGAACAATCGGGGCAAAGGTTGAAGCGTTTGCCGGGAGGAGACCAAATGACTTTTCCGCATCCAAGGATGTTTGTCCCAGGACAGGTAGAGGCAGAAAAACCTTGTGCACGCTTGTTTTCACACCGCCGACAGTAGGAGGGAACATTTTCCCAGCCTACTTTATAGCGAATGGTGTTGGTACACCCTGACTGAGCGCAAGTCTTTTCTAACTGGATGTTCCGACAGTCGCGACAAAATTTGGGAGTAGGTGTGTCGGCCTTGTAGACAATCTCGGTACGACAGCGTTGACACTTGGTTGTCCACAGGTTTTTGTTGCTCCCAGAGCCACCACAGGCTTTGCAGTCGAAGGTCTTGCCCGATTTACGGTCATAGAACCTTCCCGAACCATTACACTTTCTACATGTTGCATATCCCATTACTTTTCAACTCCTTTGTTGATAGATATGTGGGATTTGACTTTGTGCGTCCCTGTGACGCTCTTCACGTCCTTGATTAGAAAGATGCAAAAAGCGTCACAGGACACATAGGTGCTGTAGTTGTTAAAGAACTTCTGTCTCCAGAATAGGACACTTTGCTTAAATAAGCGCTTAGCCTGGGAAACAGGCCTATATTATATCATTTTGATATTCTTTTAGTAAAATCAGTTAGTCTAATTCAGCTTTGGAGTTGTCTTGATACCATCCATATTCTGAATAGGGGCTCCCCCAATAATATCTGTGACCCCAAAGGGATTTGGTTTGAACCGCTTTTAGCCCATTTTGAGCAACTTCGCCAGATGTATGAGATACAAGAAGAGGAGGATGAGAATGTTTAACACCTCTCTTTTTGACGAGTCTACTTTTTATTCCCAGTTCGGTAAAGATTTACTTCACGCTAGGCGTGAAGTCGTGATTGAAAGTCCATTTATAACAATCAATAGGGTTAATAAGCTAGCTCCAATATTTAACAAGCTGATCAAACAAGGTGTGAAGGTATTTATTATCACCAGACAACCAAGCCTTCACGAATACCTCATGAGCCAGCAATCAGAAGATGTAATCAGGTATTTTGAAGAGATTGGTATCCAGGTTTTAGTAACCCAAAACAATCATCATCGTAAGTTGGCAATTATTGACCGGGACATCTTATGGGAAGGGAGTCTTAATATCTTGTCACAATGTAATAGCAGGGAAATTATGAGGAGAACACAAGGTGATAGTCATGCCCAAATTATGTTTGATTTTTTGCATCTTGATCGATTTATTTAAATTTTAGTTGTTATAATTAATTATTTATTTATATGATCTGAATTCTTTTTTTAAGGACCAAAAAACAACTC
>CAZVBO010000015.1:0-13519 GCA_964625685.1 uncultured Pseudomonadales bacterium
ATTTAGTAATATATCTATATATACAACAATATATTAAAATATAATAAAAAAAGCTTGGTAAATCAACACTTTAAAAAAGCAGGTTGAATTAGCAGAGTAAATTGTTATCTGCTAATTTGGAATTTGAACGAGTTGCTCCACCAATCGTGAGCAATAGCCCCATTCATTGTCGTACCAGCTAATGACTTTGACTAAGTCACCATCAATAACTTGGGTAAGTGATAAATCAACAATTGAGGATTCAGTTCGACCAATAATATCCCGAGATACAATTTGTTCATCGGTGACCGCTAAAATACCTTGCCAGTGAGGTTGTTGGGCAGCCTCTCGAAATACTTGATTGACTTCTTCGACACTAGTGGGTCGTTGGGTGACAAAGACCATATCTGACAATGACCCAACTGGTGTGGGTACTCGCACTGCTAGCCCATCAAAAAGTCCTTGTAACTGAGGAATAATTTGAGTAGTGGCTTTAGCTGCTCCCGTTGAAGTGGGGATAATATTTTCAGCTGCCGAGCGAGCCCGACGTAAATCTCGATGGGAGTTATCTTGGACATTTTGATCGTCAGTATAGGAATGAATCGTCGTCAATGTTGCTTTTTTAACCCCAAAAGTCGTAGTCATAATCTGAGCGACTGGGGCCACACAGTTGGTGGTGCAGGAAGCATTGGACAGAATGGGATTATTCTTGTCAAATTGATTGACTCCAATCACCGAGGTACTGATGTTTCCCCCTTTACCGGGGGCGGAAATCAAGACATGTTTGGCTCCAGCGGTCAGGTGAGCTTGGGCCTTCTCTTCGGTCGTAAAAACACCAGTTGATTCGATTACCGTAGCCACTCCATATTTGGCCCAGGGAATTTTACTGGGATCTCGTTGGGCGGTCACCACAATCTCCTGGCCTTCGACCGTAATGGTCCCTAAAACGGGATTATCATCACTGACTTCGTCTTTTGTCTGTTGCTGATTAAAATCAATTTTGGCAGCAAAAGGACCATAATTACTATCATATTTCAGCAGATGTACCCAATCGGCTAAATTCATCGAACCTGAAGTGTTAATCACTTTCAAGGTTGCCAGATTGCGATGGTGTAACCACCAGACTCGCAAAGACGTTCGGCCGATTCGACCAAAACCATTAATCCCAAAAATTGGCAAACTGGTAGTTGTTGAAGTTGATTGAACTCCAGGAATTTGAGTTACAGGAGTGGCTGATTGACTTGAACTCACTATGGTTTGCTGAGAGTTTTGAGCTTGAGGCTGAGAGATGGAATTCGTCTCAGACTGAGCGGTAGTATCTTTTGGGAAAACTATTGGAAAATGTTTACGGATGAGTTGGCGGGCAGAATACGGCATAGTAATACCTATTGTGCCAACTTGGTGGGAGAAGATCAAGGCGAAAGTTTATTCGCTCAATACAGTTTTGGGATCATTACTGACGTAGGTGCCAATTTCTTCTCCTTTAACGGCTCTTTCCAGATTATTATCTTCAAAGAGTTTAAAGATCATAACAGGCATATCATTTTCTTTAGACATAGCCAGAGCGCCTGTATCCATTACTTGAACATCATCCATCCGAATGGCATCTACAAAGCTGAGTCGTTTAAAACGTTTGGCATCTGGGAATTTCATTGGATCTTTTTCATACACCCCATCAACTTTGGTCGCTTTCATCATCACATCGCAGTCAAGTTCAAGTGCATGGAGTGAAGCTCCGGAATCAGTGGTAACATAGGGGACTCCAGTACCGGCGGCTAGGATAACTACTCTTCCCTTTTCCATGTGACGGATAGCTTTGCGACGGATAAAACTTTCCGCTACGGCCGGCATTTGTAAAGCAGATTGTAGGCGAGTAGGTACGTCTAATTTTTCTAAAGCATCTTGTAAAGCAAGACCATTCATGACCGTAGCTAACATCCCCATGTAGTCAGCAGTAGCTCGGTCGATTCCATTTTTAGATCCTGCTTCTCCCCGAAAGATATTTCCCCCACCGATGACTACAGCTACTTGTACATTTAAGACATACACTTTTTTGATTTGAGCCGCGACCTTCATTGCCGCTTGAGGGTCGATTCCATATTCTCGGTGTCCAATCATTGATTCTCCACCGACCTTGAGTAAAATGCGTTTAAAACGTGTGGAAGCCATAGATGCCTTTCAAAGGTTTTTGTTGAAGATGTTGTTAATATGTAGCCATTATATATAAGGTGTGCCGAGTTTACAAATGGAGCTGGTCAAGAAGCTGTCTTATGTAAAAAAGATGGCTTTTGTAAGGCTTGAATGAGTAAAGAAAGCTGAATCATCCACAGCAGGCTCACACCCCACAAACCATGTGACTGCAGAATTGGAGAAACAACGGCTGGTACTTCTAGATTTATGGCAGTTAATAAAAAACTCGCCAGTAATCCTGAGAATAAAACTTTTGAGGCATAAATTTGTTTGAGATAAGTGTAAGTAAATCCTAGTGGAAGCAGTAACCAGACTAAGTGGTGCTGCCAAGTGACTGGGCTAAGCAGTAAGGTTAGTGTTATCCAACTCGACAGTATTAATTGGCGCATTTTGTTTTTGTGCCTAACAGCACGATCAGTGACATAGCATTGGAACACCAGAGTGATGATAACTAACGTTATGTATCCTAAATATGAATATCTGTTTTCCCCAAAAGTTCTTCCTAAAAAACCAACTAAGGACTGATTATAGTAAGCAGTTGACCAAGATCCAGCAAGTTGTGGAAGTGCTTGAGTAAAGAAATAATGAATATTTGTCAGACTGACTATGGGTATGCTTATAAGCATGAGTGTGAAACAGGCAATAAAACAAACAATCAGAAGTCGCCAATTTCTAGCGATTAAGAAATAGCATAAGGCTAAAATTGGAAAGACTTTCATCATCAGAGAAAGCGCTAAACTTATTCCCCCTTTTATTATTTTTTTAGGATAGAAAAAGAAAAATACTGATAAGAACATTAAGACTAACAGGTTAATTTGACCCATGCCAAGAGTAAATTTGAGTGGAAAGTAATTAAGAATTAGTAGAATCAATGATAATCCTTCTAAACTTGACCACTGAATCTGAACTTTTCGAAAAAAGAAATAAACCGCCAAAACGAGGCACATAAGAGACATTCCCCAAAAAATTTTTTGGGCGAGTAATAATGGGAGAAAACTAAGAGGAAACAAAATAAAAAAAGTGGGTGGTGGATACAAAAATAAATACTGATTATTTTCCTGGATGCTATACGGATTTCCCCCATTTTTTAAAAGTAGACTACTCGAGTAATAAGCAGTAAAGTCTTGATAAGTGTTTTGAAAAAAAGATTTTGACAACACGAGTCCAGCCATAATACATGACAAGACTACGAGTGTTTTATAGGTGATAGTGAACAACTTTTTTCTGTGATGTCGAAATAAGTAAAACATACAGAAGTACAAATAATTAAAGTTTTAAACGAGCTTTCAGCCTCAAAAATTTCCACCGGGCGTTTTCAGCAACTCTAAACAATTTGTATAAAGTGGTATCTTGTACTAAATCATAAGTACCTACAAATTCCACCAGATCACCGCCATAGCCACTTTTAAAGCGATGGAAGCCAAACCAAGGGTCTTTGGGGTTTGGTTTTGGTCCTAGTGACCCCCACATATCAAATAAAGTGCAGCCGACCGATTTTCCATACCGAATCATTTCCCACATCATTAAATTACTGGCCATCACATCTCGATGCTCTGAGCGAGAGGCGCCATAAGGATAGTAAAGAGTGTCATTAAAGACGAACATAATCCAGGAAGTTAAAACTTGTTGCTCGTAGAGAGCGTGGAAAATTTTCATCATGCCCGTCGGCTGCAAAATTTGCCACATCTGGCGAAAGTAGTCATCTGAGTGAGCATAAAAGCCCTGTCTTTTCGTGGTTTCGGCTTGAATTTCGAGATATTTTTCTAAACCAGCTTGACTACTATCCTCCACAATTTTGACACCTTTTTTGAATGCCAAATTTACATTGTATCGAGTTTTACTTTTCAAATTGTTAAACAAAGTATCTTCAGTGGGAGTTAAATCAAGTTGAAAGGTATATTTGGTAAATAAGGGACGGCCTAGAACTGCTCCTTGCTTTTCTAAAAAATCTGCAATCTGTTTATGGGCAGATGGGATATCTACTTTCTGAGCGATATTTGGCTCCATTTTGATGAAGAGGGCATTATGCTGTTCTGCTAATTGATTCAAGGCTGAAATTTGCTCTTCATCAGGCATATCCCCTTTGGGAAAGTAGCCTACTGTTTTCCCCATAATCGGTAGAGGGTGAAAGGTCACCTGAATGGCTTTTTCAAGTTTGCCAGCTTGGAAGAAGCCGATGCGTTCAACTTCAAGACCTGTTTTTTTGCGGAAGTCGCCCCATTCCCAAGTTTGGAGAGGATGGTGGACTACTTGGTTGTGGAGAATTTTTTCATCTTCGCGTAAAGGACGGATCAACATAGTATGTCTATTATATATTGTTTAGTGATTAATGTTTAATGATTAGTGATTCAAATTCCAAATTTAAAATGCTATGTCATTCCTGCGGAAGCAGGAATCTGGAGAATTGGTGGTGCCATTCCAGATCCCCGCATTCCTGCCTGCGCAGGCAGGCGCGAGGATGACGTATGGGTTTTTTAGTTTTTGGCTTCTAGCTTTCTAAAAATGTCTTGATATCCATATCTCCACTAAGAACACCTTCTAAGTCAGCATCATCAATGGGAACATACCTTCGTTGTGGGGTGACACTGGGCTGAGAAGATTTGGAAGTAGCAAAATGTTTGGGAAATTGGGAGTAGCCATTATATTCTTGGAATGAATGAGCCGTGCTGGTGGTTTGAACCAAGTTTTCGGGAATATCCATTAAGAAACGACTTTGAATATGTGAAGTTGCTCCTTGATAAGAATACTGTTGTCGAGCATAGAGTAAGTAGAGTTCTGATTTAGCGCGAGTAATGCCGACATAACACAGTCTTCTCTCTTCTTCCATTTGTTCTTTGTCTAACATCGATCGAGAATGTGGTAAGAGTCCATCTTCCATTCCAGCCATAAAGACAACTGCAAATTCTAAACCTTTGGCAGCATGAAGACTCATCAACGTAATGACGTTGGCGGGATCATCATCAGTCACGTCAGAGAGCTGATCATTTTGGACTAGGGCTACATTTTCCAAAAATTGATAAATATCGGTGAATTGACCTGCCACTCGGAGCAACTCTTGAACGTTTTCCAGAGTGCTCAAGTCATCAGGATTTTTGGCATCAAATTTTTGAGTATATTGAGTGATTTCAATAATTTCTTGCAAGGCTGAAGCTGGTTCCAGCTCATCCAAAGAGAAATTTTTCAGGATGGTGTCACGCCAGTCAATAAACGCTTGGTTCTTACGTTTCCCAATTTTGAGGGATCGGTCTTGGCTGACGGCATCAGCCGGATTGACCACCAACTTGAGGTACGCTAATAAATCTTTAATTTCTTTGCGCTCATAAAACTTCATGCCGCCAACCACTCGATAGGGAAGCCCGGCTTTGACAAAGGCTTCTTCAAATGAGCGAGATTGAGCATTGGTTCGATATAAAATAGCCATATCAGACAGTTGATAGTTACCCCGGTGGTGACGGATGTATTTCACCACTTGCTCTGCCTCATCCCGTCGATCATTGGCTTCATGGATAATAATGCGATTTTGAAAGGTTTTATCGGTCCAGAGATGCAAAATAGGATGACTGGTATTCTGAGAAATGATGTGAGTAGCTGCATCGAGGATAGTTTGCGTCGATCGATAGTTTTGTTCTAGTCGGTACTCAGTAATGTTGGGAAAATCTTGTTCCAGCATCATCATATTTTTATAATCAGCTCCCCGCCAGGCATAAATACTTTGGGAAAAATCACCCACCACATAAATATTATTTTGAGGAGCAGCCAAAATTTTACTGAGTCGATATTGAGCTTTATTGGTATCTTGGTACTCGTCAACTAAAATATGTTCTAAACGTTGTTGATACTTGGCCAAAACTTCAGGAGTCGCTTGAAAAAGATCGAGTGTTTTATTGAGCAAATCATCAAAATCTACGGCTCCAATTTGATTGAGCTGAAATTGGTACATTTTATAAATCCGAGCTACGTGTTCTTGATAGCGACCAAAAGCCATTTCTTCATATTTTTGCCAGTCAATTAATTCGTTTTTAGCAGCTGAGATAGAGGCTTTGACGGCTTGAGGCTTGAACTCCGTGGTTGAAAAACCATGTTCTTTATAAATGCGTTTAATTAAAGCCAATTGATCATCAGAGTCATAAATCAAAAAATTAGTGGATAAACCAATCGCATGACCTTCGATACGTAAAATTTTGGCACAAATACTATGAAAAGTTCCTGAAAAGGGCAGAGTCATGCCAGTGAGTTCTTGAACTCGGCGTTTCATTTCCCCAGCGGCTTTATTGGTAAAGGTGACGAGCAAAATGCGAAATGGATCTACTTTCTTTTCAGCAATCAGCCAAGCCACCCGGGTGGTCAAAACTGTAGTTTTGCCACTGCCCGCTCCAGCCAAGACAATGGCAGGGCCACTACCGTGTTGAACGGCTTGACGCTGTTGGGGATTAAGGTAAGCGAGCAAATCTGTGGACATGTTTTTTCAGACTTTACCATATCACTTTTGGGGGAATTTAGGGAGGGCTGTTTAAATTTCAAATTCCCTGCCTGCGCAGGCTGGCAAACTTCAAATCTCAAACAAGATTCATAATTCAAATTTCAAATGCCAAAACATTCCTGAAATTTGGAGCTTGTTTGGAATCTGTATTTTGGTATTTGGATTTTTGATATTTAGAGTTTTTCCTTTATACTTCTCTAGAGGGGGTAGTGTATGAAATATGTGGTTGCCAACTGGAAATCCAATAAATCTCGAGAAGACGTGATTAACTGGATGGATCGATTTGAAGAAAAAATAAAAGATATGGAGCATCCGTCAGCTCGAGTAGTGCTTTGTCCTCCTATGCCAGATGTGTGGTTTCTTTCCAACCGTTTACTTGATCGAAAACTCTATGCTGACATCTTTTTGGGAGTTCAGGATCTCAGTCCCTACCCTGCTGGCAGTTATACCGGTGCGGTCAGTACGGTAAATTTAGATGGATTTAGAGTGAAATATGCCATTGTCGGTCATTCTGAGCGTCGCCGCCACTTTCAAGAAACCTCTCAAGAAGTCGCTCGAAAAGTGCAGGAGTGTGTGGAAAAAGAGATGACTCCGATTGTGTGTGTGGATGAACCGTATCTGTTGGAGCAGGCTGAGGCTTTGGAAAAAAAACATTTAGAAAAATGTATGGTCGCCTATGAACCATTGGAGGCTATTGGGACGGGTGATAATGCCCCCGTAGAAAAAGTAGTGGAAATGGTGGAGCGCATCCATCAATTATTTGGTGAAGTTCCGGTACTGTATGGTGGGAGTGTTGACTCCAAGAATGTCGCTGAATACTTGGCCGTGAGTGATGGTGTCTTAGTGGGTCGAGCCAGTTTGGATGTGGAGGAGTTTACGAGAATGATCGAAAAAGTTTAAAGTCAAAAGAATAAAAAAGGTGTAAAGGGTTAGAGGTTTACAGATCCTTTACTTCATAAATGGCGTAGTTTTTGGTTTGTTTTATCAAGTTACTTATTTGGCTGAGTTCATCAACATTAACTCGCCAATTTTGTTGGGCATTGGGGTCAATGATCACGTACTGCACTTGATACTGGGTGAAAAGGTTATTTGCCTGTAAAGGATGCTCATACATAAACTGGACATCCCGCTCAATTGGTAAGTAATCGTAACCGTGGGTCCACAGCCACCCGGGATAAGCCATCACCGTTTGCCTGCCGGTAAGATTAAATAACCAGTGGTTATGATTATTGCCAGTCAACCAGATACTATTTACTGGTGTTTGGGTTTTAACCCATTCTGTCAGCTCTAAATCTTCCCGTGAATACATCACATATCCGTGCAAATCGTGTCTCATAATTCGATAAGCATCTATACTGCCTGAAGCGATAGTGAGGCCAAATACTATTAAAACTAGACATCTGATGAGAATTGATCGATAGTGGGTCCAGACATACATGAGGAGCCAAGCTATTAACCCAGCAAAGCCAACTGAGACCCAAGCAAAAATTTTAGTGTTATCCCAGGAAAAAGGTTGGAATAACCACAGATTGGCAGAAATGAAGAGTCCAAAAAAAGGCAAAAACAAAAATAAGCTTTTTAGTTTGTGAGTTCTTTTTTTTGAGTGCAAAATAAATCCACCCCAACCCAGGCTTGCCAAAAGTGGTACTAACTGCCAATTTTTAAACCAAAAAATGAACCAATTATCATGATATTCTTTGGCTAGCCAGCCAGGGTACCACTTAAAAAATCCTTGAGAAACCTGGTGGGCAAAGTAAAAGTGAATAATGGGTGCCGCTATTATCATGGTAAGGGATGCTACATAGAGCGAGAGTTCAATCAATTTTTGGCGATGCTTTTTTTGACTTGAAAAAAAGTAAGCCCCACACCAACTGGCGAGAATAATGGCTGCTGCTAAAAAGGAGTGAGTATGGATTAACGGCATCAGTCCGAGAATGAGGCCCACAATGCCGATTTTGAACCAAGTTTTTTTAGAAGTAAATTGAGGTTTCCTCAATAAAGTGATCATCAACCCTAGGGCTAGCAAAGTAAGTGGAAAGCCCAGCGCAAAAGCTCGTTGAGGAATCACCATGCTATCAATCACACTAATCCATTTGAGATGCTGAGTATCCAAACGAGTGTATTCATGAGGAGGGTTAATCAAGGTTTGCCAAGGCTGTGAGGATTGAATAATGTCTTGAGTAAAGTAAAACCAACCTACTCCGCCATTGAGTAGGAAAATTAGAGATGCGAGCAGGGCAATCTTTTGCGATCGAAATAAGGTTTTATAAAAATAAAACAGAGCAAAAATTAATCCAACTGAGAAAATCAAGCTTAAACTGGTAAAGGATTGTAGAAAAGGTACCCCGAGTTTTATCAAAAGGGCGGACAGTAAGTCGGCCCCAAACGGATAACTAAAAGTGGCTGTACTTAAGAGTGGACTGACTGGTAAGAGTAACTGTCGATAGGCCATAGCCGAACCCATGGTGAAGTGAGCAGCCCAATCACCCCAGACATTAATATGTCCAGCAACTAAATTACCAGCCGGATCGAGCCAGAAAAGTTTTGTCCAAAAGTAGGTGAAGTAACCAATCCAACAACTAAAATAAAGAAACAAAATTATTTTATTGTGTGAGAGTTTGGCCCGGAAACCACGTTTCGGTTTGGTCATGGGCTCTATTATTCCTGAAGGGTGGCATATTGTCCACTCACCCACCCCATTTGACCGTCAAAGTCAATTTTAAACCAACCATTTTGTTTTTCTCCTAAGAAAAGGTAGGTTTTCCCGACTGGAGCTTGTCCAATTTCTGTTCCAGTAGTAGTGGGTTCTTGACGAACTTTAAGAACTTCTTGATTGTTGTAAAAGTAATTGGTGCTGGTGATGGTAACTGTTCCTTGATCTGATTGGAGTGCAGATCGCCTGACTGGCAGACTGCTGCTCGTAGCCACTGAGGTGGAATCGGTGGCAACTTTGGTAGACTCGGTCGCGATTTGGGCCGAGTCAGATGCTGTTTGTGAGTCAGATTCAAGCACTGGAGTATCGCTCGATTTAGCTAACTTAACCGTCACATCCATCCGATGTCCCTCTACTACATTCAAGGTATGTTTTTGAGTTTCATAACTGGGAAGAGTTACTTCAAATTCATGATGCCCGGGTTCAATGTTTTCAATCAAGAGTGGTGTAAATTCTTTGGATTGACCATCAATACTGATAATGGCCTGATCTGGCAGAGAAATAAATGACAGTTCAGCATGTTTGGAATTGGGCAATTTTTGCATTTCATAAATGACACCACCACTGGTTTCGGGTCGGCTACCTGGTTTCCAAGTGACGACCGTTAATAACCCCCCTCGTAAGTTGATGGTTGTTTCATAAGGGACGAGTTGGGTGTTATCGGGCAAGATTTTAAGAGTATATTGACCAGGCTTGAGTTCTTTGCCAATATAAGGTGTCTTTTCTAAATACTGTCCATCAAGATAAATAGAAGCTGGCACATCATTGGTAATCACCTGAAGTCCGGCTTTTTTATCTAAAAAAGGATTGGTGCAGCCAGTCAGAATGAGACCACTGACAAGAATAATGAACAACTGCCAGAGTTTCTTAAGATGAAACATAGGGTCATTATACCAGGGTATACTTTAAAACTTCGGCCATGGTTTTGACGGGTTTAAATTCAATGTCTTTTTTAACAGACTGTGGAATATCTACTAAGTCTCGCTCGTTATCGGCTGGAATGACTACTGTTTGACTGCCAGCCCGGTGAGCGGCAATAGCTTTTTCTTTCAACCCACCAATCCGTAACACTCGACCTCGGAGAGTAACTTCTCCGGTCATCGCCACTAGTCGATTGACTGGTCGTTTGGTAAAAGCAGATACAATGGCGGTGGTAATGGTAATTCCAGCTGAAGGCCCATCTTTGGGGACAGCCCCTTCGGGAACATGAATATGAATATCACTGTTATCGATATCTTCCACTTTGATGCCCAGCTTTTTGGCATGGGCTTTAACATAGGTTAGTGCCGCTTGGGCTGACTCTTTCATCACTTCACCCAGTTTTCCAGTGAGTTGAATTTTGCCTTTACCCGGAGTTAAAGCGACTTCAATGAAGAGTACATCTCCGCCGACACTTGTCCAAGCGAGACCAGTGGCTAAGCCTACTTGGTTTTTCTTTTCGGTTAAAGTGACATCAAAAATTTCAGGACCAAGAAAGTCATGGATCATAGCTTTGGTAATGGTGATTTTTTTGGTAGATTTTGCTTCTTCCTGGGTCAAAATTTGTTTAGCGGTTTTCCGCATGATTTTACTCAAAGTTCTTTCGAGCGATCGAACCCCAGCTTCTTGAGTGTAGTGTTCAATCACATATTTAATTAAACTATCAGCTAAATTGACGTCATAGTCACTTAAACCATTAACGGCAATCACTTTTTTGAGTAAATGTTTTTTGGCAATATTAAATTTTTCTTCTTGGGTGTAGCCGCTATAGCGAATGATTTCTAATCGATCTCGCAGAGCTGACGGAATGGTATCAAGAGTATTAGCCGTGGTGATAAAGATAACTTGAGACAAATCAAAGGGAGTATCTAGATAGTGATCCTCAAACTGATAGTTTTGCTCTGGATCGAGTGCCTCTAATAAGGCAGCTGAGGGATCTCCTCTAAAATCAGTTCCAATTTTATCAACTTCATCCAACATAAAAACTGGATTCATACTGCCGGCTTGCTTAATGCCATTGATAATTCGGCCAGGCATAGCCCCGACATAGGTTCGGCGATGCCCTCGGATTTCAGCTTCATCTCGAATTCCTCCCAGGGAAATCTTAACAAACTTACGGCCCAATGCTTCCGCAATTGATCGGCCTATACTGGTTTTCCCTACCCCCGGTGGTCCCACAAAGCATAATATGGTTGGCAAAGAAGTGGCTTTAGCAACTTTCTGATTTTTGCGACGAGGTCCAGTGCCTTTTTTTTGTTGAGTTAGCTGTAAGACTGCAATGTATTCCAAAATTCGATCTTTCACTTTTTCTAAAGCATAGTGGTTTTTGTTTAAGATTTTTTCTGCTTTGGTGAGATCAACATGCGCATTGTCCACTTTTCCCCAGGGAATTTCCATCATTACATCAATCCAACTGCGAATGTACCCTGTTTCAGGGTTATTGACGGACATTTGCCGAAGTCGTTTGATTTCTTTTTTGAGACGTTCCTTGATATCTTCTGGGGCCGTTAAAGTTTTCAGTCGATCTTCGTACTCATTCATCACTTCTTCTTCGTCATCCAACTCCCCGAGTTCTTTTTGAATAGTTCGCATGCGTTCTCTCAGCACGCCTTCCCGCATGTGTTTCTCAAAAGTTTCCTGAGTTTTATTGGCCACATCTTTCTCAATTTCTAAAATTTTCATTTCTTTGGTCAAATGAGAAATGACGAGTTGGAGCCGAGTTTTAATATCAATTGTTTCTAAAATATCTTGTTTTTCATTGGTAGAAATGCTCAAAGTGCTGGCAATCTGATCAATCAGTTCCCCATCGTTGACGCCGCTCATTAATTTCATAAAGTTCAAAAATTCAACTGGTTTGCCGATATTGACGGCTTTGCGGAATGTTTTTTGCAAGTGAGCTACGAGGGCTTGAGTCTCCTCGTCTTTGACATAAATACTCTTGAGTCGAATCACCCGAGCAGTTAAATGATCTGTTTCTGGAAGATACTCTAAAATTTTAATTCGAGCTATACCTCTGACTAAAGCATTAATTTGGCCATCGGCATCGAGAGTGCGCTCGACTTTGGCTAAAGTCCCAATTTGGTAGAGATCACTTTCAGCAGGATTATCGATTTCCGATCGACGTTGGGTGACCAAGACCACTAAATCTTTATAGTCTTTTGCTTTTAATATTGCTTTGACGGATTTTTCGCGACCGAAAGTGAGGACGGATTCGGTACTGGGAAAAAGGACCCCTTCCCGAATCGGGACGACTGGTAAAACGGCTTCTCCTCTATTTGTCGGTTTTTCTTCTGGTTGAACCGCTGGCGGATGAGTAGGAGTACCTGGCATATTTTCCTCTGGAGTCGGTGGGTTTTGGTTGAAATCAGTTATCATAAAGTTGTGTGAATTAGCATTCTAGCGTGTTGATTGCTAAAACGCAAGAGCGGGATGAAGGAAATGGTTATTGATAGTATTTAGTGAAATCTGATACTAAAAAATATAGTCTAAAATTTATTCTGGTTTATATACCGTTACATATTCGAAAGTTGCAAACTCCTTGGAACGGTCATCTTTTATTTTTTGAATATTTTTGTTTTTTTCTACTAGAGCATTTATTTGTTCTGTATATACAGGTAACCAATTAGATAACTCTTGGTCTGAAACTGTACCTTTTAAATCTTCTGAAAACATGGTGTTACAATTATGCCATAAGTTGTATTCGTCTGTGACAAGTTCTGCCATTGAATTGACATAGTTATAATCAATTTCAGCTCCTCGATTTAATTCTTGAATTGTTTTTTTGTTTGCTGTGCTTTCAAAACCAACCCACCACACATTATAAGAGACACTTAAGAATAATAAACAAGAAAGAATAATAATGATTTTATTTTTCATAATTCTTCCCAAAAATTATATAAAAAAGCACAGAATAAAAAATTTCTGAAAAAAGTATTCCCACTAAGGTGAACATAATAAACTTTCCTAAATGTTCCCAGTATCTGCTTTCAAATACATAGTTCTGATGTTGATATGAATCATAAATCGCATTTACTCTATATTCTCCTGGACTCAAATATACTCGTTCCACTGTACTCTCCATATTAATTATCCAGCAAAAAACAATTATTAATGCAATTGCACCAAATCTGAATACCTTAAGTAAACGAAAAAATATATTATCTTCCAAATTTTTTAAT
>CAZVBO010000016.1:0-10609 GCA_964625685.1 uncultured Pseudomonadales bacterium
GTGAGATACAATCGGGTATGAGCCATGATGTTATTGTAGCAGGAAAAATGCTATAGCGACCTCAGTTACTATTATTCTCATTAATCCAACGTATACTATAATTACGGTATGTCTTCATTTCCTCAACTTTCTTCCTGGAAAGGGAAACTGAGTTTCATCAAGTCTGTGATGGGATATCACAAAAGTATCATTGTGATGTATCTTGTTTTCACTTCCATCATTGCTATTTTTAATGCCATCATTCCTTATTTCACCAAGCTCCAAATCGACCAATTGGAACAACAGCAAATTCTATTAAGTTGGAATCTGTCACCTTTTGGCTACTTTTTAGTACTCTTACTTTTGCCAGTGGGACTCGAACTCATCCGGCTTCACTTTTTTAATCGAACTTTGACTTTTTTTTACCAATGAAGTCAGACAACGATTACAAACTTCAGTTGAAGATTTTATTTGGCAAAAAATGAAATTTTTTGATGCCGGTTTTTTTGAAAATCGACGCAATAGCTTTTTGATTCGAGAGGGTTTTGACTCTTCCTATGTGGTCTCTTCTTTCTTCGATTTAATTTCAGAAAGATATACCGCCATTATTACTTTTTTAACTATCCTCCCTTTGTTGTATGTGGTAGATCCTAAACTCATTATTCTGTTTACCCTCAGTAGCCTTTTACAATTTAGTTTAAGTCAAAGAATTAATAAAATTAATCGTTTTTATTCTTTGGAGGAAGATTACCAAAGTGAACGAAGTTGGCGACTCAGAGACGCTCTAGAAAGTAATTTTTATAATCTGAAATCACAAGGGAATGTTGATACTTTTATTCAAAAATATGTCACCGAAAGACACAAAGCGCTGATTATTCAAAAAGATCGAGAAAAAGCCTATCAAAAGTACGATGAGCTTTCCTGGTTAAGCAATAACCTGGCGATGCTCATTACTAGTACCTATATCGGTTATCAAGTTTTTGCTGGCAACGTAACCATTGGTGCATTTACCCTCACCATCTCTTATTCCCAACAAATTATGCAGTTCTTTAGTCGGATGATCGATACGGTTAAAGATTGGCAAAATTTGAGCTTTTCATTTCTAAAGCTTGATTTTCTGTTTCAACTTAAATCTCGGCTTATAACCTCTCTTTTACCTCAACCAGTTCCAAATGAAGCCAGACAAATTTCTCTTCAGAATGTTTCTTTTACCTATCCTTCTTATTATGAAGAAGAGAAGGCGTATCTCCAAGCTATGGCCCAACATTATCAACGAGAGCTTCATCGGGGTTCAAACAATTCCTATATTGAGCGAACTTTACAACAAATCCAAGCATTTCTTCAAGCAGATGACAGCATCAAACAAGCATTACAGAACGTCTCAGTTTCTGTTAGAAAAGGGGAAATTACAGCTCTGGTGGGAAGAAATGGCTCCGGCAAAACTACTATTACCCACCTACTGCAGCACCACTACGAACCCGATGCAGGACAGGTTCTACTCAATGATCAAGCATTGTCGACTCTTGATCAGTTTGAACTCATTGGGCAGTTTAGTTGGCTGCAACAGCAGCCTTTTTTCCTGTATCGATTTAGTTTACGAGAAAACCTGTTGTTGGGAACGCAAAAAACAATTTCTGACACCAAGATTTGGAAATTACTCTCTTCTTTGCAAGTGGCCTCAGCCGTTAAAAAACTACCTGACGGTTTAGATTCCGTTTTAGGTGATGATGTGAATCTTTCCGGAGGACAATTACAGTTGCTAGCAATTGCTCGAACATTACTTCAAGAGCGACCTTTTCTCTTCTTTGATGAGGCTACCAGCCAACTGGATGTGGAAAAAGAATTTGCCGTTTTGCAACTCCTCCAACAGCGTAAAAAAAATGCTGGTATTCTTTTTATCACTCATCGGATGAATATTGCACGAAAGGCAGATAAAATCTATGTAGTTGATAATGGGCGAATTAAAGAACAGGGAAGTCAAGCAGAAATGCTTCGGCTCCACGACACCCTCTCTATCTCCATTGAGTCTTCAGCTACATGCCGCGATGGCGTGAGCTGAGTGACTCTTTAGAAAAAGAGAGGTATGAATGTGAGTTTTAAAAAAATTTTTACTTAAGTTTTTTTTGGACTAAAAAAGTGCATCTGGCCCGGTGTTCCATGTCCCGTTGAAAAACGGGATTCTGAGATAATCAAGCGGATCGCGTCAGACGCGAAGGATCACGTCAAATGTGACCACTTGGATTGGTCCCAGAGAGAGCTGTACTTTAAAAATAGAGCTATCTCTAGGCCTCAGATACAGAGCTAAACGTGTGTGTTATGAATGACGTCAAACGCCATTTTCAGCTTGCTAAATACACATCAATTATATATCAGTTAAGTCAAAAAATCAAGTCAAATTACATCCTGTAATGTAAGAATTAAATACTATTTTATATCTGGTATATATTAAAACAAAGATAAAAAATATATCCTATAATATATTAAATGGTGAAATTTACTCGAGAAAACTACAAAATGAGGTTTCAGTGTGATAAACAGGGCTTTTTTATGATTAGGCAAACATTTTTATCATACTCAAGAAATGCAAGATTATTTGTAAGAAAAAGGTAAGAAATAATTTTTAGCCAACGAAGATATTCAAGATTATGCTTGGGTCACCAAGGAAGAAGTTTTAAAAAACAAATATCCCTTTTTAGATGAGAGTATTAAGGAATTGGTATGATAAAATAAAATTATGAAAACAATTGGAAAAGGTCAAAAGTCACCATCCATTCAAAAAGTCAAAGCCGCAGTTGATTCAAGTTTGAAAAAATACAAAAAAACCTATCAATTGCTGGACCGCTATGACAAATCTCCTCAAGACGCCCCCAAGTATCAGACTGAACTTGGAACTCTGCGAAAAACTTTACACCTTGTATGTGAGTGAGACCAAAGATTTATTTGTTTTACCTGCTTTTGACGAAAGGTATCCCAACAAACTTGAAGGTATTCTCGGTTCTGTCTCACAATCCTTTGGTGATGAATATTTATTTCCAACCCTCAGCAGCTCGGTCGCAGCCTACTTTGTAAAGGTCAGTACCTAACATCCCTTTCGCGATGGTAATAAAAGAATGTCTGTTTTCTTCACTGATACATTTTTATATTTAAATAACCTTGATCTCCGGCTCACTTGGCAAGAAGCCTACGAATTAGCCAAATACGTAGTCACCAAAAAAGAAGAAGGGATGAATGCCGAAATACTCCAATTATTGGTTGAGCGAGTACTGATGGAGAATGTGAGGGAGATATAAAAAAATAGACAAAAATAGCTACCGGACTGATTTTTTTCTCTTTTTCCCAAATAACATTTCATACAGACTATCTTTTCCAAAAAGTGTGACCTTCTGGATAATCTCACCTGAGCCCCCATCCAATTTTTCAACTTCCTCTAAAGAAGCGTATTCTCGAGCTACAAAGAAAGCCTTTGCTGATTCCAAGGGTGAAAAACCATATCTCTGTCCAATTTGAGCAACTTGATCCATGTCTGGATGATCAAAATTTCTCATTTCTTTAAAAATTTCAATTAATTCAGTGCGTGGATCTGTTGTAAGTTCAATCATTTGTGAGAATATAAAAAATATATTAATTTGTCAATCTTTTTTAGTTGTGACCCCACAGGGAATCGAACCCTGGCTGCAAGGATGAAAACCTTGTGTCCTAACCACTAGACGATGGGGCCAATATTTACTTTTTTAAATAGCTCCGGGTATTATATACAATATTAGTCTGATTTTCATCAAGAGAAATCGTGTCATGCGTCTGACAAAAAAATATGATACTGTAACTTTACATATTCAGTACCTTTATTTTCTCTATGACCAAAATCACCACCAAACCCAAAACTCTGGATCAAGCTTATCGCCAAGTCTTAGAAGAGCTATTCGAGATGTTTCTCAAAAAACACAAAGATTATGGCAAGGGCAATATCTTAGCCAATAAAGACCTTGGAATTGCCATTCGCATGTCTGAGAAAGTCGAACGCTTAAAAAATCTGTTGATGAAAGAGGCAATGGGTGAAAAGCCCGTTAATGAATCCATTGACGAAACCTTTATTGATATGGCAGTCTATGGCGTTATCGGAGTCCTGTACCGAAGAGGCCAATTTCAATCTTTAGATGTCGATGAAAAGCTGATGAAGTGATCTAACGATTCTGCTTGATCAATTGAATACTCACCAATTCTGGTTCGCCTGAGCTCAGTCACCACTGCCCCCACGCCTAGTACTTGTCCTAAATCATGAATCAGTGACCTAACATAGGTACCAGAGCTACATTCGATTTCAAACTCGGCGGTAACTTGATGAAGTTCAAGATCAACTTTGCTATTGAGAAGTTTCAGTTGAGTAATATTCACTCTTCTCTGCGGCAGTTCAGTTAATTGAAGTGTGCCTTTCCTTGCCTGGTCATAGAGCTTTTGACCTTTCACTTTGACGGCAGAGTAGGGAGGAACAGTTTGGACAATGGAGCCCCTAAATGCAGTCAGAGCTGATTCAATTTTTTCCTGATTCAACTTGCCATCAATTAACAACTCGCTGTCTAACCGTTCCCATTCAACCTGTCTAACGATCTGGCCTGTTCGATCATAGGTGTCCGTTTCCACGCCCAATTGGGCTGTGCATAAATACGTCTTATCCTGCTTCATAAACTGATCTTGCAGTTTCGTCGCTTCCCGACCAATTAAGACAATCATTAATCCCGTTGCTAAAGGATCAAGCGTCCCCGCATGGCCTACCTTTTTCACTCTCAATACTCGCCGAATTTTGGCTACTACATCATGGCTCGTCCAAGCTGTTGGTTTGTCAATTAACACGACACCAGGGGGAAGACTTGCGGGTAAGCACATGTCTGTATTATAACAACAAATGCCCCTTCCCTCGTCATCCCGGATCAAGTCCGGGATCTTTAACAAAGTTACTGGTTCTAAAGATCCCCGCGTTCGCGAGGATGACGCTATGGAAGAAACAGATATAAAGCCAAAAGCCTGAAGCCGAAAAACAATTAAAATTCCAAACTTCAAAATTCAGTTAATCAAACAAATTCCAAAATTCAAATGCACATGCAAAGTTTGAAAATTGGTTGCTGACTTTTGATTTTTGTCTGAATTTTGACTTTTGAAATTTGGACATTAGTCAATAAATATTCGACAATAATCATTATCTCCTTTACAATAATCCCATGATCACCTTCATTTTTGACTTCGATGGCACTCTCGCCGACAGCTTTCAACTCAACATCCAAGTTTATAATCAACTCGCTACCAAATACGGCTACACCACCGTGTCTAACGATCAAGTAGCAGAGGTACGTCATCACCCTGTGACCGAACTCTTCACCCACACCAATATTCCCAAATACAAGCTGCCATTTTTGCTGAAAGAAGGACAACAACTCTTTAGCCAGCAACTTCCCCAGCTCCCTATTATCGCTGGCCTTCCAGCTGTACTGACTCAGCTTCATCACCACTCAGTAACCTTAGGCATCCTGACTTCTAATTCTCAAGCGAATGCTGAAACCTTTTTAACGAATCATCATATCCTCGAGTTATTTGATTTTGTGGAGGCTGAGCTTGATCTCTTGGGTAAAGCTCATAAATTAACGAAACTCCTCAAAAAGTACCGCTTGGACTCAACTCAAACCGTCTATATTGGGGATGAAAATCGAGATATTGAGGCTGCCCATCAAGCTCGTCTCCCAGCTGGTGCAGTCACTTGGGGCTTTAACTCTGAAACCGCTCTAGCCACAGTCGACCCAGACTTTTGGATTCACCAACCCCCTGATTTATTGGAGGTGGCAAATCTGCTACACTCAAACCATGGATAAAGTTGTTCCTCATCAACAGCTGACTTACTTTGCCAATCAAACTCGAAAATTGATTCTTCAAATGGGCAACTCCGCTCACAGCGGTCATACCGCTGGACCATTAGGCATGGCCGACGTCTTTGCTTTACTTTATTTAGAAATTCTGCATCACCGACCAAATGAACCAGAGTTGGCCGACAGAGATCGACTCTTCTTATCGAATGGTCACATTTGTCCTGTCTTATACGCCACCCTGGCCCAAATTGGTTACTTTTCAGTATCAGAGTTAATGACGTTTCGCCAAATTGACTCTCGGCTACAAGGTCACCCTCATCTGGGTTCTGTTCCCGGAGTGGAGAATAGCAGTGGGCCTTTAGGTCAGGGTTTATCTCAAGCCGTCGGCTGTGCCCTGGCTTTTCAAATGGATCAGCAAGCTCAAAGAGTTTACGTGGTTTCCAGTGATGGAGAACAACAAGAAGGCCAGACTTGGGAAGCCTATATGTTTGCCGGAGATCATCATTTAAGTAACCTCACTTTCATCATTGATTACAATCAAATTCAAATTTCAGGTTTTACTAAAGATGTTTTATCAATTGAACCCTTTTTACAAAAACTCGTCGATTTTAAGCTCCATCCTTTTCTAGTCAATGGACATGATTTTGCTGAACTCAGACAAGCCTTCAATTTAGCTCACCAAGTTACTGACCAGCCCAGTGTGATTGTTTGTCAAACTATTCCTGGTAAAGGCGTTTCTTTTATGGAAAATAAACCAGAGTGGCATGGTAAACCAGCCAGTGATGAAGAACTGACGGCAGCTCTAGCCGAATTAGAACAGGAGGATGAGTAATGTTGCTTGCGGGTCTCTTTGCCAAATCAGCTGACTTACACCTCCATGATTTTCGTCATGATCCAGAAACTGGTTCTATCCGAGATGGTTTTGGTACTGGTTTAGTCAAACTGGCTGAAGCCAATGATCACGTTGTGGCTTTATGCGCTGATTTAACCGAATCGGTTCGGATGAACTATTTTGAGCAGACCTTCCCCGATCGATTTGTGCAGGTGGGTGTAGCGGAGCAAAATCTAGTCGGCCTGGCTGCTGGAATGGCTTTAGCTGGAAAAATTCCCTTTGCAGCTAGTTTTGCTGCCTTTAGCCCTGGTAGAAGTTGGGATCAACTCAGAGTTTCAGTTTGTTATTCCAATTTGAATGTCAAGATCATAGGTGGACATGCTGGCTTAACTGTAGGCGAAGATGGGGCTACGCATCAAATGCTCGAAGACATTGCTCTCACTCGAGTTTTACCCAATTTAACCGTCATTGTACCCTGCGATCAAGCGCAAATGGAAAAGGCCACTATCGCTGTAGGCAATATGATCGGACCTGTCTATTTAAGATCCTCTCGTTACTCACCCCTAAAATTAACGACTGATAAAACCCCTTTTGAGATTGGTCAAGCTCAAATTTTTCAAGAGGGGAAAGACGTAACCATTATCGCTTGTGGCATGATGGTAGCAGAAGCGATGAAAGCTGCCGATGAGTTACTAGAAAGTGGCATCAGTGCCGAAGTGATTAATCTACATACAATTAAACCTCTCGACACTGCTACTATTTTAAACAGTGTCAAAAAAACGGGTAAAGTCGTGACAGTTGAAGAACATCAAAAAGCCGGAGGAATGGGTTCAGCTGTAGCCGAATTTTTAGCCGAACATTATTCCGTTCCTCTAAAAATGATCGGCGTTAACAACACGTTTGGAGAATCTGGTGCTGCTGATGCATTATTAACGAAATATCAGCTAACTCATCATGATATCGTCACAGCTACTCACCAGATTTTGAATAAAAATAATCACTTTAATTAATGAAAGCACCCACTGCTTTTGCCCAACGAGTCTATCAACAACTGCGAAAAGTCCCCGCCGGCAAAGTCACTACCTATAAAGCCCTTGCCCAGAGTTTAGGCACCAAAAGTTATCAGGCAGTCGGCACTGCCATGAAAAACAACCCCTATGCTCCTGAGGTGCCTTGTCATCGAGTAGTCAAAACCAATGGGATGATTGGTGGTTTTATGGGTTACATGACTGGACAAACTATTGAAAAAAAACGACAAATGTTACAAACAGAAGGCATTGAATTTGAGGGAGTTAAAATCAAGGATTTTGAGAAGAAATTATTTCAATTTCAGTAAAAACTATTGGTTTTGTCATTCCTGCGGAAGCAGGAATCTGGAGAACCGCATACTGCACTTAAACACCTCTGTCTGGTTAGCACCAGACTTCTCCTCTTTAACAAGAGGAGATTTTTTATTGCTGTTACTTCTGACAAATCGGACAATAATACGTTCCTCTGCCACCAATAGTTGCCTTCTCAATCGTCCCTCCACAGTTGTAACAAGCCTCACCTTTTCTTCCATACACACGAACCACTTTCTGATAGCCACCCGCAAAACCATCCACATTCACATACTTGCCATCAGTCGTGGTTCCACCCAGTTCTATACCCTGCAAAATCACACTCCGACACGCAGCCAACAATCGATCCACTTCTTCAAAACTGAGTGAGTTGGCAGATCGAAAAGGATTTATTTTAGCCACATTCAAAGCATCACAAGCATAAATATTACCCACTCCACTCATAATGTCATTATTCATAATGGCCTGTTTAATAGGGATAGTTCGCCGTTGAAAAGTCGCATATAAGTCTTGAGCAGTTAAAGTCGGATCAATCACATCCGGCCCCAACCTCTGATCAATCTGATGCCACTCATCCGGTGTAATAATTCTCATCCAGCCAAATAGGCGCTGGTCATTGAAATATAGATGAGTGTCATTATCGAGAGTATATTCAATGCGAGTATGATTACTGGGCAAGTCATGAATCCAATCAGCAGTAGGGTGTCCACCCCCAATCCGACCTTGTGGGCTCACATAAATCAATTGTCCAGTCATTTTTAAATGCGTAATCAAATGCAATTGATTTTGGAATTCGAAATCAAGAATTTTAGCCCGTCGATTAACACTCACAATTGGTTGTTGTTGAATCAGAGAAAAATCTCCGTCAAAACTTTTCTGACGATGCACTTTCATTTCCGTAAAAGCATTTCCCGGTAAGAGTTCGGCAAACCGACTGCGGATAGTTTCCACTTCTGGTAATTCTGGCATAGGACTATTGTATAGTGTTTATTGGTTATTGTTTAGTGATTGCTGGTTAGTAACTAGTCACTGGTAACTTTTTTGGCTTTTGGCTTCTGGTTTTAGGCTTCTGGTTTTTGGTTTTTAACTTTTCTCTTTGTTCTTTCATCTTTAAACTTTTTCTGTCCATTTCCAACTAGACCACCAGTTTTTTTTTGTTTACACTAAAAAAGTGATAATTAGTCTTCGTAAATTATGATGAAAAAAATTCTTCTCGCCCTCATATTGTCTGGGGGCTCTTTACTCTTTGCCCAGTCTGTCCAAGCCGCTACCTATACTGTCGGTGGTTCTGGATCAACATATTCCACTATTCAATCCTGTATTAATGCCGCCCAACCAGGAGATACCTGTTTGATTGAGAATGGCACCTACTATGAAAGCTTACATTTGGTCAGAAGTGGAACTCCCTCTGCTCCGATCACCATTCAAGCTCGTAACAGCCGACAAGTAACGGTTAATTCTGGAGGAGATGAAACTATTTCTGCTCAAGAAACAAACTTTGGCTATATTGTGATTGATGGACTCAGAATGATCTCAACTATGAGAGATCGTAACTATTCCATTAATTTGCGAGGACGATGGGATGATACTTGGACCTCACCCAATAATCCGGATAGTGGAGTACGTTATATTACGGTCAAAAATTGCTATATTGAGGGTGCGATTCAATTTCAGGGGCACCATAACACGGTTGAAAATTGTGAATTAAATGGGCGAAATGTAGTTGGAGATGGGATTGAAGAAGAATTTGGGTTTAGTCATCACAATACCTATCGAAACAATACCATCTATGGCTATACCGAACGAGGTATTTGGGTAATGCAAGTCGCTCAAGATACCACCATTATCGGCAATGTCATTCGAGATGGAGAAGGAATGGGTATTGATTGTGATGGTGCTGGCAAGCCCGTCCACCGTTGCCGAGTACTCAACAACACGGTCACCAATATTGGTGGAGAAGGAACTGGAATTGAACTGGAAAATTGTTGGGACTGCACCATCGATGGTAATAAAATTTCTCGGACAGTTGATGCCTTAGAAACTATTAACTATGGACAAGGGCCTGACTTTGATACTGATAATGGGCAAGAATACCGTGATGATAATGCTAATATGGTCTTAAAAAACAACATAGCTTTCAATAACTCTCGATTTGGCTTGGTCTGTTACGGTTCGCCCGGTAATAAATTTTATAACAATACGCTTGTGGGCAATCACGGGGCCATGTCTTTTCAAGCCTATGGAGGACACCCTTGTCATAATTGGGAAGTACGGAACAACATTTTTTCCAATAATGGCAGTGCTATCAATGTGGCTGGCGGAAATCTTCAGAATTTTACTGTCAGTCACAACTTATTTAATAGTGATGGTTCGAGTGGCAGTAATGCCATTACTGGGAATCCCTTATTTACTTCAGATTATCACCTTCAATCTGGTAGTCCAGCCATCAATGCTGGGATCAGCCTGAGTGCAGTGACTCAAGACGTTGATTGTGGAACCAGACCAAGCAGTGGTCTAGATATTGGAGCTGACGAATATGGAGTGTCTGGCACCTGTAGTACCGCCAGTTATACTCCACCACCATCACCCAGTCCCACACCAACCCC
>CAZVBO010000017.1:0-4046 GCA_964625685.1 uncultured Pseudomonadales bacterium
TGTCGGGGTGACAGGACTCGAACCTGCGACCACTCGCACCCCATGCGAGTATTCTAGCCATCTGAACTACACCCCGGTTCGCTACGCTCACCGTAAACTTTTACTCAACTCAGCGTAGACCTTTCTCTAACCATTAACCATTAACCATTAACCATTAACTCCCCTATTGTACCAGTTTTCCTCAAAAAGTTAGTGCTCGTTTGTCCCTCTTACTTTCATTTCATCAAAAATTAACTTTTCGCTGTTAAACTTGGGTAAATTTAAACATATATGTCCCTTAATTTTCTCTCTAGTCAGTCCTCCAAATTTACAGTAGACTGAGAGCAAAAGTGACTCATGAATGATGTTGCATATATTTAAAAAGAAACGTATTTTACGCTAAGAGCAGTAATGAATAATTAAGAAAGAGGAAAGCCAGCCCAAGGCTGGTCCGCCTCGGGCGGAAATAAAACCCAAACACAGAGACACTTACAGAAAGGACCTCTATGACCAAAACCAAAACTAAAGTCAGCGAAACCGCTGAAGTCACTGATCAAGGCGCTCGCAACCAAGCCGTCAATATTGCCATGCAGCAAATTGAAAAACAGTTTGGCAAAGGTTCAGTGATGAAGATGGGTGAATCCCTCAAAAATATGGCCACTATTCCCGTTGTTTCAACTGGCTCTCTCGCCCTCAATCTGGCTCTCGGAGTCGGTGGTTTCCCCAAAGGCAGAATTGTCGAAATTTATGGGCCAGAGGCTTCCGGTAAAACTACCGTCTGTTTGCACGCCATTGCGAATGTTCAAAAGAGTGGTGGCACCGCCGCCTTTGTGGATGTCGAGCACGCTCTTGACCCACTTCGTGCCCAAAAAATTGGAGTTAATCTTGATGAACTTCTCATCTCTCAGCCAGACTATGGCGAACAAGCTCTAGAAATTGCCGAAACTTTAATCCGATCAGGTGGGGTGGACATTGTTGTGATTGATTCCGTAGCGGCTCTAGTTCCCAAATCAGAAATTGAAGGTGAGATGGGTGATTCTCAAATGGGCGTTCAAGCCCGGTTAATGTCTCAAGCCATGCGGAAACTGACAGCTGCTATTAATAAAACCAAAACCTTAGTTATTTTTACCAACCAACTCCGCTCCAAAATTGGAGTCATGTTTGGCAGCCCAGAGACTACCACTGGCGGTAATGCCCTCAAATTCTATGCTTCTCAACGACTAGACATCCGTAAAATCGGTAATATCCAAGAGGGAGATCGAATTGTAGGTAGCCGCCACCGAGTTAAAGTCAAGAAAAATAAGGTCGCTCCACCCTTTAGAGAAGCTGAGTTTGACATGGACGAAAATGGCATTTCCCGAGAAGGGGATGTGGTCGATATTGGATCACAACACGAAGTCATTGAAAAAAGCGGGAGCTTCTATAAGTATAAAGGTGAGGTTATCGCTCAAGGCCGTGAAGCTGCCAAGCAATACTTCAAAGACAATCCCAAAGTGATGAAAGATATCGAAGCCGAAATTTGGGAAAAAATCAAAGAAGACAATAAAATTAAGTAATTAGCAAACTCAAGCAAAGCCTGCTATTGAAATTGACTCGGAACCCCAAAACCAGTACAATAGCAGGTAGACGTTTATTTCGTCATCAGTATTTAACAATAACAAACGATTAGAATGTTTAGGAGTATTAATTAGTTATGATCACTTCACTTGAAGGACATCACGACTCAATCCCAGAGAACTCCCCGGTAGGGGTCATGTTTTCACTGTCTCAATAAATCAAGCCTATTTCGTTGTTTTTGTTGGTACTGGTGACATATCGCATTCAAGGAGATGTATGTCATTTTTTACCAATCTATCGACGCTGTTTGCCGCCAATCAGCCGAAAGCTGGCGCACCAACCGTCAAAAAACCATCCAATAATAAGCCTCAACGACCACCCAAAGCGACTAAACCGAAGCAGCAGCTACCCAAAAAAAGAACTGTGTCTAGTCCGCGGCTGGATGAAGAGGCCCAAAGTAGTTTGCGGGAAGCCCAAGCTAAAGCTCGGGAAATTATTGTTGAAGCCAAAGATGAAGCTTTAGCCATCAAAAGCCAAGCCGAAGAAGCCGCTCGGAAACTGAATCACCAACTGGAAGATCAACAACGGTCTCTAGATAACAAATTGGATAAGATCGATTTTCGATTAGAACAGCTAGACCAAAAAGACAAAGCGCTGGAACAAAGTAAGCATGATATTGAAAAGATTCGGGAAGATGTTAAGCAACAACGCCAAAAAGCCCTTGATAGTTTAGAAAAAATTTCAGGTTATACCGCTGATGAGGCCAGATCTGCTCTCTTTGAAGGCATGGAGAAAAAACTCTCCAAAGAAATGGCCCAATTGATTCGTCAAAAACAGGAAGAAGCCAAAACTGAAGCCGATGAAAAAGTCCGGGAAATTTTAGTCGATGCCATGAAGCATGGTGCTACGGATTATGTTCCCGAATATACCGTTTCCACGGTTAGTATTCCTTCTGAAGAAATTAAAGGAAAAATCATTGGTAAATCCGGTCGCAATATTCACACTTTTGAAAAGGTTACTGGAGTTGATCTCGATTTAGATAGTTCCCCTACCGAAGTCCGATTATCTTGCTTTAACGCAGTCCGTCGAGAAGTAGCTCGGATTGCTCTTGAGCGACTAATCAAAGATGGGCGAATTCAGCCTTCTCGGATTGAAGAAGTCGTAGAAAAAGTCCGCACTGAGCTTGATAAAATCATGTTCGAGGCTGGCAAACAACTTTGTCATGAAGTTGGAGTCTATAACTTACCTCAAGAATTGATGTTGATGTTAGGTCACTTCAAGTTTCGTTTTTCTTATGGGCAAAATTTAATTAGTCATACTCTCGAAGAAACCAAAATTGGCATTAAATTGGCCCACGAACTGGGAGCCAATGTTAATATTGTCAAGCTGGGTTGTTTGCTTCATGACATTGGAAAAGTTTCCCAAGATGAAGAAGGGAGCCATGTCGAGCTTGGTATCAAAATTGCCAAGAAATTTAACATGCCACAGCCAGTTATCGACTGTATTGCACAACACCATGAAGATGAGCCTTTCAGCGGTCCTGAACAAATGATTGTCTATATCGCCGATGCTATCTCAGGCGCCCGACCCGGTGCCCGTTACGAAAACTATGACGAGTATGTCCAACGACTAGAGCAATTGGAAACCATCGCTACTTCTTATGATGGCGTTAAACAAGCCTATGCTATTCAAGCAGGTCGAGAAGTCCGAGTCTTGTTGGAACCAGAACAAACGAAAGATGATGATGTGACGGTTTTGGCGATGAAAATTAAAGATGATATTAAAGAAAATATGACGTATCCTGGTACTGTTACCGTCAATGTGATTCGGGAAACACGAGCTAAGGCCGTGGCTAAATAATTATGAAAACCTTTTTACTTATCATCCAAATTATTTTATCGATTATGTTAACCGTGTCCATCCTCCTGCAGGCTCAAGGCTCCGGCTTTGGCACTACCTGGAGCGGCGGTGGCGAAACTTACCATACCAAGCGAGGCTTAGAAAAAGTAATGTTTTACTTTACAATTGTGGGGATAGTCTTGTTTATCGGGTTGAGCATTGCCAACCTGGCACTCTAACAACATGAGAAAGTTTTACTGGTATTTTAGCGCCTTTTGGAATAAACATGGGAAATGGATTATTGGCTCAATTATTCTGGCCATTCTCATCTTTTCCTTCTTTATTCCTTTACTGGCTAATACCTTTGAGGCCAAAAAGCGAGTTTATATTGGTTTGGTTGGTGACTACACCATTAATACTTTGCCTCTGCCTATTCAAACCTTGATTAGTAGTGGTTTAACTGCACTCGATGAACACGGTAGTGCCACTCCTGCCATCGCCACCCGCTGGACCGTAGAAGATGACGGACTCACCTACCGATTCGTGATTAATAAAGATCTTCGCTGGCAGGATGGGAAAGAATTAACGCCGGCAGATATTAGCTATAATTTCAATGATGTGGAAACCATCACCACCCAAAACGATATTGTGTTCAAGTTACCTGATGAGTA
>CAZVBO010000017.1:4146-7044 GCA_964625685.1 uncultured Pseudomonadales bacterium
AATGTTCAAGTGGAGCAATCATTTTCAACTGATGCCTATTTAGCTGTCTTTTTCAATTTAAATGATCCCCTCTTTATCAAAAATGTGCGTCAAGCGCTCTACTATGCTTTACAAAAACCCGCCGATCAGTCCCGAGCAGCCAGTCCTATTAATCCCACTTCTTGGGCGTATCTCGATGGATCCAAATCCTACGACTATGACTTGGATCGAGCCACCGAACGAATTTTAAGCACTTCTCCTGAGTTACCACTTCAATTTTCGCTGACTACTACTCCCAATTATGCCGATCGAGCTGAAGATCTAAAACGGCAATGGGAAGCCTTTGGAGAACATGCAGCTACCGCTTGCCTGGATGAAAAAACCATTGAAGATAAAGCCAAATGTGAAAATCTTAAAATCCAAGTCACCATTAAAATTTCTAACTATCCTGACACGAATGACTTTCAGGCTATTTTGATGGGACAAAAAATTCCAGCTGACCCTGATCAATATTATCTGTGGCATTCGGATCAACCCGGAAATTTTATTGGCTATAAAAATACACGAATCGATAACCTCTTGGAAAAGGGTCGTCAAACTCTCGATGAAACAGAACGCAAAGCCATCTATCAAGAGTTTCAACAATTTTTGGTAGAAGATGCCCCGGTTATTTTCTTAGAGTACTTGAAGAGCTACCAACTCAGCCGGACTTAATTAGGAAAGATGTCTCAGTTTTCGACGAATCAATTCAAAGCTACGAGTCAAAGTATACAACCAGTGTAAGGGTAAATCCCGAGCCGGGAGATATTGAACTTCACTGCCACCCCAGCCTCGTTTAAATAAAGATACGCCCGCAAATCGATGGTGAGTTTGATCTTGTGGGGCAATCCCCCAAAAATTGTAACGGCTACAACCACGTCGTTTAGCTTCTTGAATCGCTGCCCACTGACAAGCATAACTACCAGGTAACTTTTGGTTTTCTGGAGTCGAGATACCATAGTGATAGACGGCTTCACCATTATAAAAAATAACAAAAGCAGTCGCTAACAACTGCCGCTTATTCCAAGCATGAACCAAAACAACCTGATTATCTTGAACAAAAGCTAAAAACTGTTGATATAAAAATTGATAGCTGAAAGGAACAAAGTTTTGTTTCTCCGCCAACTCTACCTGCTGTTGATAAAAAGCTTGGATCTCGGCTGGATCTTGGGAAAAAGTGACAGTTAATCCTAACTTATCTGCTTTTCGAACTTCATAGCGAGTATTTTTGCGCATCTCTTGTAAGAGTTGCTCCTCACTTTTGGTGAGATCAAGCTGCAGCGTCAAATCAGCGGTTACATGCATTGGTGATTCCAAAAATCCTAGTTGTTGAAAGACCCCTTGGATTTTTGGGGTGTCTATCATTTGAGGACGAATGCGAATAAACAGACATTTCTCTGCTTGACCAATCTTTTTTAATTCTATCAAAAAGGCGGCTAATAATTCTTTTAGGTCAGGATTCTCTGCCCACTGGTCAATTAAAGGACCACCGGCGATGGTTAGATATCTTCCCCGCCGTGCACTTTCCACTACCCCCAAGGCCGCCCCAACTTGATTCTCAGCTTCATCAAACAACCCTAAATAATACACTGGCTTCCCCAACTGTTGGTGAAAAACTCCCCAATTCCATGAGTGGAGAAAATTGGCATCAGCCTGAGTGGCGATAAACTGTTCCCACTCTACTTTTTGTTGAATCGGTCTAACGTGGTATGTCATGATGGCGTCTGAGCAAAATACTTATTAATCAGCGTGCAAATTCGTTTGACATCGCTTGAATCAATTTCCTGGTGAGTGGGTAAATTGACAAGGTGTTCTGCTAGCTCCTCAGCCCGGGGGCAACTTCCAGCCTGGTATAAGGTGTGACAACCTAAGGAACCACAATCAATGGGTCGACGATACCATCTATCAGAAATATATATCTGATGTTTTGCCAAGTACTGAATCAGTGCCGATGGTTCTTTGACCCACAAGGAGTAACGCAAATTCGAAGCCTGGGTTAACTCTTCAACTGAGACCACTGCTTCTATCTGACCTTTCTGCCATTCAAGCTGTTGGTGGTACTGTTGTGCCAATTGTCGTCGGTGCCAAACTTGATCGGACAATCCCGTCCACTGATAGGTTGCGAGTGCAGCATAAGCGGAAGGCAAATAAGTAATGTGGGGAATTTGAGTTTTAACAGGAGAAGTAAACCAGCCGATCTGTTTCAAAACTTGAAACAAACCTTGGCCAATCAGCCCCTGATGAGTATGACGAATCAGCCACATTAAGACGGGATAAGTCATGTCTTGCCACAAAAGAAGCAAGGGAAAGGCACTATCAACTTTAGGAGCAGGAGAAGTGTTTGAAACTGTATGTCGAATAATACAAGCTCCTCCAGACACCGCATCCACCATCTTGTCACGGCCAAAAGACAGAATAACTACATCACCAAATGATCCCACTGAAGTTCCATCATCAGCCGTCCCACCAACCCCTTGAGCAATATCTTCAATCAACAACAATCTGTGCCGTTGACACCAAGTTTTGATAGCTTTAATATCCGCCGGAATACCTAGGGTATGTTGAATTAAAACAGCTTTTGGCCGCTTGGCTTTTTTATACGCTTTCTCTACAGTAGCCACTGCGGGGTTAAGTTTTTGTGGAGCCAAATCAGTAAAAAGTGGGGTTGCTCCAGCCCTCACAATGGCCTCTTCAATCGCATAACAACTGAAGGCTTGCGTGATAACCTCGTCACCCGCACCAATCCCCATTTCCCGCAATCCATATTCAATGGCATCTCGACCCTTATAGACTAAAGTAGCTTCTCCTGCAAATTGAGTGCTGAGTTGTTTGGCAAAATGTTGAGATTCGTGATTTTCTGGCCAAATAAGTTGACGGAGT
>CAZVBO010000018.1:0-5476 GCA_964625685.1 uncultured Pseudomonadales bacterium
AAAGTAGCTTCTCCTGTAAATTGAGTGCTGAGTTGTTTGGCAAAATGTTGAGATTCATGATTTTCAGGCCAAATAAGTTGACGAAGTGCTAACAGGGACAAAGACCAGTTATAATTGGATCCCAGACTGTTGAATAATGGTTTCATTTGGCAATTACTCCTAATTCTTGGTAAACCCACTGCGGAACTTTTCCCTCAATCAAAATCACCGTGGATGAAGTCAGCTCTGTCCAATCCAAATCGGTTTGTCTATCTAAGCCAATAAAATCACTTCCAAATACTTCTAAAAATTCCGATCGTCCATCTTGTCCTAAATAAATTACTCGATCAACTACTTTTCGAGCGGTCTCTGCCAAGCCATGATGGATTTCGACCGATTTTTCCCCTAAATCAATAATCCCAGCGGTAATTAACCAAGTTTGTTTTCCGCGGGCATGATACGTTGATAACAAATCAAGTGCTGCCCGAAATCCAGTGGGATTAGTCGCTTTGCCATCATCAATAATCAGTGATTGATGAACTCCCACTTTTAGATTGACGAATGAATCAGTTGGTTCAAAACTAGTTACAGCTTCAATAATTTGGGTTTCACTGAGTTGAAAGTAAAGGGCAACTGCAATTGCCGCTGAAACCGCACTTAAGTAGTGTTGTCCCACTAGCTGAGTTTGAATTAAGTGAGATCGCCATTTTACCCACAGTAATCCATGGTCATTTAATCCCATGTCTGTGATGTCTATCTTACTGTTCTCACCTGAGTATGCAATAAAATTTTCCCGTTGCGCTGCCTGACAAATTGCAACTGCCCCTAAGTCTTCAGCGTTACAAAAAACAGGCGCATCAGTTGGTAAAGCTTTGAGCAATTCACTTTTGGCGGCAATAATATTTTCCACTGTTCCAAATAACCGCAAATGTTGAGGCGCTAAACCAGTAATAATTCCCATGCTGGGCCCAAACCACTTGGCTAAGACTTTGATTTCCCCTTTACGGTAGGCACCATACTCCAAAATCATTAACGATTGATTTCGATAATTTTTTAAAATTGATCGAGCCACTGAGTAGCGAGTGTTATAAGAACGAGGGGTAACAAAAACACTTTTACTCTTTGACAAAACATGGGCTAATAAAAGTTTAGTAGAAGTTTTCCCATAGCTACCGGTAATTCCAATAATGTAGGGATGAGCCGCTTGGACTTTTCGACTGGCTTGAATTAAGGTGGCTGAAACTGCTAGTTGGGATACCACCACTGAGGGGACAATGGAGAGTATTACCACCAGTGGCATACCCAACCAAGTGGTGATAAGAAATCCAAACCAACCTCCCCAATTCATAGCTATCATCAACCAACATCCTAACCAGAGTAGCATCACCCCCAAACTTGTCATCAGCACTACTAGCAAGCGAGTCGTTCGAACTGGTCGTTTCAAACCAGTCCGCGAAAAATCTCTTCGATGAGGGAAAACTCTCAGCAAATCACTCTTTCCTTGGGGACTGTTGAGAAAAGTAACTAATCGATCAGCACGATACTCTTTTTGTTGAACAATGGCCAACCACCGTAACCATCTGATGATCAGAAAAATCACCAGTAAGCTCGATCCCATAAGTCCTATCAACCAGCTAAACATCTGTTTATTCTCTCACAAATTCAGCAACGAATTCAGCCACCTGCTGAACATGCGTGAACTGAGGTGAGTGTCGAGCTCCATCAATAATTTTTAATCTATTTTGAGGAATCAGTTTTGCTTTTAGATAGGCATTTTTTAAGGGAGTGGCAGTATCCTCTCGCCCCCAAATCAACAAGGTAGGACAATCAATTTTGTGAAGATCTGAGGTAATTTCGGCATCTAGCACCAGTGACATTGTCCTTTTTAAAAGCGGTGGTGAGTTAAGATAATCACGCTCTCGAGCTACTTTGTAAAGAATCTTTCTGGCCAGAGCAAAGTTGAAACAAACCTTCCCCATTTTAGCCATCAGCCAAAATACCTTCCTTTTTAGAGTAGCTTTGAGACTGTGATCCCGAATCCCGGCACTATCTACTAAGATTAATTTGGTGACTTTACCTGGATGCAGGCTCACATAACGAATCGCTACTTGTCCTCCAAAAGAATGTCCCAACAG
This sequence comes from uncultured Pseudomonadales bacterium, assembly GCA_964625685.1. Lineage (GTDB taxonomy): Bacteria > Patescibacteriota > Microgenomatia > UBA1400 > PJMF01 > CAZVBO01. The sequence continues at coordinate 2,115 of CAZVBO010000018.1, forward strand.
TACCACTTCTTTTTCGCCCGCCAATTGAAGGTCAAGCCATTTGACAAAATCATCTAACTGCCAGACTTCTTCTAACGGAGCCGATAGCCCCGGGATAGGCAAAAAGGTACATTCAATCTGTTGCTTCTCTAAAGCTGTTATTAATGGCAACCATTTTTGTTGATTCAGTTGATCAACCGCCCAACCATGGAGAATAAAGAGATGAGGTGTATTCGATTTCACGAAACTATTATAGCAATTTCAGGCTAGGTCATCTATACTCCTGTGTATGAAAAAATGGATGCTAATGTTTGTAGTCGGCTTAAGTTGGATAACTTTTAGTGGTTGTACCAATCCAGATCAATCAACCAATAAGTTGGGCCTACCCACCGACGAAATAGATCAGCAAACCTCGACCATTGGTAACCTCGAATCAGATTCTATTAATCATCCCGATGACTCTGTCACGGCCCAAGGACAAACTATGCAACTTCATGACTCTACTGTAGTCGATACTACCAACCGCCAACCGATTGCAGCTACTCAAGCTACTATCGAAACTACGAAGGGTGATATCACTATTAAGCTTTATCGGGATCAAGCTCCCATCACTACTGACAATTTTCTGCAGTTAGCCAAAGCCAAATTTTATGATGGGATCGTTTTCCATCGAGTCATACCTGACTTCATGATTCAAGTGGGCGATCCGCTGACCAAAGACGAATCCAAAAAAGCCATGTGGGGCACCGGTGGTCCTGGATATACCATCCCGGATGAATTTAATAATTCTCTCAAGCACAATCAACCGGGGGTAGTTTCCATGGCCAATACGGGACAGCCCAACACTGGTGGGAGTCAATTTTTCATCACTCATGTAGCTACTCCTTGGTTAGATGGTAAACACGCCGTGTTTGGCCAAGTCATTAAAGGGATGGATATAGTCAATCAAATCGAGGTAGGTGATAAGATAGTAACTATCACCTATGAATAAAGCACTCATTCGAGGTTTAGCTACTGGAATTAGTATTACCGTCGGCACTTGGGTAGTCACCACTGGGGTGGTCGCTCATCAAACCTACCGTGCTCTTCAACAACGTGATCTGTCTAGCTTTGATCAACACATTCAGAGACTAGACACACTGGTTAAACCTCTTCACTTGCTGACTGTTCAGCAATTAGCCACGCTTCAATTAGTCGAAACCGGAGCCAACTGCAGTCAAACCATAACTCAAACTCAACAAGATTTGACAACCTATAGTCAGATATTGCTTGATTCTAATCAAACTAGCACTGAGGTAATTCAGCAGCTACCTCTTGATTATCACCAAGTCCAAACATGCGTCAATCAACTTGCAGATGAGTGTAATCGCTCCCATTTGGTCAAGCAGTTTGCTGGCCAAACCTGTCAGCAGCTCTTTAGTTATCAACAGTTATTAACCGATTTAGAACCCCAAGTTGACTACTGGTTGAATCAGGATCATACCATCTTAGTTGTCTTGCAAAATAACCAGGAATTGAGAGCCACGGGTGGTTTTATGGGTTCTTATGCCAAAATTAAACTCAATCAAGGTAAAATCACTGATCTAACTATTAGTGATATTTATGAACCAGACGGGCAATTTCCGGGGTTTGTAACTCCACCACCGGGAGTAGCCGAATATCTAAGTGAGGGACACGGGTTACGACTGCCAGATTCCAACTGGAATCCTGATTTCCCCATGGCTGCTCAACAAATTTTGCATTTCTTTGCCCAAGGCAAGGAACAATCAATCGATAACCTGATCGCGATCAATTTATCAGTCATTAAACGGATAATGATGATCACCGGTGAGATTCCTCTGCCAGATTATGGAGTAGCTGTTACCAGCGATAATGTTGATCAAATTGCTCGAGCTGACCGAGACGAATTCTTTCCTGGCAGCCAACAAAAAACCAATTTTCTGAATGCCTTATTTACTCAACTTAAATTTAAGCTCACTCAATTAACTTCCCAGCAACAACAAGAACTGGCCACCATTCTGTTAGAGAGCGTCAGAAGTAAAGATCTGTTAGCCTTCTCCAATGATGAAACACTCCAAAACCTTTACCTTAAATATCAGCTTGCTGGGGCTCTACCAAACCAACCCTTACTCTACTTAGTCGAATCAAATGTCGGGATTAATAAAGCTAATAAAGACGTCTACCGAGAGGTCAAACTCACAGTGAGTGATTATCGCACCACTCTGGCCATCAATTTTACCAATAATAATCCGCTAACTGCTGAAAATGAGGACTCACTGCACTACATCAATTACCAACGACTCTTAGTGGATCCCCAATTTACCATTCACCAAATAAGCGTAAATGGCACAGTAATTGATCATTGGGACAGTGATCAAGTCGTCACGGCTGAGGGGCAAAAATTAACTCAGATTGGTTTTTTAGTAACCGTTCCTGAACAGCAATCAACTTCAGTCGAAATAGAACTGACCACTGATCAGCCTGTTACTCCCTTTACCATTCTCAAGCAGCCAGGGTTACCCCCAACTCCTTACACCGTTGAAACTGCTACTTATACAAACTCATTTTTATTGGAAAAAGATACTGATCTTACTTTTTCAGAAAAGTAAGTCTCCCTGTATAATAGGGCTATGACTTTGTCTTCAACCGATCAACTGGAATCTTTGCTTACTAAAGCCACTGCCGTACTGGAGGCTACCCAGCTAGACCAACTTAAACAGCAGCAACAACAGCTCCAACAGCAAACCCTAGCCCCAGATTTTTGGCAACAGGCTACCGCTAAAAGCGTGATGCAGCAGCTATCGGTCGTGGAAGGAAAAGTTGCACAAATTGAAACGGTTGCTTCACTCAAAAATGATTTAGAAACACTCCAAGCACTGAGTGCAGAAGACCCCGAATCTACTGCCAGTTTAGAAGCAGACTTTCACAAAACCATTGCGGCTCTGGAAAAAGCTGTCAACCGACTTGAGTTAAATCAATTTTTAAATGGCAAATACGATAGCAGTGGCGCTATTTTATCAATTCACTCTGGTCAAGGTGGAACTGAGGCCATGGACTGGGCTGATATCCTGAGACGAATGTATACTCGTTTCTTTGAACGCCAAGACTGGAAAGCGATCTTACTTGAAGAGTCACGAGGAGAAGAAGCTGGGATTAAAGCGGTGGCTTATGAAATAGACGTACCTTATGCCTATGGGTATCTTAAGGGAGAACGAGGCACTCACCGGTTGGTTCGCCAAAGTCCTTTTAACGCTGACAATTTACGTCAAACCTCCTTTGCCCTAGTGGAAGTTCTCCCCTTAGTTGATCCGGCAGACACCGATATTGAGGTCAAAGATGATGATTTAGATTGGAATTTCTCTCGGGCAGGCGGTGCTGGTGGG
>CAZVBO010000019.1:0-5461 GCA_964625685.1 uncultured Pseudomonadales bacterium
GATTGAGGGCTGCAATTCGCCCTCATGAAGCCGGAATCGGTAGTAATCGCAAATCATCAGGTTGCGGTGAATACGTTCTCGCTCCTTGTACACACTGCCCGTCAAGCCAGCAAAGTTAGCAGCGCCCGAAGCGGATGATCCCAACCCCCTCTTTTGGGGTGGTAGGATACAATACAGTATGTACTACTTTTATGTTCTCACTAGTCTAAAAACCAAAAAGTTATATTTTGGATTTAGTACAAATTTACAAGAACGATTAAAAAGTCACAATCAAGGCAAAAATATTTCTACAAAAAAATATCTACCTTGGAGACTTGTATACTATGAAGCTTATGCTTCAAAGCTTGAAGCTCAAAAAAGAGAGCTTCAAATAAAAAAATACAGTAGTGCATATAGCCAATTAAAAAGGCGAATAAAACAAAGTATTTCTACAACTCTAAAAGAGGGGGAGGGACTCTTCTACGGCGAGGCTAGCGATGAGGACTAAGTCGTAACAAGGTATCTGTACTGGAAGGTGCAGATGGATCACCTCCTTTCTAAGGAGAACGGGTAGGAGATATCACGACCTCCTTTCTCCCTTCCCTGAGTCTGACTCGGGGAGAAAAAACCAAATCCTATGATCATCATATCTAGGTGGAGTTTCTATCACCTTGTTTGGAGCAAATACACTTTTAACTTGAACATTTAACCCTGTATCTTTTTGGTACAGGGTTTTTTGATGTGAAGCAAATTCCAAATAAAACTAGGAGCCAAAATAGCCTGCCTTTCCTAGCAAATGATTCCTCAGGGTTGAAAAATTAATCTGCAGGACATATCTTGAATTCCCAGCTTTGGCTAACATTTTCATTTCTCTGTAAGTTATATCTCCGCTTCGGGGGACCATATCATCCATTACGTCCATATCCAATACAATCGGTAAACCATTGCCGTCTAATTTTTCAGTTTTTACCTCAATCCATACATGTCTGAAATTATGACTTAAAATCTTAGGATCTTCGGGAATAGAATAAACAATGATATCTTCCTTCTTGATATTAGCATCATGTAGCAAAGACATCACTAATCTAGCTCTTTCAATACAGTCTGTAGAGCTATTGAGTTCAAACGAAGCTGGATTATCAACAGTCAGTTGTTTTACTAAGTCTCTAATAAAATTAAGCGATTCCATAATATAATCTTAGCAAGACAATCATTATAATTCACTACCCTATATTTATATATCAAAATATATCAATATCTTTCCCTATAGATCAATCTATTTTATTTTCGCTTCCAATTAGCAGTATTTATCATTGACTGCTAAATTGATACTTCACATTTTTCCAGTGTCTTATTAGAATAGAAAACAAGCAATAATCAAAGAGTTCTGTGCCGAAAATACCTCGGCAGCTGAAATTCCAATGATCAAAATCCAAAGACCAAACAAAGTACAATTTTCAAATCTCAGTTCTTCTGAAAACCAAAAATGTGCTGTGCTATACGTGAAGTTTGGTTTTTGGAACTTGTTTGAGCTTTGGATTTTGGAATTTGAAATTTAACCCGGAGGACTTATGAATCCCGATCAATTTACGACCAAATCACTTGAGGCTATTCAAGGCGCCATGCAATTGGCAGGGCAACTCAAGAATAGCGAGGTTTCCATTTGGCACTTGCTGCTAGTCTTACTCAAACAACCCAATGGGATTGTGCCCTCACTATTGCAAAAGCTGAATGTCGATTTACCAACCATAACTGATCGTGTTCAACAAGAATTAGAACAGCTGGCTACAGTTTCTGGAGCTACTAAAGCGTATGTCTCAACTGACTTAAATACTGTCTTTGAAAAAGCCGAATCAGAAGCTGGAAAACTCAATGATGAATTTATTAGCACCGAGCATCTCTTTTTAGCTTTACTTGAAAACAAATCTGTAAAATCAATTTTTGACATAGATAAAAAACAGGTCTTATCAGCTCTGCAAGAAATCCGCGGCTCCCAAAAAGTAACTGATCGTGATCCGGAAGATAAATATCAAGCTTTAGAAAAGTATACCCAAAATATTACTCAACTGGCTCGGGAAGGCAAAATTGATCCTGTCATTGGTCGCGACGAAGAAATTCGCCGCGTCACTCAAATTCTGTCTCGTCGGACTAAAAATAATCCAGTATTAGTTGGTGAACCAGGGACAGGCAAAACGGCTATTGTCGAAGGCTTAGCTAAAAAAATTATTGAAAGTGATGTCCCCGATGCCTTAAAAAACAAAACGATTTTAAGTTTAGATATGGGTTCGCTGATTGCCGGCAGTAAGTACCGGGGTGAATTTGAAGATCGACTCAAAGCGGTGATTAAAGATATCGAAAAATCAGATGGTCAAATTATTCTGTTTATTGATGAGCTTCACACTATTGTCGGTGCCGGGGCTCAGGAAGGTTCAACTGACGCAGGAAACTTGCTCAAACCAGCCTTAGCTCGAGGCACTTTGAGAACCATTGGGGCTACCACTCTTAAAGAGTATCGAAAGTATATCGAAAAAGATGCCGCCCTGGAGCGTCGCTTCCAACCAGTCATGGTCGATGAGCCGAGTGTGGAAGATGCTATTTCCATTTTGCGAGGGATTAAAGAAAAGTACGAAACTCATCATGGTGTAAGAATTCAAGATAATGCCATTGTGGCAGCGGTCAATCTGTCTGATCGATATATTGCTGACCGATTCTTGCCAGACAAAGCCATTGATTTAATGGACGAAGCAGCTTCAGCCATTCGAATTGAGCTTGATAGTAAGCCCACTGAATTAGATCGACTGGATCGAAAAATTCGTCAGTTAGAGATTGAGAAAGAAGCCCTCAAAAAAGAAAAAGATGAAGCTTCCAAACAACGGCTCAAAGAAATAGAGAAAACGCTAGCAGAACTCAAAGAGCAACGAAATCAACTCGAGCTGCACTGGCAAAATGAGAAAAAGGCAATTGATAAGATTAAGCAAGCCAAAAAACAAATTGACGAACTCAAGGAAGAAGCGGCTCAAGCTGAACGAAATTTAGATCTACAGCGAGTGGCGGAAATTAACTACGGTCAAATTCCTCAATTACAAAAGGAAGTGGAATCAGCTCAAGAGGAACTGGCTAAAGTTCAGCAGGATTCTCAAATTCTCAAAGAAGAAGTCACCCAAGAAGATATTGCCAAAGTGGTGGCTCGTTGGACTGGGATTCCAGTTGAAAAAATGCTCAGCTCCGAAAGCCAGAAATTGGCCCATATGGAAGAGGAATTGGGGAAACGAGTGGTAGGCCAAACCGAAGCAGTAACGGCGGTGGCTAATGCCGTGCGACGAAATCGGGCAGGGATTAGCGCTCCGAATCGACCGATTGGTTCCTTCATGTTCTTGGGACCAACTGGAGTAGGAAAAACTGAACTAGCCAAAGCCCTAGCAGAATTTTTATTTAACGATGAAACCCAACTGGTCCGAATTGATATGAGTGAGTATATGGAGAAACACTCTGTCGCCAGGCTGATTGGGTCACCACCGGGGTATGTGGGTTATGAAGAAGGAGGACAGTTAACCGAAGCCGTACGGCGACGCCCCTACACCGTGATTTTATTTGATGAAATTGAGAAAGCTCACCCAGAGGTCTTTAATGTGTTGTTGCAACTGTTGGATGATGGGCGACTCACTGATAGTAAAGGCCGAACGGTTGATTTTAAAAATACGGTTATCATTATGACTTCCAACTTGGGTAGTCAGCAAATTGCCGAGTACCAGACTGATAAAGACAAACAAAGTGAAGTTATTCACAAACTGCTTAATGAGTACTTCCGACCCGAATTTTTGAATCGCTTGGACGATATCATTATTTTCCAACCGCTGACCAAGAATCAAATTAAAGAAATTGTCAGTTTGCAGTTAGAAGAAGTCAAAGTTCGATTGGCTCAAAGAAATATTACGGTCGAATTTTCGGAAAAATTGATGACTCATTTATCTGAGGCTGGCTTTGATCCCGTTTTTGGCGCTCGGCCACTCAAACGAATTATTCAGCGGGAAATTTTAGACGAGTTGGCTTTGAAGATCATCGATCACAAGATTGAGGAAAATAGCCATGTTAAACTGGACTATGAGAAGGGGAAAGTAATAATTAATGATTAGTGTTTATTATTTAATGATTATGCGTGCATTATGTCCCGACGGAAGTTGTCATCCCGGTGAAAACCGGGATCCATAGTGTTGGATAAGATTGGTAGTTCTCTGAGTCACAGTTCAATAAATAAACATTAATCAATAAACAATAAACATTTATTCCATGCTCGGTACCACCTTTGCTCCTCGCCAAATTACTTACCTGGGACTTGATCCTCATCAGGCATTTCAGGACTTACTGCAACAAAAACCTGAGATTATCCGATTGGGCGTTTATTGGCACGAAGCCGAACCCACCCCCAATCACTACGATTTTTCCCAAACCGAGTGGTACCTCCACCAGTGTCAACGAGTTAATCAACCAATCATGCTAACTATCGGGGTCAAAGCTCCTCGCTGGCCAGAGTACTATTGGCCAGATCATATTCCAGTCAAAAACCCTCAAGACCCACAAACCCAATCTCAACTTCTCAGGTTTGTAGCTCAAGCAACTCAACATCTTCAAAGCTTTGACTGCATTACTCATTGGCAAGTCGAAAATGAACCGCTTGATCCCAGTGGCCCTGAAAGGGTAACTCTACCCCTGAGACTGTTAGCACAAGAAGTCGCTCTCGTCCGCCAACTTGATCCATCTCATCGGAGAGTGGTCTTAAATATGTGGGCTAATACCATTGATTTCACCAGAGTAGCCCAATTAGCCAATTTAGCCGACATTCTTGGTTTAGATATTTACCCCAAACAGTTTGTTGGTCGAGTAGGGCAGAAAAAACTGTATCGAGGACCTAAGTGGAAAGAGGTAACACAAGTTTGCCAAAAATATCTCACTTGGATTACGGAACTCCAAGCTGAACCATGGGAACCAAACATAGTTGACTACCAAAACCCTGATCCACCGAGTATGAATCTAGAATTACTCAAGCAAAATATAGAACAGGCGAGACGGCTCAGAGTTCAGAAAATACTCATCTGGGGCTGGGAATATTGGTGGTGGCGGAAACAAACTCAGTATCAATCTTGAGAAAAAAGTGGGTGTACATCGACTCGAACGATGGACCTCTGTCTTATCAGGACAGCGCTCTAACCAACTGAGCTATACACCCATAAAGAGGATACTATTTTAACACAACTTTCGAGGAAAAACAGATAGAGTAGATTCCAAAAATTTAACAATTCATAAAAAGTAAGTTCATTGTTAAAAATTGATATGTCTTTAAAAGATTGAGTTTCTATTAATAAATGATATATTCTGTATTGAAAAGGAAAATATGAATAAAAAAGAGTTAGTCAAAAAGATAGTTTTGGATGAATTTCAGAAACGAAAACAAGATGAATCGTTTTTAGAGTTAAAAATAAAAAAA
>CAZVBO010000020.1:0-4083 GCA_964625685.1 uncultured Pseudomonadales bacterium
AAACTAGAATAGTGCGCAAGAACGCGTAGAACGTGGATGGAGATACAGGTAAGACCCTCTTGGCTTGAGAGTAGTCCTGGATCTCGGGAGATGTGGCGGCAATGTCATAGTAAATGGTTTCAGACGGAATATACATGAGAGCAAAGTCCAGTGTTCCTTCTTCGGTGCGAATATATTTAGTGGAAATGGCGCGAATGTGTTTTTTGACATCATTGATGAACTGGCGGTGGTATTGATCGCGCTCCTTTGAGGAGTCTGATTGGTTCATTTTGGTAAAGTTCTCCATAGGAAATTTGCTGTCAATGGGTATTATGCCTGATTGAGTCTTGATGGCTGCATCAACAATGTCTCCAGACTGAAAACGATGTTGAAGAGAGAAAGCTTGTTTGGGAAGGATTTGACTGAGAAGATCGTTAAGGACTGTTTCTCCAAGGTTGCCGCGTAGTTTGGGTGAGTTGAGAAAATCTTGAAGGTCTTGCATTGATCGTCCAATTTCAGAAAATTTACCAGTTTCATTTTTTAGCTCACTGATCACTTTGGCTGCATTATCAAGACGCTGGTGAAGCTGTTGATAGCTTTGCTGCAAGGTATTAGTTACGTTTTGATTGGAGGTGTTTAGTGTTTGAGTAAGTGATTGCTGAAGTTGGTTAAGATCACCCTGAGTTGTTTTTAGCCATTCTATAAGAGTGTCGTCGTCCCTGCTTTGAAATATTTGTTGAAGTTGGCGGCGAATCAAGAGGTAGAGAGCCACAAAACCAAGGAAGATGAGAGTTAGGGTTAGTGAAAGCTGCTCTGGCATGAGCTTAATTATCGCACATGGGAGATGGTGGTGGAGAGTTAAAGTAGAATAGTAATGTGAGCAAGCCAGAGAGAATGGTTAGGAACTATTGGATGACAGCGATCATAACACTAGCTTGGTGGTTTATTTTAGGCGGAATGATTTTATGGGTAGATCCTGAGGTGGTGGCAGATTATCCGTTACCGGGAAGTTATGGATTGTTTTTTCTTTTTTTATTTTTAGGTGTTTGGTTTTTAGCAAGTTTAGTTTTGTCAAACAGTAGAAGAGGGTTGTTGGTTGCTATTTGGTTTGTGTTGATTGGTTATCTACAAATTTGGGGATTGGCAAACTTGGTAAATATGGGGTTATTAACAGGGGCTTTGGTTGCGCTAGAGATATACAAAAATGGTGGTAAGTTAAAGAAAGAATTAGCAGAGAAGTAAGAATTGATCATATTCTTTGGATTGTTGGGTTGAGCATGTTATTAATGGTTGACAGTAGGGTCTGGGATAGGATATAAAGTAGCCAGTTTGATTAAGTAAATTTCTGCCCAGAAAGGCGGATTATGCAGGTTTCGAGCAGGCGGTTAAATAGAACAATTGAGAGTCAAATTTATAAGATGCTTTTTGGGTTGATGGCGGATATAAAGGATCCTCGAGAGATGAAGATTGTGATGGATGACTTGCTGACGAGTTCGGAGTTAACTGCAATGGCTAAACGTTTAGCAATTGCAGTTTATTTAGATAAGGGAAGAAGTTATGAGGATATCAAGAACCATTTGAAGGTGAGCTCGGCGACAATTGCTTCAGTGGCTGATCAAATGGGAAATCCAGGAATTCAGTCTGCTTTGAATAGGATTAAGGCCGAGCAATGGGCAGATGAAATGAGCGGAAAGATATCTAACCTGGTTAAAAAAGTTTTGCCTAGATAAAGGTTGGTTGGGTTAGATACAATATGAGGAGAATGAAGCGAGGATATTATATTTCAACGACTCTACCTTACGTAAATGCAGAGCCACATATTGGTTTTGCTTTAGAGATAGTGAGAGCTGATGTTTTAGCCAGATATCATCGTTTATTGGGAGAAAGGGTCTTTTTTAATACCGGGACGGATGAACACGGGCAAAAGATTTTCCAGATGGCGCTTGCAAGAAAAATGGACCCTCAGAAATATGTTGATGAGTATGCGGGCAAGTTTGAGCTGTTAAAGTCAGCATTGAATTTATCCTATGACAAATTTATTAGAACGACAGATCAGCACCACCAGAAGGCGGCTCAGGAGTTTTGGCAAAGGGTGAAAGAAAATGGATATATTTACAAGAAAAATTATCGGGTCAAGTATTGTGTTGGTTGTGAGCTTGAGAAACAAGATTCTGAGTTGGAAAATGGTAGATGTCCGATTCACCCGAATAAAGAGTTAGAAATAATCGAAGAGGAAAATTATTTTTTTAAGTTTTCAGCTTTTCAGGAACGGCTATTGAGTTTGTATAAGGAGCGTGGTGAATTTGTGGTACCAGCTAATCGACTTAAAGAAATAAGAAATTTTGTAGAAGGCGGGCTTAGTGATTTTTCTATTTCCAGAGTAAGAGAAAAAATGCCTTGGGGTGTGCCGGTTCCTGGTGATGATAGCCAGGTAATGTATGTATGGTTTGATGCTTTGGTCAATTATATTTCTACACTAGGTTGGCCTGATGATTTAGAAAATTACAGTCAGTGGTGGCCAGGGTTTCAAATTGCGGGCAAGGATAACTTGAGACAACAAGCAGCGATGTGGCAGGCTATGTTGATGGCGGCTGGCCTTGATAATAGCAAACAGATTTTAATAAATGGTTTTGTTACTTCAGGTGGTCAAAAGATGAGTAAATCGCTTGGCAATGTGGTTAATCCGATTGAGTATACAGATAAGTACGGAACGGATGCGGTTAGATATTTTCTGCTGGCCAAAATAAATCCATTTGACGATAGCGATTTTACACAGGAGCGTTTTGAGGAGAATTATATGAATGATTTGGCGAATGGCTTGGGAAACTTGATTGCGCGAACGATGGCGATGTGTGACGGACTGGAGATTAAAATTGATGAAGATAAGATTTTGAAGTGGGAGGGAAGGAATGATTTGATTACAAAAGCCTTAGATGGTTATGAATTTGATAAGGCGATGAATATAATTTGGGATGAGGTTAGGCAGACAAATGCTTTGATTAATCAAAAGGAGATTTGGAAGTTGAGTGGTAGGGATAAGAATTTTGCATTGGAAGAGATTGTGTTAAGAATAAGGAACATCGGTGTTAGTCTGCAGCCGTTTATGCCAGAAACGGCAGAGAAAATAATGAAGATTTTTGGAAATAAACAGGTTGTTAAAGGTGAGCAGTTGTTTCCGAGACTGAAGAGTTAGGCGTTTTGTTGAGGACGGGGGGCGTGAGCAATGGTTTTAACAATCCAAAAGAAGAGTGGTCTTGGAAGAAGTCGGTGGAGATAATAGAGTAACTGGGCGTCAAGACCGATTGGAACATTGGCAGGATAGTTTTGGGTGGAGATAAGTTGATTAATTACTTTGGCAACTTGGAGAGGGTGAGATCGTGTATGTTGACGTCTCGGGTTGGCGAAAGATGCTTTTAAGTTTGAATTAAACCGCTGGTGAGGAGAAAGTGTTCTCTTTGAATTTAAGCGGGGTAGCTGACTGTTTTTCCAGAAATTTGTACTAAATGATCCTGGATTGAGAGAAACAGTCTTGATACCAAATGGTGTTTCTTCGTGACGTAAGGTCTGGGTCAAGGCTTCGATAGAGAACTTGGAGATTGAGTATGGCCCGTAGCCTGGTAAAGAGAATAAACCAAGAATGGAGCTGATGTTTATTATTAATCCGGCTCGACGAGACCTCATTGAGGGAAGGACAGCCTTGATAACCTTGTAGGTTCCATAGAGATTTACTTCGAGTTGTTGCTGGAGATGATCGACTGAAATGGTGTCAAGGGTACCAAAGAACCCGTAGCCTGCGTTGTTAATTAGAACCTCAGGTGGCGTTGGTAGTAAGGAGATGATTTTTGAAATCCTGGATTGGCTCCAACGCAGATCGAGTAAGAAAGGTCGGGGTTGGTGTTGGGGGGGAAGGTGAGTAAAAAGATTAAGATCTGAGTTGCGACGAACTGAGGCATAAACTTGATAGTCTTGTTGGGCAAGATAAATGGCTGTATGGTAACCAAGACCCGAGGAACATCCGGTGATAATAATGGTTTTGGGCGCCATAAAAGGATTATACTGTCTGAAGATGATAGATACGCACGCTCATCTGAGCGATCAAGCATT
>CAZVBO010000021.1:0-4040 GCA_964625685.1 uncultured Pseudomonadales bacterium
ATCCTTTTTCCGTTGCTCTTCTCGCCACTGTTGAATTTTAGCGTGATGACCCTCAACGAGGACTTCTGGCACCTTCCAACCTTTATAGTCAGCAGGCCGAGTGTATTGAGGGAATCCCAACTTGCCAGGTTCACTATGAGATTCATCTCGATTACTCAACTCATTGCCTAACACCCCAGGAATTAAACGTGCTATGGCATCTATCATTACTAAAACAGCTCCCTCACCTCCCGTTAGAACATAATCTCCGATCCTCACCTCATCGTCAATTAAGTGTTCCACTACCCGCTCATCCACCCCTTCATAATGGCCACAGATCAGGGTGAGTTCGTCTAGCTGTGCATATTGCTGTGCGAGTTGCTGGGTAAACATTTTCCCTTGGGCTGAAGTAAGAACCGTTTTTACTTTGTTGGCTTTTGGCTTTTGCCTGCCTGCGCAGGCAGGGCTTTTGGCTTCGAGCGAAGCGAGCGCCAAATCAATCGGTTCCACCATCATTACCATGCCGGGACCACCCCCAAAAGGTCGATCGTCAGTAGTGTGATGTTTATCAGTGGCAAAATCTCGAATATTTACCATATTTATTTCTACCAACTCTTGTTCTTGAGCTCGATTGAGAATTGAACTTTTGAGCGGAGTTTCAAAAAATTCAGGAAAGAGGGTTAAAATGTTGATTTTCATAAAGGATCATTGTATTTTACCAGATTGAGCTAATTCATCAGCTACTATCATAAATCTTGATTTCGACAAATTACTGCTTAATGTTTATTGATTAAAGACTAGTGATGAGTGTTTATTGAACAGCAAAAACAAACTTTTTCGGTGAAACGACTGAGTCTGAGACGATCAGGCTACACGGGTTTACATTAATATTTTTTGCATCGTCGAGATTTACGAAAGAGTAAGACGAGAAAGTTTGTGTTGCGTTTGGAAATTCAAGTGACATAACAGTGAGCTACTTATTTAACAGCTGGTTTCTATCTTTAGTCTTTTAAAGATCCTGCTGGAGTTTATCCTGTCGCATAAAGGAACAAGGACAACTCATTCAAGTATATTTTAAAACAAGAACCATTAATCATTATCCATTAATCCTTCAAGTGATGTTATACTAATTTCTAGCAACAGAAAGTAAGCATGACTGATAGCACTCAACCTTTGGTTTTAATAACTGGCGGGACAGGTTTTGCCGGTTCTCACTTGGTAGAAACGCTCCTCTCTCAAGGTCAAACAAACCTTCATGTCACCACTACCAGTGATAAACCCTCTTCTGTGTCTGATTTGTTACCATCATCCTCCATTCATCAACTTGATTTAGCCGATCAAGAAGAAACTTTTGCCTTAATTACAGAATTACAACCAGCCCAGATTTATCATCTGGCTGCTTTAGCCGAAGTTGGCTCCAGCTTTGATAAAACTCAAGAAATCATTCAAGAAAATACTCAACTTCAGTTAAACCTGTTGGAAGCGGTTCGACAATGTTGTCCTCAAACCAAAATTCTGGTGGTCGGGAGCGGCATGGAATATGATTTGATTCAAAACCCATCTCTCCATGCCGATCCAACACATCAAATTAATGAGCAAGATCCGCTGGGACCGGTGAGCCCCTATGCGGTTTCAAAAGTCCTCCAAGACTTGCTCGCCCTTTCCTATCACTACTCCTATGATTTGAAGGTGCTACGAGTCCGACCTTTTAACCATATCGGAGAAAGACAATCACCCAATTTTGTAGTTGCCAGTTTTGCTCAGCAAATTATCAAAATTGAAAGAGGTGAACAAAGCAAAATTCATGTCGGAAATTTAGAGGCAGTTCGTGATTTTACTGATGTCAAAGATATAGTTCGGGCTTACATTCTGGTCATGGAAAAAGGTGAAGTCGGAGAAGTCTATAACATTGGTTCAGGAACTGGACAAAGTATTGAGCGGATTTTGCAGTTGCTCTGTGAGCAGGCTCAAGTAAAAATTCAAGTAGAAGTGGATCAAGCTCGAATTCGGCCACTTGATATCCCAGTCGCAATTGCTAATAATAGGAAGATCACTGCCCTTGGTTGGAGTCCACAAATTCCAATCGAAACAACCTTAGCAAGAATTGTAAACTACTGGAGATCTTTATGAAAAAAGCCTTCGTTACTGGTATCACTGGGCAGGATGGCTCCTATCTAGCGGAATTACTTTTAGAGAAAGGTTATCGCGTTTACGGTTTAACTCGCAGAACCAGCACTCAAAATTTTGACCGAATTAAAGGTATTATTCACAATCCCAATTTAGAATTGATCTCCGGAGATCTGATCGATCAACACTCCTTAACCTATGCTATTCAAAAAGTTCAGCCTGATGAGGTTTATAACTTGGCCGCTCAATCATTTGTCCAAGCGAGTTGGGAACAACCAGTTTTAACCGCCGAATTCACGGCCTTGGGGGTCACTAAAATTCTGGAAGCGGTTCGCTTAGCCGCACCTGATGCTAAATTTTATCAAGCCAGTTCCAGTGAAATGTTTGGCAAAGTGGTGGAAGTGCCTCAAAAAGAAACTACTCCTTTTTACCCCCGTTCACCTTATGGAGTGGCCAAAGTCTATGGCCACTGGATTACCGTTAACTATCGGGAATCTTTTGACATGTTTGCTGTTTCCGGAATTTTATTTAATCACGAATCACCCCGTCGAGGCTTAGAATTTGTCACTCGAAAAATAGCCAACTCAGTTGCCCGAGTGAAACTGGGCAAACAAAAATATGTGGAACTCGGGAATCTAGATGCTAAACGTGACTGGGGCTATGCCAAAGATTATGTGGAAGCCATGTGGTTGATGCTTCAACAAGAAGTAGCAGATGATTATGTGGTGGCTACCGGTGAAACTCATTCCGTCAGGGAGTTTCTAGAGTTGGCCTGTGAGTCAGCTGGTCTCTCAGATTGGGAAGCAGTTTATAAGCATAATCCTAAGTTTGACCGACCCGCTGAAGTTGACTTGTTGATTGGTGATGCCACTAAGGCTCAACAAAAATTGGGTTGGAAGCCTTCAGTTACCTTTGAACAATTAGTCGACCTGATGGTTCAGGCCGAGTTAGCCACTGAAAGTCAAACAACTGAATGAAAAAAGCAATCATCATTATTCCCACCTACAATGAAAGCAAAAACATTGAAAAAGTAGTTGTTGCTTTGCTTGATGTCTTTAAAAAAATCAAAAGCTGGCAAATGGGTATTTTAGTGGTTGATGATACCTCTCCTGATAAAACTTATGAAGTCGTGGAAGGTCTGCAAAAAAAATACCGACAGCTGTATCTTTTAATTAATAACAAGAAAAGTGGCTTGGGTGGTGCTTATCTCAAAGGCATGGAGTATGCCTTTGGCCAGCTCAAGGCTGATGCCGTTTTTGAATTTGATGCTGATCTGTCTCATGATCCCACCAAGGTACCCGCCTTTTTAGAAAAGCTCAATCAGGGCTACGACATGGTTTTGGGTTCTCGATATATCCAGGGGGGCAGTATTCCTAGCGACTGGGGCTGGTATCGTAAGTTTCTGAGCGTGGTGGGTAATATCATCATCATGACTGTTTTAACCGATTTTAGAATTCGGGACTGGACTACCGGATATCGAGCTATCACCAAAAAGGTATATGAGGCCATTTCTCCGGAACTTCACTCGGAAAGATTTTCTGGTTATACCTTTCAAATCGGTTTTTTACATAAAACAGTTCGCAAAGGCTTTAAAGTGGCTGAAGTCCCATTTCACTTTGTAGATCGAACTGAAGGCGAGTCAAAGCTGGGTGCCGAGTATATTAAAAATACCTTGCTCTATATTTTCAAAGTCCGTATTCAAGAAATTCTGAATAATCGGATTTTTAAATTTGCCTTTGTGGGGGGAATTGGCACTTTAGTTCAATTGATTTGCTTGACTATCTTCAGAACTTTGATTCCTGATTTTGAATATGCTTTTATTACCAGCTTTTTAGTGGCTACTCTACTCAGTATCGAAGCAGCTATACTTTCTAATTTCACCTTAAATAATCTTTGGACCTTTGCTGACCGTAAACTGAAAGCGTCTCAGCTGC
>CAZVBO010000022.1:0-2997 GCA_964625685.1 uncultured Pseudomonadales bacterium
CAGATTTTGAAAATCCTAATGAAGAAGAGGAACCCGGAGAGCAGGCACCGGTGGAGACAGATTACCGAATTAATTTAGAACAAGGTTCTGTTGCATTTGAACAATTACCTCCAGCGTTACAGGAGGTTGCTCAGAGTGGTCCATTTGCTTTATGGGAGCCTGGAACTCCAATAGTAACAAATCAAGGCCCCGCAACAAAATTCCATGCTGCTCACCCTTCACATACAGATTTCATTGATCATCCTGGTTTTCCAAATGCAGTGCGAGATCAAGTAATGCCTGATTTAATAGAACATATGAAAGAAGACCCAGATGGTAAAGTAGAATTTTTAACTTCAAGCGGAAAATTTATTGAAAAAGAATTTAGTCAAGAAAGCTTTCCATTTATTCTTGTATCATATTACGACTTTGAGCAATATGATATTGATATCGCAAATTTTGTGAATTCAGGAGGAAATAAGGTAGATTTAGTTAATAAAGGTATTGCTTTTGAAACTTCAGATAAATTTATTCATATACTAAGATTCTTCAATGAAGCAACTGGGACTATTGAAGCTCGTATTTATATGCCATCAAGTACAGATCAAGCAAGCACACAAGATAATCTTTTTGTTCAAGCTCTTTTCCATACAGTGTCTGATCAGCCTTGGGAATATAAGTTCTATGGAGTAAATCAACCAGGCGCAGCATATAGATCAATACATATTACAACAGAGGGCTTATATAAAACAGGATATTTATCAAGATAGGAATATTTTTTTAGTTACAGTTTTGCTTTTTTTCTGCTTAAGATTATGGAAAGATGAACAATCAAGAAAACCCCAATTTCAATTTATCTAGGAGAAAGTTTTTAAAAACACTTGCTGTCATTAGTGGAACTCTTCTTGGGTTAGAACAGAATGGAGTTTCTCATAGGATTTGGGCACAAGGTCTAGAGCCAACAGAAGAGCCCACGGAGCAACCACCAGTTGAAGGAGACCCTAATACAGAAGAACAGGCACCGGTGGAGGCAGATTACCGAATTAATTTAGAACAAGGTTCTGTTGCATTTGAACAATTACCTCCAGCGCTACAGGAGGTTGCCCAGAGTGGTCCATTTGCTTTATGGGAGAATGGAACTCCAATAGTAACAAATCAAGGCCCCGCAACAAAATTCCACGAAGCTCATCCAAGCGAAACAGACTTTTTAAATCATCCTGATCCTAAATATTTGTATGGTGTGCGGGATTTAGTAATGCCTGATTTGATCGAGCAAATGCAAATGGATCCTGATGGAAAGGTGTTTATTCTTTCTTCCAGTGGAGAACTAATCGAAAGAACATTTACAACCCAAGATTTTCCTTTCATTAGTGTGACTTGGTACAATCAGGGTCAATATGCAATTGATAAAGAACAATTCGTATTATCAGGAGGAAACGAAGCTGATCTAATAAATAAGAATGTCGTTCAAACAGGAGAAGATGATAGGTTTCATATATTAAGGTATTATAATGAAACAACTGGCATATATGAAGCTCGCATTTATATGCCCGCTGATACTGACCCATATTCTACACAAGATCTGTTGTTTACCTGGGCTCTCTTTCATTTTGTTTCAGATAATGAGTTTGAAAATAAGTTTTATGGTGTTAACTCTCCAGGAGGAGATTATAGAGCATTACACGTCACTTCAAATGCACTTCACAAATTGGGCTATCCTGGATACTAAAGGTCTTATTCATAACTGATGATTTTTCTGCTACTATTTAAGAGGTGAAAACAGTTCGTTTTTCATTTCTACTAAAGATTATCCTGCTACTCCTATTATTAAGTGGTATGTTTTTAGTGGGTAACGCTTTTATTAACAAAAACAACTGTGAGAAAGCCTCTCTATCCTGGTTTTTTCAAGTTCAACAAAAAAAACTTTTCCAGTCTAAATTATATTTTTCTGAGCCAAGCTTAGGAATTACTTTGGATTATACATTCGCTCCCTTACTACTTGAATCCTTCAAATCACAGGAAGTGGAGAGTTATAAAGTTAATCCAAATCAATCAGTACAAGATCAGTGGCAAACTGAAGTGGTCATTCCTTTAACGAAACAATATAGCTCCAAACCTCAAATAGCTGCTTTATCAAGTTGCAATAGTAGCTTAGTTTATTTTAATTATAGTGATGATAGTTTTCCTCCCACGACAATTGAAATGCATGATCTTCAAAATTGGGAGAGTGATATTTCACAACTCAAAAATCAGTTTAATGAACCAGATGTCACTAAGTACATGTATAAAATTACCGAGAATTTTTGGTTAATCCCTACTTCTCCTGATGGGAAACACCTGGTCATCAAACTCTATCAATCATCAAATGCAGATTTTTCTTCATATACCCAGACCAACTTAGTGATGCAAAGTTTATTTCTAGTACTTACTGACAAAAAATCAGATATTTCTCTTTATCCAGCAGACAATCCAGATATAATAAAAAATGGAGGTTACATTATTTCTCCCTCAGAGCTAAATCGACTATGAATTTATCACTTAAAAAAATATTCTTATTTTTCATTAGCCTGATAACTTTTAGTACCACCCTCTACTTCTCGAATATAAACGTCAACGCTGGTTGTGTCGGTACTTATGGTTGTCAACGTTGTACAGTTCAGTGCAGTTGTTCCGATGGAGGTGGATATTGTTCTTCAAGCTCATCTGGTCAAGCATGTGGTTATGGTGGAACATGCAACTGTAGTACCGTCTGTAACACCACAAATGTTCAAAACTGTGCAAATTTAAGTTATTCCTCGTGTACCTCAGGAGGTGGAAATAGTTCCTGTGGAGGGGGAGGAGAATTAGACTTTAACAACTGTACCTGGCAGAATCCTACCACACCTCCAGCAAGTAGCCCACAACCAAGTCCCACATCATCTACTCCTCCTGCTACCACAGAACCCCCTCCCGGTGCTTGTGACTCAAGTTGGTGCACCGGCACAAGTGCTAGCGATCGGGGTGAATGTCCTTCTACTG
>CAZVBO010000023.1:0-2167 GCA_964625685.1 uncultured Pseudomonadales bacterium
CAGATTTTGAAAATCCTAATGAAGAAGAGGAACCCGGAGAGCAGGCACCGGTGGAACCTTTATCATTTACTGATGATGGAAGTATTGCATTCAACTTACAGCTCGTCGAATCAGCTAATTTGCCAGAAGAAAAATTTACATTTGAAAGAATTCAAAGTAACTCTGGTGAATTTATCTTGGGAAAGAGCCAAAATTACCAACTTTTGCTTAATTTAGAAAACTACAATCAACTTTTAGCAAACGGAGTTACTCCGGACCAAGCTCTAAAGCAATCTTCATTGGTCATTCCACAAAATGTGGAATTTCCCCAGGGAAGCATTGTCATCTCTGATAATGGCAACACTCTAGTTGTCACCGAAACAGTAAATGGTCAAACAATCAGTCACGAATTTCCTGTACTCACTGCAGATGTCAAAGACTATATGGAGGGAACAAGAATTGTGTTCCCTGAGATAATAGTAGATGAAACTTTCCGTGTATTAGAACCAGGAGAGCTAGAGGGAATTAATTCAGGAGTAACATTTAAAGTTGGAGAACACACTATTGTCTTGGGATCAAATGTAGATTATTTTAGATTCGGTAAGGTGAGCCCACAGGTTTTCGCAAAGTTATTTGCTGATGCTAATATTGCCATTGACACAGATATGACTGTTATCTTTCAAGAAATGCCTCCCGGAGGATCAGCCGGATTGCCTGCACCTTATGAACTAGTCCAAACCTACAAAAATCGTGATGGTTCAGATGGAGTCCTCTTAACTAGACCGCTTGATTATCAGGGTGGACTCAAGTGGGATATTTTTATTAACAAACAACAGTTTAGTGCATATGATTATAATGGAATTAATCGCGAGCTGAGCATAGGTGTGAATGGACTACAAAATATGCTAGCACAACTCATACCTGGCACAACTCTAATTAGACAGACAAATCCAGCTGCGATCATTTATGGTGATGTGGTTGGGAAGAATACTGAAAATGAATCACTCTGGAGAATGGCTGGAGAACTCGTCTCGTATACGTTACTTGAGTAATTGATCATCTTTTCTTTTTTCGGCTATTTCCTATACAATGAGAAGTGAAATGCATAAGAGGTTTTTGTATATTTTTTTACTAGCAGTAACGTTATTGAGTATTCTGTTTGGAACATATTATTTCAACTTTGGTAGCATAAAAGAAAAAACAGCACTACTTATTGGCTCTAGTACTGCCATTGAGTTTATTGATCAAGATCTGACCATTGTTTTCAGTTCTAAAATTCCAGATAAAAAAATTGAGAAATCGGCTACATTTGATAAAACCGTCCCCCAAAAGTTGACAGAATTAAACATACTGCCAATGACTGGTAAGCCTTACTTAGGTATGTTACTCAGTGATGACCCAAATCCGCCATCCTTTATTAATCCCAAAAAAATCATCATCACTTTTTATGACAAAACAGATAATCCATTTGCTACTAATTTAGAAAGTCAAATTTTAGATGATAGTGTAACAACTTTTTATGCCGGAACATGGGATGAAGTAACTCAAACTTTAGATATTCCCCTTGCCGTTGACTTAGAAAATAGTACCAAGTTTTACCAAACAAATGATCTGTATCTATCAGAAATTGCACTTCAATCACTTTACTTCAACTTTCAAGCTCCTCCTATCCAGAATTTAGGGAATCCATTTGAAAATTATTACAAAAAGACTAGTATTTTTGATACTCCAATTTTACTACTAAAAAATAAGTCTTTTCTTTCAAAGATAGATCAAATTACTCTCATCCCACAAGCAAATGCGCAAACTTGTTCTGGACAGACTGAATGTGGAACCTATAGTGTAATTCCCGGTGGTTGTGAAATTGGTGGGACTTCATGTAGATCAAGTGCTGAATGTCCACTTGGAGGGTTATGTAATAATCCACCTCCTTCCAGTTCATGCGTTATTACAGGCACCCAGGCCTGTCATTGGCAATATAGCTACCAGTGTCAGCAAACTTGTTCAGGCTGTGCGGGAGCTGGCTCTTGTGTTGTTACATACCCATCCACTCCTCCCGCCAGTAGCCCCCAACCTAGCCCTTCTTCCTCCACACCGCCTGCTTCTACAGAACCTCCACCTGGATCTTGTGATTCAAGTTGGTGCACCGGCACAAGTGCTAGCGATCGGGGTGAATGTCCTTCTACTG